>NZ_JADPUN010000226.1 GCF_015690345.1 Plantactinospora alkalitolerans | reverse complement strand
CCCCCACCCCCACTGGCTGAGGTGTTAAAAGGGGCCCCCGCTTATGCAGAAAACGATAAGCGGGGGCCCTTCCTTACAGGTCAGCCCTCGACGCCGAGCCGGGACAGGATCAGCGAGCGGACGGTCTTGGCGTCCGCTCCCCGGGTGCTCTTCATGACCGCCCCGACCAGGGCACCGGCCGCGGCCACCTTGCCGTCCCGGACCTTGGCGGCGATGTCCGGGTTGGCCTCGATCGCCGCGTCGACGGCGGTGGTCAGCGCGCCGGTGTCGGAGACGACCTCCAGGCCCCGGGCGGCCATGATCTCGCGCGGCGAGCCCTCACCCGCCACCACGGCCTCGAGCACGGTACGGGCCAGCTTGTCGTTCAGCTTGCCCTCGTCGACCAGGAGTTGCAGTTCCGCGACCTGTGCCGGGCTGGCGCCGACCGCGGACAACTCGACACCTGCCTCGTTGGCCCGCCGGGACAGCTCGCCCAGCCACCACTTCCGGGCGCCGGCCGGCGTCGTCCCGGCGGCCACGGTCTGCTCGATCAGCTCGACCGCACCGGCGTTCAGCACCGACTGCATGTCGTGGTCGGACAGGCCCCAGTCCTGCTGCAACCGCCGACGGTGCACCCGGGGCAGTTCCGGCAGTGCGGCCTTGAGCTCGGCGACCCAGGCCGAGTCCGGCGCCAGCGGCACCAGGTCGGGCTCCGGGAAGTAGCGGTAGTCGGTGGCGGTCTCCTTCGACCGGCCCGAGGTGGTGTCGCCGCTGTCCTCGTGGAAGTGCCGGGTCTCCTGGACGATCCGGCCCCCGCCGTCCAGTACGGCGGCCTGGCGCAGCATCTCCGACCGGACCGCCCGCTCGACCGAGCGCAGCGAGTTGACGTTCTTGGTCTCGGTCCGGGTGCCCCACTCGGCCGACCCGGCGGGCGACAGCGACGTGTTCACGTCGCAGCGCAGCGAGCCCTCCTCCATCCGGACGTCGGAGACTCCGAGCGTGCGGAGCACGTCCCGCAGCTCGGTCACGTACGCCCGGGCGACGATCGGCGCCTTCGCCCCGGTACCGGGGATGGGCTTGGTGACGATCTCCACCAGCGGGATGCCGGCCCGGTTGTAGTCGACCAGCGACTCCGTCGCACCCTGGATCCGACCGGTGGCGCCGCCCACGTGCAGGCTCTTTCCGGTGTCCTCCTCCAGGTGCACCCGCTCGATCCCGATCCGGACGATCTCCCCGTCGACCTCGACGTCGAGGAAGCCGTCCACGCAGAGCGGCTCGTCGTACTGGCTGATCTGGAAGTTCTTCGGCATGTCCGGGTAGAAGTAGTTCTTCCGGGCGAACCGGCTCCAGGAGGCGATCGAACAGTTCAGCGCCAGGCCGATCCGGATCGTCGCCTCGATCGCCGCCTTGTTGGCCACCGGCAGCGAACCGGGCAGACCCAGACAGACCGGGCAGACACGGGTGTTGGGCTCGCCGCCGAAGTCGGTCGGGCAGCCACAGAACATCTTGGTGTTCGTGCCCAGCTCGACATGGGTCTCCAGGCCGATCACCGGGGCGTAGCGCTCGACGACCTCGTCGTACGAGGGCAGGACGGTCGTGCTCATCAAGACTCCAGCTCTCGGGCGGCAACCGCCCCCGGCAAACATCCGGACAGAACCCTGCAAGCCTAATGGCTCACCCGACCCGGCCTCGCCCGGGTTTGGCGGGGGATCGTGGCGCGCCATCGGCGCACCGCCACCGGCGGTCAGACCCCGGCGGCGGCCGGGGAGCCGGTCGGCCGCACGGCCCGGACGCCCGCCACGATGAGGTGTACGGCCAGGGCCTGGTCGCGCCGTCCACTGGCGCAGTGCACCAGGGTTTCGGCGGAGGCGACGACGTGCGGGTAACGCCGTGGCGAGAGGGCCGCCAGCGCCGCCCGCTTGGCCCGGAACCGCTCGTCCCTGACCTCGGGATCGGAATCCTCCGTGGTCCCCGGTGCGGGGGTGACGATGGCGATCAGGGAGCCGATCACCTGACTACCGATCTCGGCGGCCTGGTCCGTGGAGAAGCCGGCTTCGGCCAGGAGTGCGAGGGCCCGTTCGGCCACGGTCAGGCCGGGTTCCGAGGCGAGGATCCGGTGCAGGGTGAGCCCGGCGGCGTTGGGATGCGGCGACAGCGCGGCGAGGATCGCGGCGAGGAGATCCTGTAGCTGTTCGTGCCAGGGCGCGTCGCCGGGCTCGGGCACGACGACGGCGGCGAAGAGCCGTTCGGCGATCGCGTCGAGGAGTTCGTCCTTGTCCCGGAAGTGCCGGTAGAGGGCCATCGGGGTGACGCCGTGGTGCTGGGCGAGCCGCCGGACCGTCAGCGTGGACAGCCCCTCGGCGTCCGCGATGGCCAGGGCGCTCTCCGCGATCCTGTCCGGATCGAGGCGCCGCTGCCGGCCGGTGTCCTTGCTCATACCTGCCACGTCGCCAAGTCTACACCGTAGACTTTTGGTCTACGGTGTAGACATACTACGTAGACGTACGCCGTATACATCCGACCACTTCCGCAGACGAGGTAGGTAATGCGACGCAGTCCCTGGGCCACACTCGCGGTGCTGGCACTCGCGCAGTTCATCGTGGTGCTCGACGTGACGATCGTGAACGTCGCGCTGCCGCACATCCAGGCCGACCTGGGCTTCGCGCCCGAGAGCCTGCAATGGGTCATCAGCGCGTACACGCTGCTCTTCGGCGGCTTCCTGCTCCTCGGCGGCCGGGCCGCCGACCTGCTCGGCCCGCGCCGGGTCTTCATCGCCGGGCTCGTCCTGTTCGGGGCCGCCTCGCTGGTCGCCGGGCTGGCCGACTCCCCCGGCTTCCTGATCGGCGCGCGGGCCGTCCAGGGCCTGGGCGGCGCGATGCTGTCCCCGGCCGCGCTGGCCCTGCTGACCGTCACGTTCCCGCACGGCCGCGAACGGAACATCGCGATGGGAGTCTGGGGCGGCCTCGCCGGACTCGGCGGCACCCTCGGCGTCGTCGCCGGTGGCCTGCTCGTCGACTCGCTGAGCTGGCAGTGGGTCTTCTTCGTCAACGTGCCGATCGTGATCGGGCTCGTCGCCGTCATCCCCGGCTACGTCCGGGACATCCGGCACAACCCGGACGGCGCCCGAACCTTCGACGCGGCCGGAGCGCTGCTCGGCACCGCCGGGCTGCTCTCGGTCGTCTTCGGAGTGGTCCGGGCCGAACCGAGCGGCTGGGGATCACTGGAGGTGCTCACCTTCCTTCTCGGCGGTGTCGCCCTGCTCATCGCCTTCGTCGCCGTCGAAGCCCGCTCCGCCGCCCCGCTGGTCCCGCTGCGTCTGTTCCGGTCCCGGGCGCTGGGCGTGTCGAGCGCAGCCCTGGCCCTCAACGGCGCCGCGTTCCTGTCGATGTTCTTCCTGACCGCGATCTACCTGCAACAGGTACGTGGCGACTCGGCTCTGGAAGCCGGGCTGCACTTCCTGCCGATGGGCGCCTCGGCCATCCTCGGTGCCGTCCTCGCCAGCCAACTGGTGCACCGGCTCGGCACCCGTACGGTGCAGCTCACCGGGGCCACCGTCGGCCTCGTCGGCCTGCTGCTGCTCGGCCAGGCCGGAGCCGGTGGCAGCTACACCACCGAACTGCTCCCCGGACTGCTGCTCTTCGGGTTCGGCATCGTCAGCCTCAGCGTGCCGGCCCAGATCGTCGCCGTCGCCGACGTTGCCAACCACGAGGCGGGCGCCGCATCGGGCGTGGTGAACGCCTTCTTCCAGGTCGGTGGCGCGCTGGGCCTGGGCGTCGTCACCACGCTCTCCACCACCCGCGTCGGCGACGCGCTCGCCCAGGGAGCCGGCCAGCAGCAGGCGCTGGTGGAGGGCTTCCACCGGGGCCTGCTGGTCGCGGCGGCGTTCGCGGTCGCCAACGTGCTCCTCACCCTGGCCAGCCCGCAACTGCGACCCGACGCCGAGCGGGTCGCCGAGGTGGCGGCCGTCGCCTGAACCGGACCGAACCGCACCGGCCGGCGACGGGAGATCACGTCGACCGGCCGGCGGCGGGGACTCAGACCGGCGGTTCTGGCGACGAGCCGGGGCGGACCAGGCCGGTCTCGTACGCCAGGATCACGAGCTGGACCCGGTCCCGGACCCCGAGCTTGCCGATCGCCCGGCTGATGTGGGTCTTCGCGGTCAGCGGGCTGATGAACAGGCGCTGCGCGATCTGCTCGTTCGACAGGCCGGTGGCGATCAGTTGCAGCACCTCACGCTCCCGCTCGGTGAGCACCGACAACCGCGCCTCGGTGTCGGTGGGCGCCACCGGCCGGTGCGCGAACTGTTCGATGACCCGGCGGGTGACGCTGGGCGACAGCAGCGCCTCGCCGGCGGCCACGATCCCGACCGCCTGGCGGAGTTGCGCCGGTTCGATCTCCTTGGTGAGGAAACCGCTCGCCCCGGCCCGTAGCGCGGCGAAGACGTACTCGTCGGTCTCGAAGGTGGTGAGGATGATGACCCGGCACCCGGACAGCGTCGGGTCCCGCACGATCCGTTCGGTGGCGGCGAGCCCGTCCATCCCCGGCATCCGGATGTCCATCAGCACCACGTCGGGCCGAAGGGTACGGGCCTGCCGGACCGCCTCGTCGCCACTGGCCGCCTCGCCGACGACCTCGATGTCCCGGCCCCGGCCGAGCAGGCTGCGGAACCCCGCCCGGACCAGGGCCTGATCGTCGGCGAGCAGCACGGTGATCGTCACGGCCGGAAGCCTGCCACAGGGATCGTGGCGTGCACCGCGTAGCCGCCGCCCTCGGCGGCACCGGCCCGGAAGGTACCGCCGAGCGCCGCCACCCGTTCCCGCATCCCGTTGATGCCGTGACCGGGCACCGCATCCGGTCCCGGACCGACCCCGTCGTCGGTGACCACCACGCCCACCGAGTCGGCGGTGATGTCCAGCCGCACCGTGGCCCGGCGGGCCTCGGCGTGCTTGACGGTGTTGGTCAGGGACTCCTGGATCACCCGATAGCTGGCCAGGGCCACCGGCGCGGAGACCACTGCCGGATCGCCACTGGTCTCCACGACGACCTCCAGCCCACTGTTCCGGCTCCGTACCACCAGGTCGGCCAGGCCGGCCAGGTCGGTCTGGGGTGCGGGTACGGCACCGGCCTCGGAACGCTCATCCGGCGACCGCAGCACGTCGATCAGAGACCGCAGGTCGGCCACCGCCTTGGCCCGGACCTCCTGGGCGGTACGGAGTGCCGCTCGCGCCTCGGCGGTGGAGTCGTCCAGCGCCTCGTCCACGACCCGCAGTTGTACGCCCACCACGGTCAGGGTGTGCGCCACCACGTCGTGCAGTTCCCGGGCGATCTGCAACCGCTCCTCGGCGGACCGCCGATCCGCCTCCAGTTTCCGTTCCTGCTCGGCATGGGCCAGCCCGGCGGCGAGTTCGGTACGCCACCGCGACCAGTTGCGGTACGCCACGGCCACGGCGATGAGCAGTGCCAGGCTGACCGCCTCGCCGCCGACCTCGCCGATCGCCCGCTGCGCAGCCTGCCCGTCCACCGACCACTGCCAGTTGACGGCGAAGAGCAGCTGGAACAGGCCCGCCCCGATCGCCCAGCGCAGCCTGGGGCGGGCGGAGGTGTCGTCCGCCGCGACGACAAAGAAGATCACCGCTGCCGGCCACACCCAGCCGGCGTCGGTCAGTTCCGCCGTACGCATCGCGATGATCGCGGCCAGGCTGGTCAGCAGCACGGCCACCGGCCAGCGGCGGTGGGCCAGCAGGAGCAGGCCGAGCGTGGTGGCCATCGGCACTGTGCCCTCGTACGTGATCGGCGCCCCGGCGACGGCCGTACCGACCAGCACGCCGAACGTCGTCAGGCCGGCCAGCGCCAGGTCCCGCCAGACCGGCCGGCGCACAACCGCCGATCCGGCTCCGGTCCCGGGCCCACCACCTGCCACCATCGGTCGAGCATGCCCGATCTCCGGTCGACTCCGGTCCGGGACCTGCTGGTCCGCGTATCCGGTTTCTGTTTTCATGTCGGTCGTCCCTCCTCGGCGAAGCTGACGACACCGACGCTAGGCATAGCCAACTGCCGCCGCGTCGACCAACGGCCGTCATCCCCGGGTACGCCAACCGAGCACGACCTACGCCAGACGCGGTAGCCGGCGTACCGACCGGGCTCCCTGGCGCGGCATCCGTGGCGCGGCATCCGTGGCCCGCCATCCGTGGCCCGCCATCCGTGGCCCGCCATCCTGCTAATGTGCGCCGGTCAGGCGTCGACGCCGCGTCAGAGAAGGGGCCCGCTGCCAATGACCGCGTTCGACCGCATGCAACGAACGCACTGGGCGGGACAGGCGGAGGCGTACGAACGCTCTTTCGTCCAGCTCTGCGCTCATCCGGCGGCGGCGCTGCTCGACGCCGCGCGGGTCCGGGCCGGAACGCGGGTGCTGGACGTCGGCACGGGTCCGGGGACGGTCGCCGGCCTCGCCTGTGCCCGGGAGGCGCGGGTAATGGCGGTCGACGCCGAGTTCAGCATGCTGGGGCTGGCCCGCCGCCGCGTACCGCAGGCCGGGCTGTGCCACGCCGTCCTGCCCGAGCTTCCGTTTCCGGACGACCACTTCGACGCGGTGGTGGCGAACTTCGTACTCAACCACGTCGGGGACCCGGCGGTCTCGGTCGCCGAGCTGCGCCGGATCGTCCGTCCGGGCGGTCGGATCGCCGCGACGGTCTGGCCGAGTCCCCGACCGCCGTTGCAGCGACTCTGGGAACAGGTCTTCGACGCCGCCGGGGTCCGACGTCCGGCCGATGAGCCGGCCGTCCCGCCGGAGCGGGACTTCGCGCATACCGCCGAGGGATTCTGTGAGCTGCTCCGCTCCGCCTCGCTGACGGACGTGCGCTGCGAAACCATCGCCTGGGTCCACCAGACCGATCCCGAGGACTGGTGGTACGGCACCGCCAGCGGCATCGGACGTCTGGGCAGGGTGATGGCGGCCCAACCGCCGGAGGTGGTCGAGCAGATCCGACAGCACTACGACCGCCTCACCACCATTCACCTCACCGACGGCGGCGTCCTGGCGCTGCCCACCGCCGCACTGCTCGCGTCCGGGCGGGTGCCCTAGTACTGGCCGAGCCGGGCGACACCGTGGCGGCGCCCCGTGGGCGGGTCCGTCGAGACGGCACCCGACGCCCCTCGGAGCATGAGGGGCATCGGCACCGCGGCGGCGCCTCAGCCCGGGCCGGTGGTACCGAACAGGACCGCGACGAGCACGGCACAGAGCAGCGCGACCGGCAGGCCCCACCGGACGGCGCCGAGCAGCCACCCCCGGGTTCTGACCGATTCGGCCCCGGTGACGGGATCGACCACCCGGTCGGCCAGCAGCCGGCCGGAGAGCAGGGGCCACCAGGCGAACAACAGCACCACCAGGCCGACGCCGAGCAGCGGCCAGGCCGATGCCCGGAGCACCTCCTGCGGCCAGACCAGTTGCGGAACGGTCGTCACGGCGATCCCGACGCCCGCGACCAGGCCGAACCGCCAGTCGAAGCCACCGAAGCGGCGGCGACCCGGCCGGAGCAGGAACGCGGCGACGCCGACGATCCCGGCGACCCCGACGGCGACCGAGACGAGTTGACCGACCGTGACGGTGGCCCGGACGTCCCGGGTGGCCGCGTCGACCCCGGCGAGCAGGGACATCACGCCGGTCAGGGTGCCGCTCGCGACGAGTACGCCGCGCCAGAGCTGGCGTCGCCCGGCCGGAGAACCCCGCCCGGATCGGCGACCGTGGGCGAGGGCCGTGGCGTACTCCGCCGGCTCGCCGAACGCCTCGGTGGGATCGACGCCGGAGTCGGCGCAGTACGTGTCGATCTCGGCGAGCGCCTCACCGATCTCGGTGCCGGGCAGCCGGCGCAGCCGGGCCTCGACGAGGAACGCCTCACGCCAGTCGTCCAGCACCCAGCCCCGGCTCATGGTCGAACCTCCTTCGCGCCGGGCGGCCCCCGTACCCGTCGTCCGTCGGCCACGGTACTGCGCGGCGCATACTCAGCCGCACAGGGCGTCGCGCAGTTCACCGGCCCGACGACGGCCCATGCACAGCGGACCGGTCACCTCCAACCAGGAGCCGTCCCGGAACATCACCCGGAGCCGGGCACCGTGCAGCCGGTGCCAGCGCTGACGGGCGCCCGTGATCTCCGCCCGGTGCACCGACCACAGCGGCTTCAGCTTCGCCGCCACCACCGGCTTGCGTGGCTCGCCGAACGGTCGGACCTCGTTGGAACGGCCGACCCGCAGCACCATCAGCCGCCGGTCGGTCACCACGACCAGCAGCTTGTCGTCGGTCGGCACCGCGCGCACGTAGCCGGCTGCGACCGAGTCGAGCCGGCCGCGCGCCGCGCGACCAAAAAAAAGCCGGATCAGCCAGTCGGTGGGGCCGCCGCCCCCGAGGTTGTCGATGAACTCGATGCCGCTGAGCGCGGCGCCGGCCAGGCCCATTCCGGCGACCTTCGCCCCGTCGCCCGGGGCCGGTTCCGGCGGTCGTGGCGGCGGGTCCGGCGCCAGTCCGTGCGGACGCTTGGCCTCGCTGCACGCGAGCATCGCCTCGCCGGGTTCCAGCCGGTGGGCGACCGCGTCCCCGTACAGGTGGTGGTGGTCGGTACCCACGGCTCAGCCCAGCGGATAGTCGTCGGCGGCGCTGCCCAGCACCTCCCGCATCGAATCCTGCAGCCGCCTGGTCGCCTCCCGCTGCGCCCGCCGGATCGTGCCGGTGATCTCCGAACCAAGCTGGTCGGGGCTGTACCGCATGCCCCGGGAGGTGATGTCCACCCGGTCCACCCGACCGCCGTGGTCGACCGACACCCGCACGGCGCCGCTCTCGCTCTCCAGCTCGACCGGCTGCTGCCGGAGTTCCTCGACCCGGCGGTTCATCCTGTCCTGCAGGCCGTCCAGGCTGTTCGCGAGCTGCTCCAGCCGATCCAGCGCGGGGTATTCCACGTCGTTCCTCTCCTGCCCTCGTCCGCCCGGATCGGGCGACCGCCGGCCCGGTGGGTCAGCCCACCGAGTCGATCAGATCCTGCACGCTCTTGGTGTACGGGCCGATGTCGTCCCGGTAGGTGCCGTCGGTCGCGTAGTTGCGGTCCTTCTGGCCGTCGCGGATGTCCTGCCCGCCGACCACGGTGTCCAGCACCGCCCCGCCCTTGCCGCTCAGGTTGACCGGCGACGCCTGGTTGAAGACGAAGCGTGGCAGGCCGACCTTGAGGCCGTACTCCTTCGCCACCGCGAGGCCCTGCGGGGTCCGACCCTGCTGTCGCCACATCGCGTACTGCTTCTTGAGCTTGCGCAGCTCCATGACCCGCTTGCGGTAGGTGGTGAGCAGGGCCTTGACGTCGTCGAGCTTGCGGGCCAGCTTCACCAGGACCCGGACCAGCCTGCTCACGATCCGGGCGCCGCGACCCAGCGTCAGTGCCAGCCGGGCGAGCCAGCGTACGGCGAACGCGGCGATCGACGCGCCGAAGCTGAGGAACGCCGCCGCGGCGGCGATGATCGCCTCGATCAGGAAGGCGGTCAGGAACTCGAAGATCAGCTCGCAGAGCAGGTTGAACGCGTCCACCGCGGCGTTCGCCGCCTCGACCAGCACCTCCTTCGCCGCCGCCAGCCCGTCCCCGAGTTGCCGGATCGACTCCTCGACGTTGGCCAGGCCGGTCTGGAACGCGTTCGCGGCCTCTCCGCCCCAGGCCGGCGGTTGCAGCCGGGCCCGGTCGCTCGCCTGCTGTGCGGCGATCCCGAGTACGTCGGTCGACGCGGCGAGGCAGCGCTCGGCGCCCCGCATCAGGTCGTCGGGGTCGCCGGCCACCTGTTCCAGGAGCTGCTCGAACGGCGACAACACCGTACGGGTGAAGCCCTGCAACGGTTCCGGCACCGAGCCGACGAACTGCTCGAAATAGGTCTTGCTGCGCTCCAGCGCGACGGCCGACACTCAGCCATCCCCCTTCGTGGTTTCTGCACGCGTCGTCATGGGTGATCCGCCCGGGGCTGCCGGTGGTCGTCGACCGGCCCCGCCGACCGGTCCGGTCAGCCGCCCGTCCGGTCAGCCACCGGTCCGGAACCGCCCCTGTGCGGCGGCGTCGCTGGCCAGGTACGCGTCCCGCTCGGCGGTGATCGCGTCGGCGATCACCTCCATCACCTCGACGCCGTCCGCCAGCGCCTGGAGGCAGTCGTCGAGGCACGTCTCGTACTGGTCGTAGAGCGTGAACGAGGCGGGCATGATGCCGAACGAGGAACGCCCGACCGCGCCGTCGCGTAGCCGCCCGCGTATCCCGTCGAAGTCGTCCGCCCGCGCGTAGCTGGTCTTGGAGAAGGTCTCCAGCGCCGCCGGGTCCACGGTGAAGCCGTCGCCTGAGCCACCGGTCATGGCAAGGACCCTAGTCGATCATTTCATCTGGATCATCCCGCCCTTCCTTCCGACGGGAGATCTTCGCGGGGGCGAAGCCGGCCCAACCATCCGAATTGGCTGGTAAAGCCACCTGTGCCAGCGGCGGCAGACATTGACGTACACCAGAGAGTCACTCTACGATCACTCTTCGATGCCCCCGTTGTAATGCCATCCCGACGCCACGCTGCCGAGTCCGCCATCGTCGACGGACACCTGCCGGAACTTCCGACGTACGAGCAGGACGAGAACGGGACCGGCCCGCAGGACGGGTCGTGAAGTTCGATAAATCGTCGAGAACGATCGATCAGGCCGAATGCGACAACAACCGTCCCATTGACGTCAATTCATCGCGATTCTTGACGACCAGTGCGCCTCCATAACTTGAGTACATCTCATCACTGGAGCCAAGCATGTCTGTTGACAGAAGATCCGGTCACGCCATCGTGCTCGGCGCCAGCATCGGTGGCCTGCTCGCCGCCCGGGCGCTCAGCGAGTCGTTCGAGAAGGTCACCGTCTTCGACCGTGACGACCTGCCGGCCGGCGCGACCAACCGCCGGGGCGTACCACAGGGCGAGCATCTGCACGGGCTGCTCGCCCGGGGACGACAGATCCTCGAGGAATTCTTCCCCGGGTTCACCGGCGACCTGACCGCCCAGGGTGCCGTTCCGGTCGACGTGCAACGGGACTGCATCTGGCGAAACGACGGCCGGGCCATTCCCCGGGCCTCCTCCGGAATACGCGGGATCTGTCTCAGCCGCCCCGCACTGGAGGCGTACGTCCGCGACCGGGTCCAGGCGATCGCGCACGTCGAGATCCGCGCCGGTCACGAGGCGCTGGGCCTGCTCACCGACGCCACCGGCGACGCCGTCAGCGGCGCCCGCGTGCTTGCGAGGAACGACGTCCGCCTGCCGCCGGGGCACGACACCGGCCCGGTGCCGGGACACGACACCGGGCCGCCGCCGGGACACGACACCGGCCCGCCGCCGGGACACGACGTACGCGACCAGGGCGGCGTCGAGCAGCGACACGACGCCGAACTGGTGGTCGACGCCACCGGACGGGGCAACCGAGGGCCGACCTGGTTGGCCGAGATCGGCTTCGAGCGCCCGCCGGAGGAACGGGTCGACCCGCAGACGACCTACGTGTCCCGCGACTACCGCCGGTCGCCCGGCGACGCCGACTTCGCCGCGACCGTGACGTCGCCCTCGCCCGCCAACCCGCACGGTGGCATCGCCATCGCCACCGAGGGAGACCGGTGGATGGTCACCCTGTTCAGTGCGGGCGGCGCCGAGCCCCCGCCGACGGACCCCGACGGCTATCTCGAATTCACCGCCCGGCTGCCCGCCCGGGAGCTTCGTGACCTGCTTCACCGGGCCGAGCCGCTGGGCCCGCCACGGCCCATCCGGCTGCCCACCAGCGTCCGGCGCCGCTACGAGCACCTGCGCCGCCTACCGGAGGGATTCATCGCGGTCGGGGACTCGGTCTGCACCTTCAATCCCGCGTACGCCCAGGGGATGACCGTCGCGGCAGCGCAGGCGAATGTGCTGCGGGACCTGCTTCTCCACAAGGGACGCGGCGGGTTGACGCGGCAGTACTTCGCCGGGGCGGCGAAGGTCAACGACGTGGCGTGGGACATCGCCGTCGGCGCCGACCTCCGGTATCCGGCCGTGGTCGGCCCGCGCAGCCGGAAGACGAACTTCCTCAACGCGTACGTCGGCAGGCTGCACGTCGCGGCGGAGCGGCATCCGGTCGTCGGCCGGCGCTTCCTCAGCGTGGCGAACCTGATGACCCCGCCAACGGCACTCTTCGCCCCCGGCATCCTGGCCCGGGTGCTCTGGTCCGGGCGGTGACCCGCCGCTCCGGCCGCTGACCGGCCACCGCCGTGCCCCGGGATCGGTGGTGTCGGCGGGATACGCTCGCCGGGCGTGAGGTCGACTCAGCACGGGAAACGGGAGTGGAGATGGCCCGGGTAGTTGTTGTCGGAGACGTCGGTGGCCACCCTGGCCAACTTCGCGACGCGCTCTCCTCGCTCGGCGCGGACGTCGACCGGCATCACCTGCCCGAGGGGATGACGGTGGTCCAGGTCGGTGACCTCGTCGATCGTGGTCCGGACAGCCGGGCGGTGCTGGCCATCGTGCGCGGATACCTCGAAAATCAGCCGGAGCGATGGATCCAGCTGGTTGGCAACCACGAGTCGCAGTACCTGCCCGGTGGCGCCGAGTTCTGGCCGGAACGCCTGGACGACGCCGACGCGGACCTGCTGCGGTCCTGGTGGGCAGAGGGCCGACTGCGGGTGGCCGTCGCGATCCGGACGGCGGACGGGGACGACCTGCTGGTCACCCACGCCGGGCTGACGGTCGGCGCGTGGCGGGAGCTGGCCGAGCCGCCGACCGCCGCGATCGCCGCCCGGCTGCTCAACGAACGCCCGCAGCCGTTGATCTTCCGGGGTGGGGAGTTCGGGGTCGACCGGGCGGCCGGCCCGTTCTGGGCCGAGGCCGGCTGGGAACTGCACGAACCCTGGCTGGAGTTCTACGCCGGTGGCGGGTTCGTGCCGTTCGGCCAGGTACACGGGCATTCCCAGCCCGTACGCTTCGCCGACCGGACCTGGCGCTGCCCCGGCCGGGTACGCCAGCGCGCCACCGTCGACTGGTCCGCCCGGCACGTCCGGGTACGGGTCGGCGGCCGGGTCTTCACCGCGATCGATCCGAAACACGGGCGCACCGGGGCGGCGGAGTGGACGCCGCTGATCCTCGACGGTGCGGAACTTCTCACCGCGCACGAGCTGCCCTCGGCCTGACCGGCACGCCCGGCGGCCGGCAGACCACGAACGGGGTACGCCGACGGGGTACGCCGATGTCGATACCCGCCCGAGCAGGACCGCAGGCCCGGCAGTATGAGGAGGACATCACAGCTCGGGTGGGCGAACGGGGGGGCATCATGGTCGGCGGCGTACATCACCGGACCGCGACGGTCGACGGCTTGGACGTCTTCTACCGCGAGGCCGGCACGCCCGGGGCGCCACCGCTCGTCCTGCTGCACGGCTTTCCGACCAGTTCGCACATGTTCCGGGAGCTGATGCCGGCGCTGGCCGACCAGTACCACCTGGTGGCCCCCGACCACATCGGGTTCGGCTACTCCTCGGCGCCGCCGCTGAGCGACTTTCCGTACACCTTCGACGCGCTGACCGACGTCACCGCGGGCCTGCTGGACCAGCTCGACATCCGCCGGTACGCGGTCTACATGCAGGACTACGGAGCGCCGATCGCGCTGCGACTGCTGTTACGCCGCCCGGAGAGCATCTCGGCGATCATCAGCCAGAGCGGGAACGCGTACCCGGAAGGATTCGTGGAGGAGTTCTGGAACCCGCTGTTCGCGTACGCCAGCTCTCCCGGACCCGAGACGGAGGCCGCCGCCCGGCAGGCCTTCAGCGAGAAGATGGTCCGCTGGCAGTACGAGCACGGCGTATCCGACGTCAGCCTGGTCAGCCCGGACGCCTGGCGGCACGCTCTGGAGGTCCTCGCCCGGCCCGGAAACGACGAGAACCAGTTGCAGCTCTTCCGGGACTACAAGACGAATCTCGACATCTACCCGCAGGCGCAGGAGTCCTTCCGGCAGACCCAGGTGCCGCTGCTCGCGGTCTGGGGAGCCAACGACAAGATCTTCGGCCCGGATGGTGCCCGCGCCTTCAAACGGGACCTGCCCAACGCCGAGGTTCACCTGCTCGACGCCGGGCACTTCGCGCTGGAGACCAACGTCGACGAGATCGCCGGCCACGTCCGGGAGTTCCTCGGCCGGATGCAGGCTCAACCGGCCATGGCCCGCTAGTACCAGACAGGCACGGCCCCGGCGGGCGAACCCGTTGCACCGGGTCCACCCGCTGGAGCCGCACCACAGGACGGCCGATCAGGTGATCAGAGGTTCCTGGTCTGGTTGTAGAGGTTCAGTGCGGTGTTGTCGAAGAACGGCGAGATCATGATGGTCGGAGAGACGATCCGGTCGATCCGGCTGTTGACGCCGTACAGGTAGCCGAAGTTTCCGTCCCAGTTCAGCAGCCAACCGCCGCCGCTGGAGCCACGGGTCATGTCGCAGGGGATCCGGATGGTCTGGGTCGCGCCCGGGAACTCGGGTTGCGAGGCGCCGGAGCAGCGCATCAGGTTGCCGCCGTCGAAGGGCGCCTCCTGCGGGTAGCCGAAGGCGTTGATCGCGACGTTCAGGCCCCGGTTGACGTCCAGGCCCTGCCCGCCGAGTTGGGTGACGATGTGCCGGCCGTTGAGCGTGTTCATGATCGCCACGGCCATGTCCTCGTTGAAGTTTCCGCTGGCCTGCCAGGCCGGTGCGGGAATCAGGCGCGCCGCGGTCCAGGTGCCGAACGGCCGCTGGTTGGCCAGGTCGTCGTCGAACGCGGGCACGAACGCCCAGTTGGTGGCCAACGCGCCGGCCGCGCCGCCGGAGTGGGTGCAGTGCCCGGCGGTCCAGACGGTGTCCTGACCCTCCGAGTTGATCACCGTGGCGGAACAGACGAAGTTGCCACCGTTCAGGGTGAAGAACACCTTGCCGCTGGTCCGGGCCGTCGGATGGTTGGACGCGAAGTTCGGGTTCAGCGCCGCGGGGACGGGGCCGTTGTTCGGTACGCCCAGCGCACCGGCGGCCGGCGGGACGGTCAGCCGGGCGCCCCGGTCGACCGACTGAGGGGCGGCCTGGCCACTGTCGACGTACCGCTTGACCGCCTGCCGGTAGGCCGGCGACTCCTCGGCCGGCTGCGCCGCCCGCATCCGCTCCGGCGTCCAGTACGCCACGATCGCCTGGTGCTCGGTGGCGCCCGCTCCGTACGCGGCCCGACCGGCGGCCCACGCGTCGGCGGTGGCACCGGGGTCCAGGCCCGGTGCCGGTGCGGCACTCGCCGACTGGCCCAGCGCCAGCGCGGGCGCCGCAGCCAACACCAGTGCGACCGCCACCTTTGTCGCCCAGTTGGCCCTGTTCGCGAGAACTCTCATGTACCGTCTCCTCCTCGGTAGGCATCGCGCCGACCCCTCCGGCGCGACTACTGGGGAGATCGTCATCGATGTCCAGCACGGTCGCCGGGCATCCTGGACGTGGTTGGACACGCCTGGACGTCTGGTCGGCCGGGAACAGGCGGCGCCGGACGCCGACGCCCGCGACGCCCGCTCTGGAACCTAGTTGTACGTGCAGAATGGCGGCTGGTCGCCGGACGTCTTCTTGATCCCCAGGTCCGCACAGTCGAAGGCGCTGCCCTCGGAGTGCCTTCGCCAGCCGCGGTCCGGATCGTATCGGAAGAGGATCACGCCATCGCCCTGTTGATCGGGCGTGGGAGCAGTCAGACCGGCACTGGCCCAGCCCTTCCAACATTCCACCGAATCGGCATCGATCCGGTAGCCGTCCGACAGCTGCGCCACCCGCTGCAAGGTGGACGCCCGCACCGGGCAGCCGTCGCTGACGGGGGCCCTCGATGAGGCGGATGAGGCGGGCGAGCGGGTCGGCGGCGACGAAGCTGGCGGGGACTGTGCGGGTGAGGGTGACCGCAGCGTCGGGGTGGATACGGGGCCCGAGAGACCGACGACCGGGCCGCGTCCTGGCGCTCCGCCGTTGATTGCAGCGATGCCTGCGCCGATCCCCAGGACGGCGATCGCCGTGGCACCGACGTTGAGCATGGTGCCGCGTCGGCGCATCCGCCGGGACGTGGCCAGTGAGCGCTCGTACAGGTCGGCGTTGCCGCCGTGCTCGGCCAGGTCGCCCATTGCACGGCGGAGCGGATCGAGGTCGTCGGTCATCAGGATGCCCCCCGCGCCGTGGCGGGCGCCAGCAGCTCCGGCGCGATGGTGCGCATCCGGGCCAGCGCCTTGCTGGTCTGGCTCTTTATCGTGCCGACGGAGCAGGACAGGATCTCGGCGGCCTCTGCCTCGCTGCGGTCCTCGAAGAACCGCAGCACCAGCACGGCCCGCTGCCGCCGGGTGAGCTGAGCCAGCGCCCGGTGCAGCGAGATCTTCAAACTGACGCGGTCGGCGTGGTCACTGGCCGGCTGGGCGAGGTCGGCCATTTCGCCGGGCAGCGTCTCGGTGACGCGGCGCCGGCGCCACCGGCGGAGATGCAGGTGATACATCGCGGTACGGGTGTAGGCCTCGAAATGCCCGTCGTCGGCGAGCCGACGCAGTGCCCGATGGGTGCGTGCCAACCCGTCCTGCACCAGGTCCTCAGCCAGGTACCGGTCGCCGGTCAGCAGAAAGGCGCTCCGCAGCAGTGCCGCGGTGCGGGTCCGCACGAACTCGTTGAACCGCACCTCGACCGGGTCATCCCCTGCGGGGAGTACGGCGCCGGATGCCGGTGACATCTCAGTCGTCGCGACAGCCGACCTGGTCACCGATCTCCTTCGGGATGCCGTGCGGTGTGCATTCAAGCGCGCTGCCCTCGACCACCATCGTCCAGCTACCGGCCCTGTACTCGAACAGAATCACACCATCGCCCTGCAACTCGGGTTTGGGGGCGATCAGGCTGGCCGTGGCCCACCTCTGGGCGCAGCGGATCTGGTCCGGATCGATCCGGTAGCCATCGGACACCCCCGCCGCCCGCTCCAGGGCCGCGACGCTGGCCGGACAGGCGGCCTTCACCGGCTCCACGGCAGCGGTGGACGCTGCCGTGGCCGTGGTCGGTGTGGCCGACGTGGCACTGGATTCGGGCAGCGGAGTGCCGACCAGAGGTACCGGTCGTGGCGAGGCAGCGGTGCAGGCTGCCAACCCCGCCAGCAGGGTGACGGGCACGAGGACCCACAGACGCTTCACGTTCATCGTTCCTCCGGACCGGGATCGACGGTTACGTTCAGGTACAGCCGATCCGGGTCGGCGAGGTTGCCGCCGAACGAGAACTTTCGCCGAGCAGTCGCCCGCGCCGACGCGACCGGGAGAAGAACGCCGACAGTAGGAAGACCCCGAAGATCAGCAGATTGAGGATCCACCGAGGGTCGTCGACGTGCAGCGCCGCGGCGAACTGCACCTTTTCCGCCGCGGTCAGCACCGCCGTGGAGCGCTCCGCCGCGGCGAAGTCCAGGCGGTCGGGGACGAACACGAGGTACGTCCAGATGCGGTGGACGAAGTAGAGCGTGGCCGCGGTGACGAAGAGGATCCGGCGGGCGCCGGGACGCCATCCGAGGACCAGCAGGCCCGGGATGACGAGGAGTTCGGTGGGGACGTTCGCCGCGATAGCGATGGGAATGCTGGGCAGGAACATCGTCACCATCGTCTCCCCGGTGATCGACGAGCTGTCCAGCGCGGTGCCCAGCATCATCAGCCCGACGGCACCGCCGAACGCGAACAGTGCCATGGTCACGCAGCCCAGCGCCACGAGGCCGTCCTCGGCCCAGGCGCTCAGCGCCGGCCTGCGGTTGGCCCAGCGCGCGGCGAGTCCGATGAGGACCGCCCAGCCGGCTGCGATCAGCAGTGCGATCGGCGGTGGCAGGAACTCCATCAGAGACAGGCCCTGCACCACGACGGTGAATACCGCGACGAGGGCGAGCGGCGTGAGCTGGTCGATACGTTGCTTCATGCCCCGGACGCTAGGCAGGACCATCGGGTGCGGCATCTGCCGAAAGAACTACCTGTGGTTTAAACCGGGTTTAGTCGAGCAGTCCGGCCTCGCGGGCGTGCGCAACGGCCTGCAGACGGCTCGCCGCCTCGAGTTTGCGGAAGATGTGGTTGAGGTGCGCCTTCACCGTGCCGGGCGCGACGAAGAGCACCCTGGCGATCTCCGCGTTCGTTCGGCCGGCCGCCAGGTGGTGCAGCACCTCCATCTCGCGCGGGCTGAGCGTCTCGGCGGGCGTGCGCCGCACCGCGACCGGCGGCGGACCCTGGACGGCGACGGGTACGGGTACGGCGACGGGGACGGCCGGTACGGGAACGTCTGCCGCCGCCGTGCCGGCGCTGGCCGGGGCCGCAGGGGCCCGGCGGACGGCCAGCACCGTGATCGTCAGCACGAACGCCCCGAAAAGCGGGATCACCCACCACTGTCCGCCGCCGTGCTCCACCATCGCGAACGAGAGCCCGACGACGACCATCGCCCAGACGAAACAGCCGACCAGCACGGCGGCGATGATCAGGCGCCTGCGGATGGACGGTCTCCGGAGCCAGGCGGTGACGCGCATCGACAACTCCCCCGAGGTCAGGAATCCGCGCCGAGCCTAACCTGGGAGACTTGCCGAGCCGAGGGCTTGTGCGGCAAGAGCAGCCGCATAACGACGAGGTCTCCTGTGGCGTCAACCCTGACCATCGTCCAAGTCCGACCTTGCCATTCGGCGCAGGCATCCGACTGCTGCCGCTCCTACGTTCGAGGCCATGGAAACGCAGTCTCGAGAAAGCTTACGGGTCACCCGCCTGCTGGGCTCCGTGGCATTGCTGGGAGCGGGAGTTGGAGCGATTGTCTGGCTGTCCCCAGGTGGGTTGGGCAAGGTTGACGCAACTGAGGTCATGCGGGGAACTTCGGTGTCCGCGTACCGGTCGGTGACCGGAGCTGTGGCGGACGCGCCGGCATGGATGGGCTCGCTTCTTGAGGTGGCCACCGAGGGCACCCTGGTGATCCTTGGACTGTTGCTGGTCTGGCTGTGCTGGACCGCAGTCCGCCGCAAGGACGCGGCCAGCGCCGCAGGGGCCGTCGTGATCGGTGTCGGCACCGTTGCCGCCTACGCGATCAGCGAGGCCCTGAAACTGGTCGTGAACGAGGAGCGGCCCTGCCGAGCGTTGCGAGGGGTCGAGGCGATCGCGGAGTGTCCGGAAGTGGGCGACTGGTCTTTCCCGAGTAACCACGCCACCCTGGCCGCCGCTCTCGCGGTCGGGCTGGCCGTGCTGCGGCCTCGTCTGGTTTTCGTGACACTGCCGTTGGCCGGGGCGGCGGCGCTGCTCCGCGTCCTGGTGGGAGTCCACTACCCCCACGATGTGCTCGCCGGTGCGATTCTCGGCGGTACCGTCGCGGCTGCTGTGTTGCTCGCTGTGATGCCGCTCGCGGTACCGGCAACATCATTGCTGGTCAGGCGCTGGTGGCGGAACGATGCCGGCCTCATGAGCTACAACGGCGGCAGCGGCCCGGTTGTCCACACCCAGACGGGCCAGGACGGAGCTGACGTGCGCCTTGACCGTTCCTTCCACCACATGCAGTCGGCGGGCGATCTGGCCGTTGGACAACCCGCTGCCGAGGAAGGACAGCACTTCGCGTTCCCGGGTGGTGAGCACATTGACCCGTTCACGGGCGGCGCCACGCCGACTGGCCAGGGCACCGGCGCCGCTCGACGCGAGGTACGCCACCACTCGGGCCGCGACCCTCGGTGACAGGTAGGCGGCGCCGTCAGCCACCGCACGGACTCCCGCGATCAGTTCCTCGGGCTCGCCCGATTTGATCAGGAAACCGGCGGCGCCGCCGCCCAGCGCCTGGAGGATGTGGTCGTCCTCCCCGAACGTCGTCAGCATGATCACACCGGTGGTCGGCACCGTCCTGCGGATCTCCGCCGCCGCATCGATGCCGTTGACCTTCGGCATCCGGATGTCGATCACGGCCACCTGGGGGCGGTGGCGCCGGACCAGTTCCACAGCCTCATGCCCGTCGGCTGCCTCGGCGACGATGTCGATGCCGGGATCGGTGGACAACACGGCCCGCACGCCTGCACGGATCATCGCCTCGTCGTCGGCTATCAGGACCCGGATCATCGAACGCTCACGGCGTCAGGGCATCGAGAGACACCAGCACGTTCCGCTGGAAGCACAGCCGGTACGCGTCTCCGGACCGGTCGTCGAACCGATCGGCCGTCATCGCGTAGTACTCGCACGTAATACCTCGTCCCTCTGGTTCGGTAGCCGACGGGCGGTGGATCGTCTGACGGTCCGGCAGCACACGCTCGACCTCGGAGCGATCCTGCCCCACCCGCAGGCGGGCGTAGTCGCGCGGATCCAGCACCGAACGTGACGCCGACAGCGTCTCCCACACCATCAGCGTTCCGCTCAGCACCGCGCCGGTGACAAGAGGCAGCATCACCGCTGTGACTAGGGTGCGGCCGGCACGGAGTCGAGCACGGCGGTATTCCTGCGGCAGTTCGCCCCTCTGTCGATGAGGAGTGGGGTCGGCCGGGAGCGGTGCCTGCGCTGGGGGCATGTGCGGCAGCCGGGCGACGACTGCGTATCCGCCGCCTTGAGGGCCGTACTCGAAGAAGCCTCCGGCCAACCGGACTCGTTCATCGAGACCGATGAGGCCGCGGCCTCCGCTCCGTGGACGAGAGCCGGCCGCAGCCGACGCGGGGCCGTTCTTCACCGAAACCGCTGTTTCTGTCGCCGTATGCGACACGTGGACGGTCGTCGCCGCATGGGGAGCGTGCTTGGCCACGTTGGTCAGCGCTTCCTGCACGACGCGATGTGCGGCCCGCTCGACCACCGGGGGAAGTCCTGCTCTCTCGCCATCGACATGCAGTTCGACCGCGATCCCGGACGCGGATGCCTCGTCCACCAGATGCGTAAGGCTGGACCTGGACGGCCGCATCGGTGCGTCATCTGATTCCTCGCGCAGGACACCGATCACCTCGCCGAGACGCTCCACCGCAGCCGCGGCCTTGGCCCTGATGTTCTGAACAGCCAGCCGATGATGGTCTTCCAGGCCAGGCGCGAGCTTCAGTGCGCCGGCCGACAGCGCTATCAGACTGAGGTCATGGCCGAGAACGTCATGCATGTCCTGCGCAATGCGAGCCCGCTCAAGCAGCCTGGCCTGCTCAGCGACCAACCGCTGCTCTCGTTCCAGGTGCTCGGCCCGCTCCCAACCGGCCCTGATCAGTTCCTGGTACTGGCGCCAGAACCGACCCGCGAACCAGGGCAGCATGGCGGCGAGCACCACCACCCCCACGAACCGACTCCCTACACCCAGCCACGAGGGCACCACGGACGCGGACACTATTCCGGCCGCGACAACTGCAACCAATACCAGTACTGTCGGACGGATTTTCCCAGGTCGCCGCCCTGCCAGGAACGCGGTGGCCACGGTTGGCACGGCCCACCACGGACTTACCACACTCAAACCGGCCGCTACCGTCGTAGCCGCCGCCAGCAGGTTGCCTGGATCAAACACCCGCCGGAAGCCAGCCAGGCTGCCTCCGGCCGCGCTCTTCCCGGTCGTGGTCGCGTTCACAGACATGACGGTATGTAAGACGCGGACCATCCGGCACTGCCGAAAGTTCAATCCTGACTGGCATCGAACGGACGTATCACCACCAGGCCACGGCGAACCCCGAACCGGCCCGGGTCAGCGGAGATGCCTTGATCCGCGGGGCGACCTTCTCAGAAACCCGCATCAACTCCATCAAGGTGGCGGCATGTGGTCGAACTTCCGGCACGGGGCCGTCCGGCGCGCTTGACCTCAACCGCAGTTGAGCCCGCAGGATCGGCATCGTTGTCCACCAATGCGATCTGGGAGTCTCCTCGTGACCACTGTTCTCGTCATCGGCGCCACCGGAAAGCAGGGCGGCGCGGTGGCCGACCTGCTGCTCGACCACGGCCACGACGTCACCGCGTACGTGCGGTCACCCGAGTCGCCGTCCGCCCGGGCACTATCCGCCGCCGGGGCTCGACTGGTCACCGGCGACCTGGCCGACAGGGAGGCGCTCGCCAGTGCCACCAAGGGCGTCGACGCGGTCTTCGGCCTGTCCGTACCGTTCGGCTCCGGTGGCAAGGACGAGGAGGTCGCCCAGGGTCGCCTCCTGACCGACGCCGCAGGGCAGGCCGGGGCGCATCTCGTCTACTCCTCGGTACGCGGTGCCGACCGGCTGGGCGAAACCGACCTCGACCACGCCGACAGCAAGCAGCTCGTCGAGGCGTACCTGCGGGACCAGCCGGTACGCGCAACCGTCCTCGGACCGGTGTACTTCATGGAGAACGCCCTGAACACCGGGTTCAGCCGCCTTCCCGACGGCGTCCTGGCCAACCCGCTCTCTCCCGGCAAGCCGCTGGACCAGGTGACCGTCCGGGACATTGCCGGCCTCGCCGTGCACGCCATCGAGCACCCGGACCGGTTCGTCGGCGAGCGGATCGACGTCGCCTCCGACCGGGTGACCGGCGAAGAGGCGGCCCGGATCCTCAGCGAAGTGCTCGGCCGCGAGATCCCGTACCAGCAGATGCCGTTGGACCAGGTCCGTCAGTGGGCCGGCGACGAGATCGCCGACATGTTCCAGCGTTTCGAGGACAACACCGACTTCCTCGACATCGACGCGCTGCACGGCAGGTATCCGGATGTGGCCTGGCACAGCTACGCCGACTGGGCTCGCACCGTCGACTGGGACCGCGTCCTGGACGGACAGCCGCAGGGGCGGTAAGCGGCTACCCGAGGAGGCCGCTCGGGGGCTCGGTGCGAGCGCCCCGAGCGGCGGATCCGGCAAAGGTTCACCAGGTGAAGCGGGCCTGGATGGCCGACAGGTGGGATCCCTTCTGCCACACCACGGTGCCGTCGCCAGCGGTGCTGGCTGCGGTGCTACCTCGGCAGGTGGCTGATGATCCAGCGCCACAGCGGGTTCCTCCGCCGGGTGGTCTGCGCCTCCGCCTGCCGGAATGCTTCGACCGCGGCGAAGCCGTAGTGGAAGGAGCCGCCGCGTCTCGCCGTCGAGCGGCGTCCTGCCGTAGACGATGCGTGAACCGGTGTCGATGATCATCGCCTCGGGCAGCATCGTACGGCGGACCGCCGAGTTCACGCCGTCCGCGCCGACGAGCACGTCGGCGCGCTCGGTCGGGCCGTCGACGAACCGCAGCGTCACACCGTGCGCGTCCTGCTCGTACCCGACGAGTTCGCGGCCGTGGTGGATCCGGTCGTCGAGGCCGGTACCGAGGATCTCGCGGAGCGTGCCACGGTTGACCGCTGTGCTGAGCGTCTCCGGCCTGTCCAGATCCCGGTTCGGGTCCTCCGGTGTCTCGTGCACGACGCGCAACTGGGCGGAGAGCACGCTGAACTTCCGGCTGGGCCGGCCCGCCGTCGCGAGGAAGAGCCGGAACAGCTCCGGCGACAGGCACCTGTCGAGTGCGAGGCCGGCCCGCGCGTCCACGTGCAGCCGGTAGCCCTGCCGGCGGATGCCGGCCGCGACGTCACGCTCGTAGACCTGGACGTCGACACCGGCCCGTACGAGGCCTTGGGCCAGGCACAGCCCGCCGAGGCCGGCACCGGCCACCGCGACCCGCACACCGCTCATCGACCCGTGCCGCCTTCCGTTCGCATCGTCATCGTACTTAGCGGGTGGGCGGTAATTCGTCGGGCCGGATTTCCCGACCTGGCCCTGGCAGGGGCCCGTGGACCCGACGAAAGACCCCGCCCCTATGGTTGAGCGATGGCGTCGGTCAAGCAGATCCAAGTCACCTTCGACTGCGCGGAACCCGAGCGCGTCGCCCGGTTCTGGTGCGAGGTGTTGGGGTACGTCGTACCGCCGCCACCGGAGGGGTTCGCTACCTGGGACGATTTCGATCGCGCGCTGCCGCCCGAGCAGCAGGGTGCGGCGTTTGCCTGCGTTGATCCCACTGGCGTGGGTCCGCGGCTTTACTTCCAGCGCGTTCCGGAAGGAAAGGTCGTCAAGAATCGGGTGCATCTCGACGTGCGGGTCGGCACCGGGCTCGTCGGTGCGGAGCGGCTGGCCGTACTTGAGGCCGAATGCGCCCGCCTGGTCGCGCTCGGCGCGGTACGCGAGCGACTACTGGCTGCCGATGAAGACAACGAGTCGTGCATCGTGATGCAGGACATCGAGGGCAACGAGTTCTGTCTCGACTGAGTGACCGCGTGCCCATCCATGATGACGAGGTCCGAGTCACCGTCGGGCAGGTACGCCGTCTGGTGGCGGCCCAGTGCCCGCAGTGGGCCGACCTTCCCGTGACACCCCTGCCCGACGAGTTGGAGGGCACGGACCACGTACTCTTTCGGATCGGCAACGAACTCGTCGCCCGGATGCCCAAGATTGCCTCGGCGGTAGGCCAGGCCGATTCTGATGCGCGGTGGCTGCCCTTGCTGGCGTCCCACCTGCCCGCGCGGATCCCCGTTCCGCTTCACCTGGGCGGGCCGGGCGCGGGGTACCCGTGGCGGTGGACCGTGGTGCCGTGGGTCGTGGGAAGTACGCCTCCCAGGCTCGGCTGTGACGACGTACGCCTGGCCCGCGATCTGGCGGCGTTCGTCCACGCCCTGCACGGCGTGGATCCGGCCGGTGGTCCGGTCAAGCCACCGGGTTCCCGCGGATCCGCTCTGCTCCACGCCGACCAAGCCGTCCGCCGGGTGCTGCCCCGGCTCGCCGGGCACGACGACGGCTTCGATGTGACCGCGGCGGAGGCGGCCTGGGAGGCCTGCCTGGCCGCTCCTGACTGGGACCGCGACCCGGTATGGATCCACGGTGATCTGCAGCCAGGCAACCTGATCATCGACAGCGGCCGGCTGACCGCGGTCATCGATTTCGGCGCACTCGGTGTCGGCGATCCGGCGCCGGACGTTGCTCCGGCGCTGTGGACCTTCACCGGCGCGGCCCGGGACGCCTACCGGGACGCAATCGGGTACGACGACGCCACCTGGCGCCGCGCCTGCGGTTGGGCCCTCGCACCGTCACTGACCGGCATCGACTACTACCGGCGTACCTTTCCGCGAATGGCCGAGCACGGCCGCCGAATGGTCCGGGCAGTGATCGCCGAACTGGCGTGAGTGCCACTGCACGGCGTTCAGTGGGGATAGGCGCGGGGGATGCGGGTGGAGATCTCGTTCCGGAACGCCTCGATGCGCCCGATCACCTGGCGCCTGCCGAGGGTGTGCTCGATACGGTCGAGGTAGAGGCATCGGGCGGCGAGCTTGTCGAGATCGACCGTGAAGTGAATCGCCATTAGCGGGTTGACGAACAACGCGCTGCCGCTGGTGCGCCTGGTGAAGTGGACGTCTCCGAACGCGCCGCTGGTGGCGGCCGCGATCTGGCCGTGGACGATGCTCGGCCGCGTCGGGGTGGCTGCCTGGGCGTCGGCGACGGCGTCGCGGTACAGCACCGCTTCCCGACTCGCGCCGGGTATGGACAACGCGCCGAGGTAACCACCGTCGCGGTCGAGCGCGGCGATGTTCTCCAGCACCTGGACGTGGTTGACGCCGTCGTGGGCGTCGATACCGAAGCCGAGACAGGTGACCAGCTTCACCGGTAGGTCGAGGCCGGCCACCGAGGCGAGGCTGGTGATGTCCTCCACCGGTGTGCCGAGGGTGGTCTCGTCGCCGCGCAGCAGGATGTCGGTGCCACCGTCGACCAGCACCACCGCGTCGATGTCCAGGCGTTCCACCAGGTACCGGTAGGCGTCCCGCAACGGCTGGACACCGAGCGGAGGAAAGGCGTACACCGTCGACGGCAGGTCATGAGCCGCCAGCCACCGGGCCAGTGTGCGCTCGGGGAAGTACCAGTCCGGGCTGGTCGAGTCCGGTGTGACCGCGGCCACGTGCTCCGCCGCCCACGAGTTCCGGTCCATCAGTTCGAGTTCCGAGAAGGACAGGTTCGCCAGGTGTACCCGCACGCCGCTGTGCCACAGCGCGAGGGCCAGCGGCAGACCCGCGTACACGTCGAAACCACCGCCGGCACCGGCGATCAGGACGCTGCGGGCCGGGGCCAGGGCGGCGAACAGCGGCGGGGTGGCAAACGAGAACGTGCCTGGTTCCACGGACGGCGCGGCAGGGCTCATCACCGGTCAATGATCGGCGACCGACGCAACCCCGGCGATGCCGCCAGCTATGCCACCGTCGACCGCCTCCGGGCAGTCGCGGTCAGCCCGTGATCTGTAGGCGCTCGGCCAGGCCGCGGAGTTCCGTGCCACCGGCACGGCGGATCGAGCGATCCAACAGGGCGCGGGTGGTCTCGTGGGCCAGGGCCGACGTGTGTACGTGCTGGGGCGCCAGCCGTTCGGCGGTGAGCAGGAAGCGGATCGCCTCCCGGTCCCGGCCGCCCAGCCGGGCCAGGGCCCGTGCGGTATCGGCGTAGTAGAACACCTGCCGGAAACTGGCCGGGATGGCCGCCGGCTTCGTGGCGCGGGCGATCACTGCGGCCCGGCCCGGATCGCCGCCGTCCGCCTCGATGCCGATCTGCCAGATGGCGACGTTTGTCGGGCCGAAGTACAGGCCCATCGTGGAGGTCTCGCCGGTGCGGTCGGCGAGCCCGGCGGCCTCGGCCGACCAGGCCCGGCTGTCGTCCAGGCGACCGCGGCCGCGGCTGGCCAGCGCGCAGGTGAGCAGCAGCGAGCCGAGCACCTCGGCGATGCCCGGCTGGCCGGTGTGCCCGCGCAGCTCGTCCACCGCACGCTCGGCCAGGGTGAGGCCACGCTGGTAGGAGCCACAGGCGGTGGCCGCGCAGGCACGGGCGTAGGCGGCGTACCCGCGAAGCGCCAGGTCGTCGGCGGCTTCGGCCGCGTCCCGGCAGCGCTCGGCACCCAGCCACGCGTCGGCCGGGCGGCCGAGGTTGCGCAGCACCGACGAGGCGACGAACGTGACGTCGCAGAGCATCCGCAACGCGACTTCCCGGTCCGGGCCGGCGGTCTCCGTGTGCAGGTCGCGCAGCAGGTTTGGCAGCAGGCGGGCGGCGCCGGCGTAGTCACACGCCTGCCGCAACGTGTCGAGCAGGGTGACCGTACGAGCCAGCTCGGCGATCGGGGCCGGCGGCCGGGTGCCCGGTTCGGACAGGTCGACGTCGACCAGGGCCTGCCGGATGGCGTGCACCTCGGCGTGCGCGGCCACCACGTCCCGATCGGCCGCCGGCACCACCACACCGGTCAACTCGGCCGGCGCGCAGTCCAGCGCCGTCGCGATGTCGGCCAGCGTGAACCGGTTGTCGGCAGCCTGCCTGCCCCGCTCGATCCGGCTCCAGGTGGCGTGCGAGATGCCGGCGCGGCTGGCGGCGTACCGGATGCTCCAGCTACGAAGCAGGCGACGTGCGCGGATGCGCTCACCGATGCCGGGGTCACCGCTCGGTCGTGGCGTCATGCCTGGACGTTATCCCGCTCGCCCGCTGGTCGCGGTACATGCCCGTACCACCGGCGGACCACTTCCCTCCTCCCGGGCGGAACGCGCCGGCGACGTCGGAGCGCACGGTCCAGCCGAGTGACCGGTACAGCGCTCGTCCGTCGTCCGTGGCGACGAGGATTCCGGTACGCATACCGTCCGCCGCCGCCCGGTCGGCGAGGGTACGCATGACAACGGTGCCCAGCCCCCGTCGCCGGTGGTTCGGCTCGGTCTCGACCTTGTCGACGATGCCGAACTCGCCGGCCGGCGCCAGTCGACCGGACGCCGCCTTCTCCCCCGCCCGGTCGAGCACCGTGGCGACGACGACCCCGCTGTCGGGATCGGTGTCGACCCGGACCGCGTACCCCGGCTGTGGCCGGGCCGCGCCTTCGCGGAACCGTACGGTCATCAGGTATCCGGCGGTGTCCATCGTCCATCCGTCGGGCAGGGCGGACCGGAACTCGTCCGGGTCCCCACACGCCTTGATCCAGTTGCCCGGGGCGGTCAACTTCCGGCCCAGCCGGCCGAGGACGTCCGCGTCGTGGGTGTGCAGCACGTGGCGTACCCGGTGACCTGGCAGGCCCACGTCGACCCGGAAGCCGCCGGGCACCCCGACCGGGGCGGAGGTGCCACGGGAGACGGCCCAGCCGCGCCCCCACGCCATCGTCAACTCGGGCACCGAGTAGCTGTCCCGAGGGGCGGCAGGATCGGTGGCGTACGGCATGAGTTTCTCCTCTCGCGGAGCGGCCGGGTCGCCCCCACACTATTGCAAACTATTGGCAATAAGCCCCGACCCTGTGACCGGCATCGCGGACCACCACGCCCCGGTGGTGGCTGTCCGGCCACCACGAGAACCGGCCGCGCCGCCGTAGTCTGCGGTCGTGCGGTTCTTCGATGCATCGAGTCGGCGCCCTCTTCCGGCACGCGTCCGGCGGCCGGGCGTCCCGCGCCGGGTGGGATCGTGAAGCGGTACCTCAGCTCCGCGCTCGCCCCGACGGCAGAGAGGCACCAACTCGGCTCGCTGGTCAGCCTGCACCGGCAGGAACGGCCGCTGATCCGCTTCCGGGCCCGGTGGCTGTGGCTGATCCTCGGGGGCCTCTTCGTCGGCCTGCTCTGGGTGCTCTGGGACCAGCAGTACTCCCGCTACCACCAGTACCGTCTCTACCCCGACGGTGCGTACTTCGCCTTCGTCGCCACGCTGCACATCCTCGGCCTGGTGCTGTCCGGGCCGATCGCGGCCCGACTGCTGCCACCCGACGGGCCGGACCGCTGGGTCGCGCTCTACGAGCACGGCCTGATCGACATCACCCGGCCCTTCTCCGACCCCTCCGGCGGGATGCCCGAACACGACCTGGTCATCCGGCCGGTGCGGTTCGAACAGATCCGGCGGGTCGACCAGAGCAGGGAATCCGTCGGCATGGTGCCGGCCGGGATGGCCCGCACCGTGACCGCCACCGGCGCCGCCGCCCGGATCGTCGCCGAGCGCGACGGAAAACCGCTGGTCCTGGAGTACCACGGCTACCGCCACCAGGACCGGTTCGTCGACGCCATCCGGGCCCGCCGCGCGGGCCGGCCCAGCGCCCGCTCGGCGAAGGCGGTGCTGCACCGCGCCGGAGCGGTCTTCGGCAACCTGGCGGTGACGCAGGGCGGGCTCTCCGTCACAAGCGGCGTCGGGCTGGGCCCCGGAGAGCAGCCGTCACTGCGCTGGGCCGAGGTGGTCCGGGTGCACGAGTCGGACGACGGCACCCTGTCCATCTACCGGCGAGGGCGTCCCGGCGAGCGTCCGGGAGAGCCGGACACCTCGATGCGCTGGTACTCCGGGATCGTGCCGGACACGTCGGAGGCCGCCGCACTGATCACCGGGATGCGCAACAGGGCGCTCTCCTGACGCACCCGGCTGTCGGGGCCGCGGGTCTCCGACGGGGACGTGGACCTCCGGTCAGAGCTCCGGCGGGGTGAGAGTGCCGACCGCCGACTCCAGTGCGGCGCCGACCCGGTACATCCGGTCGTCCGCCATCGTCGGCGCCATGATCTGCAGACCCACCGGCAGCCCCTCGGAAAGGCCGCACGGTACCGAGATGGCGGGCCCGCCGTACAGGTTGGTCGGGATGGTGAAGAGGTCCGCCAGGTACATCTGGTACGGATCAGCCGTACGCGAACCGAACGGGAACGCCACCAGCGGGGTGGTCGGCGAGATCAGCACGTCGGCCCGCTCGAACGCGTTGGTGAAGTCCTGGGTGATCAGGGTCCGCACCTTCTGCGCCTGCCCGTAGTAGGCGTCGTAGTAGCCCGATGACAGGGCGTAGGTGCCGAGCATGATCCGCCGCTTGACTTCCGGCCCGAAGCCGGCGTCCCGGGTCAGCGACATGACCTCCTCCAGCGAGTGGACACCGTCGTCGCCGACCCGGAGCCCGAACCGGACCCCGTCGAACCGGGCCAGGTTGGAGGAGCATTCGCTCGGCGCGATGAGGTAGTACGCCGGCAGCGCGTACTGGAAGTGCGGGCAGGAGACCTCGACCACCTCGGCACCGAGCTTGGTCAGCGCGTCGACAGCCTCCCGGAACACGGCCAGCACGCCCGGCTCGGCACCCTCGCCGGAGAGCTCGGTGACCAGGCCGAGCCGTACTCCGGTCAGGTCACCGTTGGCGCCGGCCCGAGCGGCGGCGACCACGTCCGGCACCGGCAGCGGGATGGAGGTGGAGTCGCGCGGGTCGTGCCCGCCGATGACCTCGTGCAGCAGCGCCGCGTCCAGCACGTTCCGGGCGCACGGGCCCGGGGTGTCGAGCGAGGACGAGAACGCGACCAGGCCGTACCGCGAGGTGCCGCCGTACGTCGGCTTCGCCCCGACGGTGCCGGTGACCGCGCCCGGCTGCCGGATCGAGCCCCCGGTGTCCGAACCGATCGCCAGCGGCGCCTCGTACGCGGCCAGCGCGGCGGCGCTGCCCCCGCCGGAGCCGCCCGGGATCCGGCCCAGGTCCCACGGGTTTCCCGTCGGCCCGTACGCGGAGTATTCCGTGGAGGAGCCCATCGCGAACTCGTCCATGTTGGTCTTGCCGAGCATCACCGTGCCGGCGGCGCGGAGCCGCTGCACGACTGTCGAGTCGTAGGGCGGGCGCCAGTTCTCCAGGATCTTCGATCCGACCGTGGTCGGTACGCCCTTGGTGGTGAGCACGTCCTTGACCGCCACCGGCACCCCGGCCAGCGGTCCGAGTTCCTCCCCGGCCGCCCGCCGGGCGTCGACCGCTCGGGCCGACTCCAGCGCACCCTCGGTGTCGACGTGCAGGAAGGCGTGCACCCGCTCGTCCACCGCCGCGATCCGGTCCAGGTGGGCCTGGGTCACCTCGACCGCGGACGCCTCGCCGGAGGCGAGAACGGCCGCGATCTCGGTCGCGGTCATCCTGGTCACGTCAGTCATCGTGGTCACGCCTTCCCTTCGGAATCCGCCGGGCCCTCACCACGCGGGCTGGGTGGCTCGTCCTCGTCCAGGATGCGCGGCACCCGGAACCGGTCCTCCTCGCTGTCCGGCGCCCCGGAGAGCGCCTCGGCCCGGGTCAGGCCGGGCACCACCACGTCCTCGCGAAGCACGTTCGTCAGCGGTACGGAGTGCGAGGTCGGCGGGACGTCGGCGGCGGCCACCTCACCGACCCGGGCGACGGCCTGCAGGATCACGTCGAGCTGACCGGCAAAGGTCTCCAGCTCCTCGTCCGTGACGGCGAGCCGCGACAGCCGCGCCAGGTGCGCGACCTCCTCGCGGGAGATGGCGGACATCGGTGCCCCCTTCATGCCTCAGGCGTCCACGCGGCTTCCGCCGGCGTCTTCCCGGCGCAGCGTGGCACGCGCGCCGTGACCGCAGCGAGTCTATTTGTGCCGCCGACCGCCGCCGTCCCCGGCTCCCCCGAAGATCCTCCGGGCGAGGGTGCCGCAGGTCACTCCACGCTCGGATGCAACCCGGCGATCGACTCGGCCGGCCCCGGCCGGACCGGCGCCTGGACGGTCTCGATCAGCACCGTCGGCGGCTCCATCGACTCCACAGCCAGCCCCGTCGGCGGCTCCATCGACTCCACCACCAGCACCGTCGGCGGCTCCACCGAGTCCACCGGAAGGTCGATCCGGGTCGCCGGTGATGCCTCCGGCGCCGCCCGCCGGTCGGCCCGGACCACTCCGCTGCCGGTCGGGCTGACCGGCCGGTACCGGGCCAGCCAGGTGACCAGGTCCTCCGCCGGCATCGGTCGGGCGAAGAACCAGCCCTGGGCGGCGTCGCAACCCGCCGCGTGCAGCAGCCGCCAGGTGCGCTCGTCCTCCACCCCCTCGGCGACGACCCGCAACCCGAGGGCTCCGGCCAACTCGATCACCGACCGGACGATCGCCGCGTCGTCGGCGTCGGCCGCCATCCCGAGTACGAACGACCTGTCGACCTTCACCTCCGCCAGCGGCAGCCGGCGCAGATGCTGCATCGAGGAGTAGCCGGTGCCGAAGTCGTCCAGCGCGATCGCCACCCCGATCCGGTCCAGTCGGGTGATGGTGGCGAGGACCCGGCGCGGATCCGCCATCAGCGCCCCCTCCGTCATCTCCAACTGGATCCGCGACGGCGGTACGCCGTACTGGGCAAGCCGTTCGGCGATCTGGTCGGCGATCTCCCCGGTGTGCAGGTCACGGACGCTGACGTTGACCGCGGCCCGCAGGTCCAGCCCGGCGGCGGCCCACTTCGCCAGTTGCTCCACGACGTCGTCGATGACCCGGCGGGTCAGCAGCCGCATCACCGCGCTCTGCTCCGCGACCCGGATCAGTTCCTCCGGGTCGACCATGCCGCGCCGGGGGTGCCGCCAGCGCAGCAGCGCCTCCACCCCGATCACCTCGCCGGTGTCGATCGCGACCTGGGGCTGGTAGTAGAGGGTGATCTCGCCCGCGTCGCCGCCGGCCACCGTGGAGGTCGACGTGCCGGAGTCGCCGTCGGCCGGGTCCGACCCGCCGGCCGGTGGGGCGGTGCCGCCGGTCTCCAACACCCGGCGCAGGTCGGCCAGCAGGCTCAACCGTTCGGCGGAGTTGTGGTCGGATTCGGCGGCGTAGACCGCCACCGGGTCGCCACGGTGTTTCGCGTCGTACATCGCCACGTCGGCGTGCCGCATCAGGGTCGCGAAGTCGGCGCCGTGCTCCGGGTAGAGCGCGATCCCGATCGACCCGCCGACGTCGAGCGGCAGCCCGTCGAGCGGAACCGGCTCGGTCAGGGCTCCGACGATCCGGTCGGCGAGCTGGCGGGCATCGTCGACCCCGCAGAGCCGGGTCGCCACGATGGCGAACTCGTCGCCGCCGAGCCGGGCGACCACGTCCTGTGGGCGTACCGCGGCGGTCAGCCGGTGGGTGACCTCGACCAGCAGGCGGTCGCCGACGGCGTGCCCGAGGGCGTCGTTGACGTGCTTGAACCGGTCCAGGTCGAGCAGCAGCAGCGCCAACTGGCCGCCGGGCGTCTCCTTGCCGGCCAACTCGGCGTGGATCGACACCTGCTCGGTGACCCTGTCGCGCAGCGCCTTGCGATTGGCCAGGCCGGTCAGCGGATCCAGCCGGGCGAGTTGCTCCCGTTCGGCCGAGAGCCGGGCCATCCGGGAGACCGCGTAGAGCGGCAGCACGATCATCGGAATCAGCGCGGCGTTGGACCGGGCGGCGGCGACCAGCACCGGGCCGAGCAGCAACAGGGATCCGGTGGCGAGCAGTTCGAAACCGAGCCCCTGCCGGATCCGGGATCGCCATCGGCCGCCGAAGCGCATCCAGACGGCGGTGGCGACGAGGCCGTGGTTGACGGTCAGCCAGGCGGCTCCGGCGCCGATCGCGACGGCCACCTCGGCCAGCCGCAGGTGGCCCTCCGACCCGGGTCCACCGGTGGGGCCGAACCGGATGATCAGGTCGGCGGCAGCCAGGGAGCAGGCGTACTGGCCGATGTTGAAGATCGTCCGCCAGGCGGCGTACCGCATCCGCCAGCCGGAGGCCACCACCGCCGCCGCCTGTACGGCGATCGCCGGCCCAAGTCCCCATTCGAGGCCGATCGCAAAGGTGAAGCAGATCGACGGGAAGACGGACTGGCTCTGCCGCTCGCCGTGCGGGCTGAACGGGCGGGCGTCGAAGGTGACCGCGAGCACCGCCATCAACCAGAACGCCACGGGCAGCCCGGGAATCCGCTCGGGCAGCCCGACGAGCGGCACGGCGGAGACTCCGGCGGCCAGGCCGACGACCACCCAGACGAAACCGAAGAACGGCGCCGTCCGATTCGGAGGAACGGAGTTCCGCAGCACGGCGGCCTCCATGGGACCTCCCGAGCCTTTCGGTCCAGGGCGCGGCCGGTACCGCGCGGCATGCCTCCCATGAAACGCCCTGACCCATGCCGCGCGGGGGGCGACAGACGCGAATCGGGTCGAGTCGTGACTAACTTGAAATACTACGCATCTTGCTTCGGTGCCTTTGCTAACAGAGAGCTGAGCAATCAATCACTGATCGTTACTGAGAACGAGCCTACCTGCCGCTTCGGGACCCTCGGCGAGCAGCGCGACGAAGCCTGCCTCGTCGAGCATAGGCACCTTGAGCGCCGCTGCCTTCTCCGCCTTCGAACCAGGATTGTCGCCGACCACCACGAAGTCGGTCTTCTTCGACACCGAACCGCTCACCTTCCCGCCCCGGGCCTGCACCGCCTCCGCCGCCCGGTCCCGGGTGAAGCCCGTGAGCGTTCCGGTCACCACCACGGTCAGGCCCTCCAACGGGCGCGGCCCCTCCGCGACGCGCTCCTCCGCCATCCGTACGCCGGCCTCGGCCCACTTGCGCACCACCTCCCGATGCCAGTCGACGGCCAGCCACTCGCGCAGGCTGGCCGCGATCGTCGGGCCGACACCGTCCACGGCCGACAGTTCCGCCTCATCCGCCGCCTCGATCGCCGCCATCGTGCCGAACTCCCGGGCCAGTGCCTGGGCCGCGGTCGGGCCGACGTGCCGGATCGACAGCGCTACCAGCACCCGCCAGAGTGGCCGCTGCTTCGCCTCCACGAGGCTGTCCAGCAGCTTCCGCGCATTGCTGCCCAGGCTGCCGTCCTTCTTCACGAAGAACGGCACCCGGCCGAGCCGCTCGGAGTCGAGCCCGAACAGGTCACCCTCGTCGACGATCTCCGCCGAGTCGAGCAGCGCACCCGCCGCCTTGAAGCCGAGCACCTCGATGTCGAGCGCCTCCCGGCTGCCCAGGTAGAAGATCCGCTCACGGAGCTGGGCCGGACAGGTCCGGGTGTTCGGGCACCGGATGTCGACGTCGCTCTCCTTGGCCGGCGCCAGCTCGGTCCCGCAGGCCGGGCAGTGGGTCGGCATGGTGAACCGGCGGGCATCGGCGGGACGCACTTCCACGATCGGCCCGAGCACCTCCGGGATCACGTCGCCCGCCTTGCGTACCACCACCGTGTCGCCGATCAGTACGCCCTTGCGCTCGACCTCGTGCGCGTTGTGCAGCGTCGCCCGAGCCACCGTGGAGCCGGCCACCTTGACCGGTTCGAGTTCGGCGAACGGGGTGACCCGGCCGGTCCGACCGATGTTGACGGCGATGTCGAGCAGCTTCGTGGTCACCTCCTCCGGCGGGTACTTGTAGGCGATCGCCCACCGGGGCGCCCGGCTGGTCGAGCCCAGCCGGCCCTGGATGGCGACCGGGTCGACCTTGATCACCACACCGTCGATCTCGTGCTCGACGTCGTGCCGGTGCTTCGCGTAGTAGTCGATGTAGCCCTCGATCCCGGCCAGGTCCGGCACGACCCGCCACCGGTCACTGGTCGGCAGCCCCCAGGCCCGCAGCGTCGCGTACGCCTCGGACTGGGCCGCCGGCTCGAAGCCCTGACGTGCGCCGAGACCGTGTACGACCAGCCGCAGCGGTCGGGACGCGGTGATCCGCGGATCCTTCTGCCGCAGGCTTCCCGCCGCGGCGTTGCGGGGATTGGCGAACGGCGGCCGGCCCTGCTCGACCAGGCCGGCGTTGAGGTCCGCGAACGCCTCGACCGGGAAGTAGATCTCGCCGCGTACCTCCAGCAGCTCGGGGACCGGATCGGTGCCGTCGGTCAGCCGCTCCGGCACCTCCCGGATCGTCCGGACGTTCGCGGTGACGTCCTCGCCGGTCCAGGTGTCACCCCGGGTGGCGGCCCGGACCAGCCGCCCCCGCTCGTACGTCAGATTGATCGCCAACCCGTCGACCTTCGGCTCGCACAGGTAGTCGACCGGACCACCGGCGTCCCGCTCGATCCGCTCCACCCAACCGGTCAACTGCTCCCGCGCGAACGCGTTGTCCAGCGACATCATCCGTTCGACGTGTGCGACCGGGGTGAACAGCGTCGAGAAGGTGCCTCCGACCCGCTGGGTCGGCGACTCCGGGGTACGCAGCGCCGGAAACTCGTTCTCCAGCGCCTCCAGCTTCCGCAGCAGCTCGTCGAACTCGGCGTCCGAGACGACCGGTGCGTCGAGCACGTAGTAGCGGTACTGGTGATCGGTGATCTCGGTGCTCAGCTCGGCGTGCCGTTCCCGGGCCCGCGCGGTCGGTTCCGCGCCAGCCGCCGCCTCCTGCTCGGCGCTGACCTGCTGCGGGATCGCTTCCTCAGACACCGTCGACCTCCGTGATCGCACTCCCCGCAACCGTAACCGCCCGGCCCGACCCGCACACCCGGCCGACGGAACCGCATCCGACCGGACCTCACCCGGCGGAGGCGCTCCCGACGGGGCCGCGCACGACTCGACCACGCCCGGCTCGACGGCGACCGGCGGAGGCGCGCCGGTGCGACCGGTTTCCGGCGAACCGGCCAGGCCCCGGGGTCACCCGCCCCGGTCCAACTCGGCGTAGAGCTCGGCGATCGCCGAGAGCGCCCTGGCCGGAGGCACGCCGACGCCCCCGGTGTGGTCCTCGATGTTCCGGACGACCCGTTCGTACTCGGTGAGCGCGACCACGCGCTCACCGATCCCCCGGTAGCTGTCGGCGAGCAACAGCCGGCAGTTGTCCGCCCACTCGATCCCGGCCGGATCACCTGTCTCCCGCAGCCGGTCCAACCAGTCCGTGACCCGCAGGCCCGCGTCGACCGCCTCGGCGAACCGGCCGTCGGCGTGCGCGGCGACGACCAGGTGGTACCACAGCTCCGCACCGTCCTGCCTCGTCGTGGCCGCCAGCCCGACCGCCTCGTAGAGGTCGTCGACCGCCTCGGCCGCCCGTCCCGCCTCGACGAGCCGCCGGCCCCGCAGGTAACGCAGGTGTCCGCGGAACCGGTCGAGAGAATCGGCCCGGTCCCCGCCGGCGGGTTTTCCGGGCAGCACCGCCAACTGCCGATCGACGAACGCCGCGAACTCCCGTTCGGCTCCGGCCCGAACGGCGGCGATCCGGAACTGCTCGACTGCCTCCACCGCCCGCTGCCCCGCAGACGCGGCGACGAAGGACTCCACGGCCGAGGTGGCCAGCTCGATCACCTGCCGGGGATCGGCGAGGTCGGCGTTCCGCCACGTCGCCGCCAGACCGGCGACCACGCCGACAACCAGCGAATCGCCGGACCGCGCCGCGTGTGCCTCGGCCCGCCGCAGCGCGGCGTACGCGTCGTCGCGGCGCCCCTGCCCCGCCAGGACGTACGCCAGCCAGTGCTCGCCCCAGGCGCGGGCCCACTCGGAGCCGTCGTCGCGCAGCCCCGAAACGGCCTCCGCCGTCAACGCCACGCCCTCCTCGGCACGTCCGTCGTAGGCGACCCAGAGGCCGAGCCAGCACCGGGTGAGCAGGGACCGCTGACGGTCGCCGTACCGCTGGTGCACCTCGGCGGCCCAGCGCAACCCGGACTCGGTCTCGGGGCCCTGGAAGAACATCGCCCGCAGCTCCACCGCACGGGCCGCCAGCCGCTCCGGCAGGTCCCCGACGGCAGCCAGGCAGGCCCGTGCCTCGTCGGGTTCGCAGCGGTGGTTGTGCCACTCCGCCCGGTCCAGCATCTGCTCGTCGGAGAGACCGGGCGACGGCAGCAGACCGACCAGTCGGCGGCTGCCCTGCCGAAGCGGTACGAAGTCGGTCACCGGTTCCGCGACCAGCCGCGCCCTGATCCGGTCGCCGTACGCGGTGCTGCCGTTGCGGGCGTCGAACCGCGCGGCCAACTCGAGGGCGATCCCCCGGGTCCGGTCGTGCAACGCTTGGAAGGAGACCGCCCCCCGGCCGTCACCGAGGTCGATCGGCGACCCGCCCCGGCCGAGTTCCGTCAACCGCCCGGTCAGCACCGCGACGGCGGCGGCGAACTCCAGCTTGCCGCTCGGCCGTTCGAACGCGTCGAAGCCCTCCATCAGCCCCAGCAGGTCGATCCCGGCCTCCTCGTTGCCGGTGTGCGCGTAGAACTCGACCCGCATCCCGAGGTACTCGTAGCGGTGCGCGCCCTGGGCCATCGCCCGCCGGATCCGCCGCTCGACCAGCGCCGCCGTCCGGTGCTCGCCGGCCCTGACCAGCGGCAGCAACATCAGGCACTGGACCGGCACCGCTGGCTCGGCGAACCGGCGCTCGCCGGAGAGCACCGGCCCGGCGAGGGCGTGCGCCCGGTCCATCGACGCCGCGTCGCCGCGCAGCACCAGCCGTTCGAGTTCGGCCTCGAAGTCCCACACGTCGTGCGGATCCGGCCCACCGGCAGCGATCCACTGCCGGTACGCCCGCTCCTCCGCATCCCAGTCGCCGGTCATCTGGGCCAGCCGGCGTCGCGCCGCGTACAGGCCCCGGGGACTGTGCCCGGCCGCCCGCAGCCGCTCCTCCAATTCCTGGTGCGTGTCGTGGATCTGCCGCAGCGGGATGTCCGGGAAGTCCGCCATCGACTGGGCGGTGAAGGTGAGCCACCGGACCAGGTCGGTCACCTCGGCCGGGCCGAACTCCCAGGGTCGGAGGTCGAACTCGCGCAGGCACTGGTCGAACAGCGGAAATGCCCGCTCCCACTGACCGTCCTGGCAGTACGCCTCGGCAACCAGGCGACGCGCGACGGAGGCGAGTTTGGCGTGGCCGCCGATGTCCGCGCGCCACATGACGTCCTCGAGCAGCGCCGTCCGCGCCGGTCCGGGTGCCATGTGGTCGGTGCCGGCGAGCAGTGTCCACAGTCCGGCCTCGGTGCCGCTCATCGGACCTTCCCCGCCGTGGTCGGCCCAACCGGCGGACGCGTTCCCCGATTGACCACCATGCCCAGAGGATCTTAGGCGATCAGGCCGGACGCCGTGGCTCTGCCGACGGCGAGCAGACCGGACGCCGTGGCTCTGCCGACGGCGAGCAGGGGCGGCGCGGTCCGCCCACACAGGACGCCGGTTCGCTCAGTCCCAGGCCGTACCGAGGGCGGTGAGCTGGTCGGCGTACTCGATCCGGTTCCGCCAGTCGACCGGCCAGGCCGCCATGCCGTACGCCGCGCCGACGAAGGCGCCGGCCAGGCAGGCGATCGAATCCGAGTCTCCGGAGGTGGTGGCGGCGCGGGCCAGTGCCGAAACCGGGTCGTCGTGGTGGCGTACGGCGCAGAGCAACGCGGTGGCCAGGGCCTCCTCGGCGATCCAGCCCGCTCCGGTGGCCTCGCACGGGTCGGCTCCGTCATCCGGCCAGAGCAGCGCCGCGTCGAGCCGGGCCAGCACCGCCAGGCACTCGTCCCAGCCCCGGGAGATGAAGGTCGACGGGTCCTCGACCGCGGGCTGCTGCCACAGGTCGCCCAACCAGTCCGCCCGGTAGACCGTGCGCTGTTCCTCGGCCCGGCGCCGGAGCAGGGCGGGGAGGTCGGTCAGGGCCGCGCCGTCCCGCAACACCCTGACGGCGTACGCGGTCAGCTCGCTCGCGGCCAGCCCGGTCGGATGCCCGTGGGTCAGTCCGGCCTGTAGCTGGGCGACCCCGGCGAGGGTGTCCAGATCGTATCCGGGCACCAGGCCGACGGGCGTGACCCGCATGTTGGCGCCGCATCCCTTCGAGCCGGCGATCGTCGCGTCCTGCCAGCGCAGTCCCTCGGCCAGCCCGCCGCAGGCCCGCAGGCAGGTCATCCCGGGCGCGCGATTGTTCTCCGGGCTGTGCGCCCAGGCCACGAACTTCTGCCGGAGCAACGGCTCCAGCACCTCCGGGGTGGCCGCCGAGCCGGCCTCGTGCAGCGCCCAGCCGACCGCCAGGCCCATCTGGGTGTCGTCGGTGACCCGGGCCGGCTCCCCGGCCAGGTCACGCGGGCCGGCCGGCCCGTACCGCCGCTCGATCTCGGCCAGCGACAGGAACTCGGTCGGCGCCCCGAGGGCGTCCCCGTAGGCCAGTCCGAACAGCGACCCGGAGGCGCGCCGCACGTCGATGGGGGCGCTCCGCGAACCGGTGACCTGATCAACCATGGCGGCCATCATTCACCAGTCGTCCGGGCACCGCCACCGGGCGGCGCGGCCCCCGGGGAGGTGCGGCTCAGTCGTCCCAGCAGAGGCAGAACGGGTGGCCGGCCGGATCGGCGTACACCCGGAAGCCCTCACCCTGGCCGGGCAGCCGGGTGGCCCCGAGCTTCAACGCCTGGGCCTCGGCCGCGTCGATGTCCTCGACGGTCACGTCGAGATGGAACTGCTGCGGGCGGTCCGGGTCGGGCCAGCGCGGCTCCCGCAGGTTCGTCGCCCGTTGGAAGGCGAGCCGGGGATGCTGTCCAAGCCCGCCACCGACCACGGTCCAGCCGTCGTCGTCGTCGGCGCCGGAATCGTCGACCGGCAGGCCGAGCAGTTCGGAGTAGAAGCCGGCGAGGGCGCGCGGGTCCGGACAGTCGATCACCACACTGCGCAGTTGACCAATCATGCCGACATCCTGCCCCGCCGGTACGACGGGAAACCTACTCTTCGGCGATTCGTCGGCCCGCGTCCCGGCAGGCGGTGAGCACGGCCCGGGCGTACCCGTCGGAGGCACCGGCCAGCCCGCAGGCCGGGGTGACGACGACCTGTTCCGCCAACTGGCCACGGGGAAAGCCGAGCCGGTCCCAGACCTGGCGTATCCGCTCGGCGACCTGGGCCGACGACGGCTCCTGACCGGACGGCGGAGGCAGCGTCTGCGCCGCACCGGCGAACAGCCCGAGGCCCGCGTCGATCGCCTCACCGATCGGATCGAGCCGGTCCACCAGGTTCAGGTCGAGCGCGACCGCGACCGCTCCGGTCGACCGGATCAGTTCCAGCGGTACGTCCGGCGCGCAGCAGTGCACGACGACCGGTACGCCGGCCGCCGCGATGACGGTCCGGAGCAGCCCGGCGGCGGTGCTCGCCTCGACCGGCCGGTACGCCCCCAGCCCGCTCTCGGTCGGGATCCGTCCGGCCAGTACGGCGGGCATCGTCGGCTCGTCGAGCTGGAGCAGTACCGTCGCCCGGGGCAGCCGACGGCGTACCTCGGTCAGATGTGCCCGCAGCCCGTCGGCGAGCGACTCGGTGAGATCGCGGACCGCGCCCGGGTCCCGGAGCATCCGCCCACCGACCGGCCGTTCGAGGCCGGCGGCCAGGGTGAGCGGCCCGGCCGCCTGGACCTTGAAGGTGCCGGTGTACTCGCCGGCCTGCTCGGTCATCTGGTCCAGGTCGCGCTCCAGGAAGTCCAGCGCACGGCGCAGGTCCCGACCCGGGCGTCCGGCGATCCGCCACCGGGCCGCGTACAGCTCGACCGGCAGGTCGACCAGCAGCGCGGCGGCCCGACCGATCAGGTCGGCACCGGGCCCCCGCGCGGGCAGTTCGGGCAGGTGCGGCAGGGCCAGCTCGCCCAGCACGATCCGCTGCGCCTCGGCGATGTCGGTGCCGGGCATCGAGCCGATGCCGGTCGCCGCCCCGACCGGCCACGGCCATTTCCGATCCGCGGCCTGCTGCTCCTCGATCACCTGCTGTTGGTCGGTCACCTGCGCAGGTTAGCCCCGCAACCGGCCGCCGCGGGCAGCCGGCCCCGAGAAGGCCGGTGCCGCCTCAGACCGACCCGTCGCCCGCCAACGGCCTGCCCGACCCGTCGCCCGACGCCGGGCTGCCCGACCCGTCGCCCGCCAACGGCCTGCGCAGGCCGTTGGCGAGGTCGGTCAGGACGGCGAGCAGTTGCTCGGCACTGGTGCTGGTCAGGCTGGCGACGGTCTCGTCCGCGAGATCGCGCCACAGCTCCTTCAGGGGCGCGATGACCGCCCGCCCCTGGTCGGTCAGCGCGACGACGACCGCCCGGGCGTCCTGGGTCGAGGAGCGCCGGCTCAGCAGGCCCGCCGCCTCCAGTTTGCGCACCATCAGGGTGATGCTGGGGGGCTCACAGCCTGCCCCGACGGCCAACTGCTTCTGGGTCTGCGGCCCGTACGCGTCGAGCAGCAGCAGGATCGCCTCGTGCCCCGGATGCAGGCCGAGTTCGGCCAGTTTCGCGGCGGCACGGGCCCGGTGCCGGATGGCGATCACCCGAATCGCTCCGTTGAGCGCGTCGGCCTGCTCGTACTTCACCGTGGACCTCCGGGTTGCACACCAACCAACTACGCGCACAATCTTTACGCGGCTAACTAATTCTCCCACCAACGTCCCGGAGACACTATGTGAGCCGTGGCTTTCACCTCCTTCGGTGGCCCGGAAGTACTGTCCGTCGTCGACGTCGCCCTGCCCGAACCCTCGACGGTCAGGTCCGGATCCGAGTCCAGGAGCGGTCCGCGACGACGAGGCTTCGTCAGCGTCGTACCGCCGGCCACACCGCCGACGGAGCGCGGCGTCCGGATGGAGATCGTCGGCCCGCACAGCGACGGCGCCCAGCTCCGCGAGCTGGTCCAGTTCGTCGAGCGGGGTCACCTCACTCTCCGGGTCGCCGACGTGCTGACCTTCGCGCATTCGTCCGAGGCGCACGCCCGGTTCGCCAAGGACGGGCTGGCGGG
>NZ_JADPUN010000347.1 GCF_015690345.1 Plantactinospora alkalitolerans | reverse complement strand
CCAGCACCAGCGTCCGCTCCGCCGGATCCACCACATCGACCGCACGCACCGGCAGATCCGGCGACGCCGTCACCAACTCCAACACCCGACCGAACCACCGCGCCAACCGCTCCACCGTCACCACATCGAACAGATCCGCGGCACCGGTCACCATCCCCGACATACCCGCCGGACGACCAGCTCCGTCAAACACCTCACCAAGCGTGAAATCAAGATCGAACTTGGCCGCAGTGGTGGGCCGGTCCAGTTCAGCCGGCGAGACCCGCAGGGCAGACGACTGCACCGTAGTGCGTCCGATGTTCTGGAGGGTCAGCATCACCTGGAACAGTGGATGCCGCGACAACGACCGCTCCGGCGCCAACTCCTCCACCAGCCGCTCGAACGGCACATCCTGATGCGCCAACGCACCAAGCGTCGTCTCCCGCACCCGACCCAACACCTGCCGGAACCCCGGATCCCCCGACAGATCAGTACGGATCACCAGCGTGTTGACAAAGAACCCGACCAGATCATCAAGCGCCTCATCCGTACGCCCCGCCACCGCCGACCCGATCGGAAT
>NZ_JADPUN010000182.1 GCF_015690345.1 Plantactinospora alkalitolerans | reverse complement strand
GGCGAACCGCTGGCAGCGCCGGCTGCCGGGGCCGGCGCGAGGTTCGCCGATCGGGGCGTCACACCAGATCTGCGTACGCCTCGACTGCTCGTCCTCCTCGGAGATGGTCGCCTCGCCGAAGTCGAGTACGGGCACGTGTGCCAGCGAGTGCCGCAGCGCGTCGACCAGATCGATGGCGGCGGCCCGCGAGGTGAGGGTGGTCGGCAGGTGGATGACCCAGTGGGGTTCGGTCACCAGTGACCGCCGTTGCGGGGTGGCTGATCCGGCTGGGAGTCGTCGGCCGGCCGGTGGCCGGGGCGGGGTTGCCGGTGCGGCGTGGTGGCCCAGCCGGACGGGTCGACGAACTTGCAGCCGACGTGCCTGGACTGCCACTGCCGCAGCCCTTCGCGGATTCGTCCCGCCTCGGTCCTGGCGGTCGTCGCCTCGCGTTCGAGCTGGTCCATCTCGTCGGCGACCAGGCGCAGGTAGGCGTACACCTCATCCGGGTCGAGGCCGCCGCGCCACCGCCGCATTACGAAGGTCGCGGCGCGGACGACATGCGCGCCGAGACGGTCACCGGACCGGTAGATCATCGCCGTACCGCCG
>NZ_JADPUN010000042.1 GCF_015690345.1 Plantactinospora alkalitolerans | reverse complement strand
CACCGGTTCGGTGTCGCAGTCGGTGATGGCCGACAAGGCCGACAAGGGTGCCAAGGCTGACAAGGGTGCCAAGGACAGCAAGGACAGCAAGGGCAGGCCGTCGCGGGACCGGTTGGTGCCCCGTGGTGTGCAGGGCGAGCAGTCCTCGATTCCGCTGTCGGGTGAGCAGTCCGGCAACGTCAGGGCGATCGTGAAGGCGACGAAGAAGGCTGGTCTGGACGAGCGTGCCGCCGTGATCGCGGTCGGAACCTCGTTGCAGGAGTCGAAGTTGGAGAACCTGGGTCATCTGGGTGACGCCAACGATCATGACTCGCTGGGGTTGTTCCAGCAGCGGCCGTCCTCGGGTTGGGGCACGCCGGAGCAGATCACTGATCCGGAGTACTCGACCATCGCGTTCCTGACCGGGCTGAAGCAGGTCGAGGGTTGGCATGACCTGCCGCTGACCGTGGCCGCGCAGAAGGTACAGGTCTCGGCGTACCCGGACGCGTACGCCAAGTGGGAGAACCAGGCCGCCGACCTCGTCGCGGGCGCCTGGAACAACAGCTGACAACCGGATGGCAGCAGCAGTCCGGCTGGCCGGGTCCCGCACCA
>NZ_JADPUN010000285.1 GCF_015690345.1 Plantactinospora alkalitolerans | reverse complement strand
CCGCCCCGGAAACCGCCGAGCCGCGTCCGCCGGTGTCGCCTGCCGGGCCGCGTCCGCCGGTGTCGCGTGCCGGGGCGTTTCCGTTGCCCGTCGTTCCGCCGGTGCGACTGGCCGACGGCGTACCGCACCGCGCCTCGCCGTTCGCCGGCTACCCGCCGGTGGCGATCACCACCGGGCAGCTCGCGGCGATCCTCGCCGCCGCTTCTGACGGGTACCCGGGCGACCTGCCCGGTGCCGACGCCGGGCCGGCGACGGTCGAGCTCTGCGCGGTGGTGTTGCGGGTCGACGGCCTGTCCCGGGGCGGCTACCGGTACGACCGGCACCGGCACCGGCTGGTCCCGCTCGGCGGTGAGCCGACGGTGGCGGCGATCGTCGGCGGCCCCCTGCTGCCCAACACCCGCCTCGCGTTGCGCGGGGCGGCGGCCGTCCTGATCCCGGTCGGCGATCCGCTGTCCCCGGTGCGGCGGTACGGAGCCGACTGGTACCGCCTCCAACAGGCCGAGGTCGGCCTCGTCGTCCACCGCGCCACCCTGGCCGCGGCGGTACTGGGGCTGGCCTCCCGGATCCATTCGGAAGGAACCAACGGCGGCACCGACGCCGCCCTGGGACTCGACCCGACGCGTCGGCAGAGCCTGGGCTTCCTGGCTGTGGGCGCCCGCGCCCGGAAGCTCACGCGGCGGGTTCCCGACCTTCCGGCCCTCGAACAACCGCAAGGAGGTGGCCATGTCGCCCTGACCGCCGCGCCGTCCCCGACGGCACACGACCAACCGTCCCGATTCGAAAGGTGACCCAGATGTCTCGTCCAGAGCTCGACCTCGACCTCGATGGCCTCGAGGTCGACACCATCAGCATCCTGTCCGCCGACTCCCTGATGGCCGAGGGCCACGGCACCGTGGAAACCGGTGCCTCCTGCGCCACCTCGTGCACCAGTTGTGCCTACTGCTCCTGCTACACCACCGGCACCAGCTGCTTCGCGCCCGAGTCCCCCGGGGACGAGGACGCGCGGGGCGTCGCGTAGCGACAACCGTTTGACCCGGGGCGTCCGGGAACACCCGGACGCCCCGGCCACCTTGGGCCGCAGGGCGGACACCGTCCCGGCCCCGCCCCCGACGGCCCGCAAGGAGCGTAGCGACATGTCGTACCGCATCTCCCCGAGCTTCGGAGTCCGGGTGACCGGCCTGCCGGCCACGGTCCTGGACGACCTGCGCTTCACCGCCACCTGGGAACTCGTCGACCGGATCGGTACGGTGACACGTTGGCTGTCGGAGGAGGGCGCCCAACTGGCCGACCGGATGTACGAGGTGATCGGCACCGGCGCCACCCCGGAACACAAACCGCTGCTGGTGGCGTTGCGTCGGGCGCTCTTCACCGGCCGGCGGCCCGGGGCGCGGGCCGGCTCCGCCGAGGTGCTGGCGGCGCTCCCCGGTGACCTGGCCGGACGGGTCACCGACTGGCAACTGCGGCTGGACGACGTGGCCGCGATGCGGGCCGAGCTGTCCCGGGTCCTCGCCGCCGAGACGGCGCAGCGGGTGACGGCGCTGCGGACGGCGGTACGCGCCGAGGTGTTCCGCAGGGGCCTGGCGCAGGGCAGCCGGGTGCTCTCCACCCAGTTGGAGGTGTGGCTGGCCGCCGCCGAGGTCGCCGCCCCGCCCCGCCAGGTACTGCTCCGGCTGGCGAAGTACCTGGCCCGTGCCGCCGTCAAACCCAGCCCGTACGCCACGTTCGCCCACAGTGGATTCGGCCGGTGGACGGAGTCCGGGCCGGCGGTGGTGCCCTCGGAGCGGCTCGACTTCCAGGTGCTGATCGAGCTGGACCGGCGCGTCATCGAGTACCTCTGGACGGTGCTGTCCCGCCGGCCCGACGTACGCGGCCGGGCCGCCGTACGGGTGAATCCGAGCGCGACCGACGACGGCAGCCGGATCTGGTTCTGCGGCGCCGGCCTGGACGAGCCGCTCGCCAACCTGGCCGCCACCGATTCGCTGCGCCGGCTGCTGGCGGCGGTCCGGGCCGAGCCCGAGCTGACCATGGGAACCCTGCTCGCCCGGCTGCCGTCCGGGCAGGGCGGTGCGGTCGAGGCGCTGGTCCGGGCGGGCCTGCTGGAGCTGCCGGCGCCCTTCGCCGACCAGTCCACCGACCCGCTCGGCGACCTGGCGGACTGGCTGGCCCGGCCGGGCGACGACGGCACCGGCGACGACGGCACCGGCGACGCCGGGCCGGTCGCGGGAAGTGTCGTCGCCGCGGTACGCGGGCTGCGTGCCGTGGTCCGGCCCGACCGGGGCGTCCTCGGCGCCGACGATCACGGAACCCGGCTCGCCGAGATCCGGCGGAACGTCACCGACACCTTCCTCGCCCTCGACGGCGTCGATCCGAGGCTGCCCGACCTGAACCTCTGTCTCGACAGCGCACTGCTGACCCACCCCCCGGTACAGGCCGGAGCCGGGCAGTGGCGGCCGGCCCTCGACGACCTGGACCTGGTCCGGCGGTTCCTCGCCATCTTCGACCTGGACCTGCCGGTCAAGCTCGCCGCTACCACGTACTTCCTGTCCCGCTACGGCGCGGAGGCGGCGGTGCCGGTGCTGGAGTTCTACCGGCAGGTACACACCGACGGGGTGGCCGGCGACGAGCGGGACGTACTGCTCACCCTGCTGCGTGACCGGCTGGCGCCGCATCTCGGCACGCTGCGCCGCAGTCCGCTGAGCCGGCTGCGCGAACTCGCGGCGCACCGGGCCCAGGCGTGGGAGGCGATCACCGGCCCACCGGACGGGCCGGGCGGGGTCAGCCGGGCCGACCCGGAGCTGGTGGCGAAGTTGATCGACACCTGGCCCCGGTCCGTCGTCGCCCCCGGCTCGGTCTGCGTCTATCTGCAACCCACGGACACCCCGGACGGCCTCGGCGTGGTGATCAACACCGCCACCGCGGGGTACGGGCGCGGCCTGACCCGGCTCTGGCGGCTGATGGACCTCGTCGGCGCCGAGGTGCCGCCCGTCGCCGACCTTCGCGCGCCGGCCGGCGACCAGGTGCTGGCGGAATGCCGGGCGGCGCTGCACAGCAGCGTGAACCTGCGTCCGGCAACCGGCGACGTGGAACTGGAGTACCCGTACGCCACCGGCGGCGGCGAACTGCCCGCGCTGCCGCTGACGGACCTGCGGGTCCGGTACGACCACGAGCGGGACCGGCTGGTCCTGACCGGGCCGGACAGTCGGGCGGTACTGCCGGTGCATCTCGGGTTGCTCGCCGAGTACTACCTGCCGTCGGCACTGCGGTTCCTGGTCCGGGTCTTCGGTGAGCCGGGCACCGCGATGGCGCCGGGCTGGGTGTTCCGGGGCAGCCGGGTGCCGCCGGCCGTGGAATCCCATCCCCGGATGGACATCGGCCGGGTCACCCTCGCCCGCGCCTGCTGGCGACTGCGGTCCGGTGAGTTCCCGATCCCCGCGAAGGGCGAGAGCGACCCGGCCTATCTGCCCCGGCTGGCCGACTGGCTCGCCGGGCACGGAATTCCGCGCAGGTTCTTCGCCCGGGTGGTCAACCCGCAGCGGGAGCCGTTGGTCGACGGCCTGCTCGGCAAGGCCCGGAAGCCGTTCTACGTGGACGTCACGAACGCCTTCCTGCTGACCGGGTTCACCAGGACGATCGCCACCGACCCGGACGCGCTGATGGTGCTGGAGGAGGTGCTGCCCGACCCGGCGGACGCACCGACGTACGGCCGGCACGGCGTACGGGTCACCGAGTACGTCGTGCAGGTCTCGGCGACGGCCAGAGACGGCGGTACGGGCGGGGGCGATGGTGTCGACGCCCGCTGACCGGGGGTGGGTGAGTGCCCATCTGTTCCACCAGGGCGATCTCGACGCCCTTGTCACGGGCGCCGTCGCGCCGGTGGTCGCCGAGGCGACGGATGCCGGACTGACCACCGGCCACTTCTTCCTACGCTACTGGGAGGGCGGGCTGCACATCCGGTTCCGCCTCCGACCGGCCCGACCGGAGTACGCCGAGCCGCTGCGGGAACGGATCCGCGAGCGTGCCGGCGAACACCTCCGGCGCCACCCCTCCACTCCCAGGATCAGCGCGGAGGCGTACCGGGAGTTCGCCGCGGGGCTCGCCCGGGGGGAGCGGCTGGACCGGTACGAGTCGGAGCTGCGCCCCAACGACTCGGTGCAGTTCGTCGCGTACCGGCCGGAGCACCACGCCTACGGCGACGACGAGGCGATGACGGCGGTGGAGCGGCACTTCACCGAGTCCAGCGACCTCGCGCTGCGGGTGCTGGCGGCGGGCGTACCGGCGGACCGCCGGGCAGCCGTCGCGCTCGCCGCCACCATGTCGACACTGGCGGTCTGCGAACCGGACCTGCCCGGGGCGGCGGCCCGGGTCGCGGAGACCCTGCATCGGGAGCCGGCGGGCACCGGGCCGCTCTGGGCGGCCAGTCAGGCGGCCTTCGTCCGGGACCGGGCCGGGCTGCGACGCCAGGCCCGGAGCTGCTGGGCCGAGGCGGCGACGGAGGCCCCGCCGGCCACCCGTGGTACGGCGGCCACCCGGGGGGCGCTGGCGACCTGGAACCGTTCCATCCGGACCCTGCACGACAGCCTGACCACGTTGTGGGCGTCGGGTCGGCACGCCCCGCCCGACCCGGGTTCCCCGATGGGACCGCTGGCCGCCGTGGCCCGCTCCGAGCGGCGCACCCTGGCCCTGATCCTGCTGCGCTGCGCCCATCTGCTGAACAACCGACTGGGACTGGGACTGGAGACCGAGGCCCAGGTCGGTCTGATCGTCGCGCGTACCCTGGCCTCGCTGTCCGAAACGGAGCGTTGAGATGCGTCGGTGGCACACGGTCCACATCGCCTACCACGATGCCGACAAGGACGGGCTGCTGCTCGACGCCGTCCGGCCGGTGCTGGCCGGGTTGGGTGCCGACGCCGCCGAGTCGTACGTCGTCCGGCACTGGCGGCGCGGCCCGCATCTGCGGCTCAACGTCCGTACCGACGAGGAGACCTGGCGGTCGCGGGTGTGGCCCGCAATCGAGACCACGGTCGGCGCCTACCTGCGGTCGCATCCGTCCCGCACCGTGCTGGACCAGGATGCGGCGCTGGAGCGGCACCGGGTGCTCGCCCTCCAGGAGCACGAACGCGGCCCACTCACCCCCTGGTATCCGAACAACTCCATCGTGGCCGAGGAATTCGACTCGCGCCGGCACGTGCTGGGCAGTGACGAGGCGGTCGAACTGCTGACCGACTTCTACCGGGACGCCACCGGGGCACTGTTCGACATGCTCGGGCACGTGCGAGCCGGCCGGGACCGGCGCGACGGCGTGGCGATGCACCTCATGCTGGTCGCGGCGCACACCGCGCCCGGCCCGTTGACCAGTGGGTTCGTCGCGTTCCGCGCACACGCCGAGGGCTTCCTCGGGGTCTGCGCGCACACCGGGGCCGCACACGTCCGTCCCGCCTTCGACGCGGCGTACCGCAGCCGGGCGGGCGAACTGGCCGACCGGGTCAGCGCGGTGGTCCGGGCACTGGACGATCCGGACGCCCCGTCGGTGCCGTTCGTCCGGGAGTGGGCCGCGCTGCTGGACCGGTACGCTCCGCGTTTCACGTCGTTGATCTCGGATGACGGGCTGGTGGGTCCACCGCCGCCGCCCCGCAGTTCGCCCGGCGTCGCGCACAGTGAACTGCACCAACTCATGCTCGGCAACGAGTCGTACCGGGAACGGGTCTTCTCCCGGCCCGAGTTCCTGCACTACCGGGTGGCGCTGAACTACACCTACCTGCACCTGACCCGGCTCGGGCTGGTGCCGATCGAGCGGTTCCGGGCCGGGCACCTGCTGGCCAACGCGGTCGAGGCGGTGTACGGCGTCTCGGCGGTGGACCTCGTCCGGCGCATCGTCACCCCGGCGCCGTAGCCCCGCCGGCGGATCAGGTCAGGGTCGCCCGGACGACCTCGCCGGGTTCCGGGCCCGCCTCGGCCACCACGCTGCCGTCCGGGCTCCAGATCCGCGACCGGCCGGCGGTCTCGGTGAACCCTCCGCCGGTCGGGCCCGCGAAGCTGGCGATCGCCACCCAGATCCCGTGGTCGGCGACGATCCGGCGGGCCCGCTCGTCCTGGATCCCCGAATCCGCGGCCGAGTCCGTCATCCCGGCCAGGTAGGCGTCGATGCCGAGCGCGGCGGTGTCGGCGGCGTGCCGGGGCACACCGGTGTCCTTGCAGACGGCGAGACCGAGCCGCCAGCCGTCCACGTCGAGCGCGACCGGCGTCGTGCCGGGGACGAACCACTCGGGTTCGGCACCGCCCAGCCAGATCTTCCGGTACGCGACGCGCGCTCCGGCGGCGTCGACGGCCAGTACTGCGATGTTCGACCGGCCGGTGTCATCCGGCACCGGGGCCCCGACCAGCGCGACCGAGTCCGATTCGGCGCAGGCCGCCACGAGCGGACCGAGCCGGCGATCCTCGGCGGTGATCGCCGGAGCGTCCAACTCGTACCCGGTCAGCGACAGTTCGGGAAAGACCACCACCCGGGCACCGGCCGACCGGACCGTCGCGGCGTGGGTCAACGCGTTCGCGGCGACGTCGTACGGTACGCAGGATGGCTGGGCGACGGCGACGGTCAGCGGCTGACGCATGCTCGGCGGCTCCCGGTGCTCGGCGGTCGGTCCGCTGCTCAGTATGAACAGTTGACGAGGTTGCACTCCGGGTTGAGCCGGACGTCGAAGCGGGCCTCGACGCCATCGCGGATGTGCGCGGCGAATTTCATCACGTCGGCCGCCGTGGCGCCACCCCGGTTGGTCAGCGCCAGCGTGTGCCGGCTGGACAGGGCGACGGTCCCGTTGCCCCAGTCCGTGCCGTAGCCGCGACGGAAACCGGAGTGCTCGATCAGCCACGCCGCGTGCAGCTTGGTCCCCTTGACGTCCGGCTGGCTGGGGCACTCCCGGGCCCGCTCGGGCACCTCTTCGAGCACCGGGTTGATGAAGAACGAGCCGACGCTCCAGGTGTCGTGGTCGTCGGGGTCCAGCACCATCCGCTTCTCCCGACGCAGTGCGATCACCGTCTCGCGTACGTCCGCCGGGGCCGCCGTGCCACCGACCTCGATGCCCAGCCGCTGCGCGACCGCCGGAAAATTGACCGGATTCGACTGACCGCTCCGGCGCAGCCGCATCGTCACGTCGAGAACGACCCAGCGGTCGCTGTGCTTGAAGACCGACTGCCGGTGGCTGCCGAACCCGCACTGCTCGGGAAGCCAGCGTTCCACCTGGCCGGTTTCCCGGTCGTAGACCGAGAGCGACTCCAGTACGTCGGAGGTCAGCGTGCCGTACGCCCCGACGTTCTGTACCGGTGTGCCCCCCGCCGAGCCCGGAATCCCGGACAGGGTCTCTATCCCGGCGAGTCCCTCCGCCACGGCGGTCTGGACCACCGTGTCCCATTCGACACCGGCGGCGACGGTGAGCCGGTCGCCGACGATCTCGAACTCGGTCGACGCCATCTTGACCACCGTGCCCGGCCAGCCCACGTCGCCGACCACGAGGTTGGAGCCGCCGCCCATCACCAGCAGCGGCTCTTCCGCGCTGTCGGTGCTCCTCAGCAGCTCAACGGCGTCCGGGGTGGTGGTGGCGACGTGCAGCGCCCCGACCGGCCCGCCGATCCGCATGGTGGTCAGGTCAGCAAACGTGATGGTCACGGCTGGGAAGCTTACCGAGCGGGCCGGGCGCGGTGCCGGGCATCGGGGGGACGGCGACGGAACCGGAAGAATCCTCGGCATGGATTTCGCCTTCGCGACCGAGCCGGCGCCGGGCCGACCCAACGAGGACCATCTCGTCGTGTCGGCCGGGTTCGCGATCCTGCTCGACGGGGTCACCGAACTTCCGGGGTCGGACACGGGCTGCCGGCACGGTCCGGGGTGGCTCGTCCGGATGCTCGGCGCGCACCTCGCGGCGGCCCTGTCGGCCGACCGGACGACCGGGCTCGACCAGGTGCTGGCCGGCGCCATCGAGGCGGTCGGACGGCTGCACGCCCACACCTGTGACCTGACGAACCCGAACAGCCCGTCGTCGACCGTGGCGATCGTGCGCGAACGCGGCCAGCGGCTCGACTATCTCGTGTTGTGCGACTCGTCGGTGGTGTTCGAGGACGCCCGGGGCATCGTCGTGGTCAGCGACGACCGTACCGGGGGACTGCCCGGCTACGACCGCGACACCGTCGCCCGGCTCCGTAACCGGCCGGGCGGCTTCTGGGTGGCGTCGACCGAGCCGGCCGCGGCGGCCGAGGCGATCACCGGCAGCGTCGACCGGAACGGGCTGTTCCGGCTGTTGCTGTGCACCGACGGAGTGTCCCGGCTGGTCGACATCTTCGGGCTGGGCTGGGCCGAGGTGTTCCGGCTGGCCGAGGCGGGCGGGCCCCGTGCGGTGATCGAGGCGGTCCGGGCCCGTGAGGTCGAGCACCCCGGGCAGCTCGCCAGCTCCGGGCGTACGGTCAAGCGCCACGACGACGCGACTCTCGCCGTACTCCTCCGGTAGCCGGGCGGACCGGGGGTCGTCAGGCCACGGACCTCTCCCCGGCGAGCGTCTCGGCGGCGTCGACCAGCAGCCGGCGCGCGGACCGGATCGCCGACAGGGTCTCCTGGAGCAGGTACTCGGCGGTCTGCGGCCGGTCGTGCCACTCCGCTCCGTACCCGACGGTGTCGAGGTCGACCCCGAACGGCAGGTAGAGCTGCCGGAGCCCGTCGAACGCCTGGAACGGTACGAACACCTGCGTCGTCACCACGAGTACCCGCTCCCCGAGGCGCGGCCGTGCGCACCGGGCCCACAGCCGCAGGGTGTCGGCCGTGTCCGGTCGCAACGGCGGGCGTCCGGTGTTCGCGGAGAGCACCGAGCCGATCGCCTGCCCGTCGGCGCCGACGAGCGCGGCCCGGCGTTCGTGGGTGAAGGCCGGTGGCGTCTGATTCGCGCGCGGCAGGTTCCGGGCGGGCCAGTTCGGGCACGCGTTGTCGGCCGAGGGACAGCCGCACAGGAAGGTCAGCTCGGCCGGCTCCAGCCCGAACTCCGCCCGGACCGCCCCGACCATCAGGTCGAACTCGTCGCTGGCACCTGGCGCGTACCGCTCGGCGGCCGGGCGCTCGGGTGGCTCGTCGATGAGGGGGCGGGGACTGCCGAGGAAGCTGACCTCGCCGAGGGCGACCCCGGACGCCTGTAGCTGCGCCGCGTACCGGGCACGCAGCAGCGGCGACCGGTAGCCGCCGCCGAGCACGAGGGTCTTCCCGTACTCGCGCGATCGTGGCGGATGCGGGCTCACCAGGCCGAGCGCGTCGGTCAGCCGCAGGACAACGGCTCGGGTCTCCGGGCTGAAGTCCGCGTGTACCGCCTGCGAGCGCTCCCGGTAGCTGGACCCGTCCCGGGTACGGAAGTTGAAGTGCGTGGCGGCCGTCTGCTCGATCGCGAGGGTCCGGCGGAGGACGTCCGTCTGCTCCTCGGACAGACCCTTGACGGCGGGGTCGGCCTGCCGCAGGAGCGAGCCGAGCCATTCCGGCAGGTCCTCGTCCAGATGGAGCCAGTCGCTCCGGTCGGCGTGTCCGTCGAAGATGTCGAGCAGTTCCGTCATCGGTTCGCTGAACAACCAGCTCTCGACCAAGGCGAATGCGTGTGTCGCCCGATCGACCTCCTGCGCTGCCGCTGGAGCTTGAGGTATGGCCGCGTCCGCCGTCACGCCCAGCACAGTACCGGGCGGCAGTTGATCTCCTCAACGATTCGCCGATGCCGTACCGGCAGGTCGTAGGATCGACAGATCTTGGACCGCCGACCGATACTCTGCCGGTGACGACACCACGGTTCGGAGGTCCCGCCGAACTCGCCGCCGCGCTGGACAGCGTCGGATACCTCCCGGACACCGGGCTTGCGGCCGCCGCCTTTCTGGCACTGCGCCTGCGTCGTCCACTCTTCCTCGAAGGCGATCCCGGAGTGGGCAAGACCGCGTTCGCGCAGGCGATGGCGGACGTACTGGACGCGGAGCTGATCCGCCTGCAGTGTTATGGCGGCATCGACGCCAGCCAGGCCCTGTACGACTGGAACTTTCCCCGCCAGATTCTCGAATTGCGCGCTGCCCGCGAGGCGGCCGGCGGAACGCCCGACGTCACGTCTCTCTACACCCGGGAGTTCCTCGTCCGGCGCCCGATCCTGAAGGCCGTCGAGACCAGTCCCTCCGTCCTTCTCGTCGACGAGATAGATCGCGCCGACGACGAATTCGAGGCGTTGCTGCTGGAGGTGTTCGAGAACAATTCGGTGAGCATTCCCGAACTCGGCACCATCGGCGGCGCCGTTCCGCCGCTGGTGGTCCTGACGTCGAACCGGACCCGCGAGGTCCATGACGCGCTCAAGCGGCGGTGCCTGTACCACTGGATCGACCATCCGGATCTTCCGCGCGAGGTCGAGATCCTGCGCCGCCGGGTCGACGGGCTGCCGGACGAGCTGGCGGGACAGGTCGCCGCGGCGATGCGACGCCTCCGCTCCGCGAACCTGGTCAAGCCGCCCGGTGTGGCCGAGGCGATCGACCTGGCCCGCGCGGCAGTGGAACTCGGCGAGCGTTCGCTGACCGACACGCTGGCCGACGCCGCGCTCGGTACGGTCGCGAAGCACCACGACGACCGCGCCGAGGTACGCCGGCTGCTGGCGCCGGCACCGCTCGTGGCATCCGGATCCTCAGCCGGCCCGGACCTGCCGGACCGCGTCGACCTGCCGGACCGCGTCGACCTGCCTGATCTGCCCAACCGCGTCGACCTGCCGGACCGCGTCGACCTGCCGGACCGTCCCCGATCATGACGGGCGCGAAGCCGAGCGGGCCGTGGACGACCGGCGCGGACCTGGCGTCTGAGCTCGCCGGGTTCGCGGCCGAGTTGCGGTTCGCGGGGGTCGCCGTCGATCCGGCCCGGATCGCCGTGGCGGCAGCCGCGCTCACCGAGTTCCCGGCGACCGGGCCGGACGCGATCTACTGGGGAACGAGGCTGACGCTCTGCTCCCGGAAGGCCGACCTGCCGCTGTTCGACGCCGCGTTCGCGGCCCGGTTCGGCCGCCCGGCAGCGGCGCCGGACTCCGGGGTGCCGGACCCGGGGGCGCCGGCCGCGCCGGTAGTGGCGAGCGCGATCACCGTGGCGGAGACCGCCGGCGGGTTCGCGGGAGGACCGGCGGACGAACCCGGCGGCGCCGCGTCCGGCGTGGACCCGCAACGGGTACCGGGGGTCGGGGCGGCCGGTGTGGCCGGTGTGGAACGGCTCGGTTCCCGGGACCTGAGGACGCTGACCGAGACGGAACGCGCCGAGGTCCTCGCCCTGATCGCCCTGCTCGGCGCGACGCACCGATCCCGTCGGTCGATGCGCCGGGTTCCGGGTGGGCGGAACCGGATCGACGTCGGCCGTACGGCCGCGGCGATGGTCCGGGGCGGCGGAGAGCCGGTACGCCTCCACCGTCGACGCCGCACCGAGCAGCCCCGACGGCTCCTCCTCCTGCTCGACGTCAGCGGGTCGATGCGGCTGTACCGCGACGCCCTGCTCCGGTTCGCGCACGCGGCCGTCCGGGCCGATCCCGCTGCGACGGAGGTGTTCACCCTGGGCACCCGGTGTACACGGATCACGTCGGCGCTGCGGGCCCGGAACCCCGACCTGGCCCTCCGTACGGCGGCCCGGCTCGGCGCCGACTGGGGTGGCGGCACCCGCCTCGGCCCCACCCTGCGGGAGTTCCTGCGCGGCTGGGGCGGCACCGGCACGGTCAGGTCCGCGATCGTGGTCATCGCGTCCGACGGTTGCGAGTTCGGCGCTCCCGCGCTGCTGGCCCGCCAGGTGGCGCGGCTCTCCCGGCTCGCACATCTACTGGTCTGGGTCAATCCGCAGCAGGGTTGGCCGGGATTCGAGCCGTCGGCACCCGGACTCGTCGACAGCCTGCCGTACGTCGACCGGCCGCTGCCGGGGCACAGCCTCGACGCGCTCCGGAAGCTGGCGGAGGTGATCTCCCGGTGACCGGGCCGGGGAGCAGTTCGACGACCGGGCCGGGGAGCGGCCCGCCGACCGGTGCCGGCGGGCCGTCCGTACCCGTTCGCCGGGTGCTGGCGCGCGACGCGCTGCTCCTGCTGGCCGCGGACGCCGACCTGGCCGTCGGCATCGTCCGGCAGCGGGAGAGCCTCGCCCGGAAGGCCAGGGACGAGCCGAACCTCTTCGCGGTCGCGCTGCGGCACCACCTGGTCGCGGCGCGGAGCGCCGACTCCTGGGCGGTCCGGGCACAGGCCTGGGCGTACGCGGGGACGATCGTGCACTTCTGCGGCCTCGTCGGCATTCCGATCGACACCGCCCACACCCCGGCGGACCTGTACGGGCGGGCCCTGACGGAGTTGGCGGAGGACACCGACCGGCTCTACCGGGACCTGACGCTCGGGGTGGGCAGCAGATATCTCGCGGCCCGCAGCCTCCGGTTGCATGGCGAGTACGCCGAGGCGCTCCGCCTGGTCGTCTGCCCGGCCACCTTCTTCCACGGGACCGGGGCGGAGCCGCACCGGGGGCACTTCCTCTACGAGCACGGCGCGTCGCTGATCTCGATGGGGCAGGCGATGCAGGTCCGGGACACCCTCGGTGAGCTGGAGGAGGAGTACTGGAACTCCACCCGGGCCGCCGGCTACTCGACCCGGCACCGATACGACCTCGTTCTCGGGCTGGCCGCCTGGGAGCAGGGCGACCACGCCGAGGCGGTCCGGGGGATGCGCGTCGCGCTGGACCGGGTCGGCGGGCCGGTGCCGGTGCCCAGCCAGTCCGGCGGCCCGGCGCCGGATCCCGACGAGGACCGGGGCGTGCTGGAGCTGTCGGCGGCGCTGGCCCTCGCCGAGTGCCTGGCGACCGGCGAGCGGACCGGCGAGGCCGTCGGGCAGGCGGTGGAGCTGGGCCGCCGGGCCCTCGACGCAGCCGAACGGGTCCGGGGGCGCTGGCGGGTGGTCGCCCGGTCCCGGGCGCCGCTGGCGGTCGCCTTCCGGCGGGTCTACGGCGACATCGCCCTGCTGGCCGCCGCGCTGCCGGGTACGGACGCGGCCGAACTCGGACTCCGGGTCGCGCTCTCCGCCAAGCAGACCGGGTTCGCCAGCCGGATGCGCGCGGGCCGGCTGCTGTTGAGTCCACACGTCAGTGGCCTGGTGGACGAGATCGTCCGGGCCGAGGACCAGCCGGCGGAGCCCCTGGTCGGCGACGAGGCGTCCCGGCAGCGGGAGTTGACGGACCTGCACTGGCAGCTCGAGGAGGCGGTGTCGCCGATGCTGGCCGACACGGTGCTGCCGGCGCCGGCGGACCTGGCGCAGCTGGTCGACGTCATCGGCACCCGGTACGCCCTGGACTACGTCGCGCTTCCGGACACGCTCGGCGACGGCACCAACTGGTTCCGCGCGTTGGTCGAGCCACGGCGGTCGGTCGGTTTCGAGCGGTTCACGCCCGGAGCGGCGTACACGGCGTTCTTCCACGGCACGGACGACGCGGAGAAGTGGCTCGGCCGGCTCGCCGACGCCGACGGCGAAGCCGGGCCGGACTGGTACGGCCTGGCCCGCGAACTGCTGCCGGCCCGGTTGCTGGCGGTGTTGGGGGCACACACCCGCGAGGATCCGATCGAGTTGCTGATCTCCGCGCATTCCGCGCTGAGCCTGCTGCCGTGGGCGGCGGTGCGGATCGACGACGCGGGTACCCGGCTGGTCGAACGGGCGGTGACCGCCCAGTGCCCGGTGCTGACCTGCCTGTCGTACGAGGAGCCGCCGCCGGTGACCGGACCGGCGCTGGTCCGGCTCGTGTCCCGGGCCGAGGGAGGCGTCAACATCCGGCAGGAGCGGATGGCCTGGGATCTGGACAACGAGGCGGAGGTCCTGCCGCTGCACCGCTGCGACGTCGGCCCCGACTCGGCCCCGGTCGGGCTCGACGGTCCGCTCGTCGACGCGTTGGCGGACGAGTCGGCCGGTTGGCGGTTCGTGCACATCGCCGCGCACGGCGACGGCGAGGGACTGGGCCAGTGCCTGCGGCTGCCGGAGCCGCTGGCCGCCGGGGCGGCGCTCGGCCTGCGCTGGCCGCCGTCGGTGCTGATGGCCTCCTGCCACGTCGGGCAGTTGGTGAACCCCGCGCACGCCGAGCCGCTGAGCTTCGTCATGGCGCTGCTCACCGGCGGCTCCCGGTGCGTCGTCGCCGGGATCGACGAGATACCGGACCGGCTCACCGGAGCCGCGGCGAGCCGGATCGTGGACGAGATCAGGGACGGTGCCGTCCGGCTCGACGTGGCGCTCCGGCGAGCCCAGTTGGACGCCGTGCGGCATCGGGGCCCGGAACTGGGCTGGGCGCTGCTGAGCGCGTACGTCCGCTGATCAGGGCCGGTCGACGGGTGCCCGGCGGCGGTCGCCGGTGGGTCGGGGCGGCGGGTCCGTACCGGCCGGTCGGTCGAGCTGGCGGGACCGCAGCCGGGCCAGGGCGCACGCGACGAGACCGGCGACGAGGCTGAGCAGCCAGGTCGGCAGCTTGTCGAGCGGATGGCCGTCGATGGCGTACGACACGACCTCGCCGGCGAGCCAGCCCAGACTCGTACCCAGCACGAACGTCGCGAGATAGTCGACGGTACGCAGCGGCATGTCCCGGGAGATGTTGCTCGACCAGCGCATGGCGGCGGTCGGCAGGGCGAGCGCGAGGCTGCCGAGCACCGCGATGAGGGGTGCCTGCAACAGGGCCGGCATGTCGACCTTGGTCTCGAACGCCTGCACGCCGGCCAGGATCATCACGATCGCTCCGACGACCGAGGTCTGGACGAGCAGTAGCTGCTGCTGGAACGCACCGAGGCCGCGCTGGACGGCGGTGGCGGTCAACGCGGAGACCCGGTCGGCCCGCTCCCGCGAGATGTCCAGGTACGCGATGTCGTCCCCGAGCCGTTCGGACAACACCTTCGCCATCGCCTGGTCGGCGGCGAGCGGTCCCCGGGCGGACGGCAGGGCCGGAACCGCCGCGGTCATGTTCGCCTTCGCGACTCCGACGGTCCAGGCGACCTTGCGCAGCCGCGCGAGTGTGGTGATCAGCCCGGTGGCGTCGGTCTGGAGCTGGGTCAGTGCGTCGTCCGCCCGGACCAGGTCGGCCGGGGCCGTCGACGCGGACCGGTGCAGCGCCAGGAGCCGGTCGACGGCGTCGTCGATGTCGAGGCACAGTTGCCGGATCCGGGGGAAGTCCGCGTTGTGCACGGCCATCTCGTAGCGCAGCTTCTCGCTGTCCAGCAGGTAGTAGACGAGCGGGCCGAGCACCCGGCCGCCACTGGTCCAGGCGAACGCGTCCAGCTCGTCCTCTGCGGACTCCGGGCCGATCAGGACCAGCCGTCGCTCGTCGGGGTGGCGTGCCGGTGGCTCCCAGAGGAGGAAGTCCTGTGCGGTCCTCGACCAGTTTCGGATCCAGGCCGAGGCGCCGCCCGGGTCCGGTAGGGCGTCGCCGACCGCCGCCGCGACCCGTCCGACCGTCTCCTCGTCCAGTGGCGAGTCGACATAGGCCACGTAGATCCGCACCGTGCCCAGGTCACCGCCGGCCCCGGTGCCCGGTTCGGCACCGGTCCGCCGTCCCGGCCCGGTGGCCGTCGCATGTTGCCACCGAGCGTCGAGGTCGGCCCAGGTGGACGTCTGGAGGTTGGGCGCCAGCAGGACGGTGAGGCACATCGAGTCGCTGGCGGCGGAGAGCACCGCCTCGTAGACCCGATCGTCTTCGTGGCGGCCCCGACGGGTGGCGAGCACGTCGAACCCCCGGGCGGACGTACCAGGCGGAACCCGGATCGTCGCGACGTCGGCATCCGGCGGTCCGACCTGCTTGTCGAGGAAACTCCGGTGCCACAGTTCCCGGAGCCGGCCGGGTACGCCCGGACCGTCGTCGCCGCTCTGGTCGAGTCTGGCGAACTCGTGGATCAGGAGCGCCGGCCTGAGAAGCATCCGTTACCGCTTCGGCTCGACGCGGGGCTTCGTGGCGGTACGCGCGTGGTCGGCGATCACCGGGACCAGCTCGGCCAGCCGGGCCCGGAACGGCTCCGGCGCGTCGACGTCGCGGGGATCGTCGATCCGGGCCCTGACCCGGCGGGCACCGCTGGCCCCGAGCCGCTGGAGCAGTTCGCCGATCCGGCTCTGGTCCCGCTCGCCGAGCGCCTCGACCAGCTCCTCCAGGTGGCTCATGAAGGGCGCCCACTGCTCCGGTGGGAGCCGCAGCTCACCGGGTTCGCCGAGGTCGTCCTGCAGCGCGGCCAGATCCCGGTCCAGACGGTTCCGCACGTTCGATCCCTTCCGGACGGACCCGCTTCCGTGCGGTGGTACCCCGGGCGGGGTCGGAAGCGGAGTTGTCCATGTTGTCGCCTTGGCGTCGCCAACCTATGGCGGAGGGCGTTCATCGTCCAGGCTCTGGAGGTCCGCATCCGAAGTAGGGTCGCGCGAACTCCGGCACCGGACCGTCCATCGGCCGGGGCCGTCCGAGCCGTGACGCACGCCGTTCGGATGATGACATTTCCGATCATCGGCCGGTACTAGTCGAAGCGGTCGTGCCGCCGGCGTCTTTCCGGGTCGCCGTCTGTCGAGGGGATGCGTCGAGATGATGAGTGCCGAGCAGCTGCGCGGGCTTCCCCGGGCCGTACGGACGGGCGCCACCCCGGTCGACGACCGGTTGCTGCGGCGGATCGAGGCGGACGTGCGGGCGTACCGGGAATTTCTCGACGACCCCCGGCCGCAACTGCCGCCGGAGAAGCTCGCGGAGCTGCTGCCGTTGATGGGTTGGCTCCTCTACGAGGTGTCGCTGATGTCGCTCTGGGAGGTGACTGCCGGGTTCGAGTCGTTGACCGGCGCGGCGCGGAGTTCGGCGCGGACCGCCGCCGACCTGATCGCCAGGGCCGCCGACGCGGCGCGGTCGTTGCCGTGGCCGGAGTTCGCGCCCCGGGCGCTCGGAGCGATCCGGGCCCAGGCGCTGGCGGAGTCGAAGCGGGACACCGAGAACGGGTACGACGAGGCCTGGATCCTGCACCAGGAGGCGCGGACGAAGCACGCCAGCTTCACCGACAGCCACGCCGGCAGCCCGGACCGGGACCGGTACCTGCTGGACCTCGACGAGGTGCTGTTGCAGATCGCTCTCGCCGAGGCCGGGACCGCGTGCCGGACCGCGGAACGGGTTGTCGGCCGGTGGATGGAGGGGATCGAGGAGGATGATCCGCCGTGGACCGAGGACGACAGTCCCCGGTGGACGCAGCGGATGTTCAGCCAGCTGACCGACGGCGCCGCGATCGGCGGCCGGGCGCTCGACGTCGCCGATCGGATCGAGCAGCGGTGGGGGTTCGTCCACCAGGTGGACGAGCGGCGGCTCGCGCTCGCCACGGCGTACCAGAATCCGGGGATCATGACGGCCCGGGCGATCCTGCTGGTGCTGTCGATGTCTCCGGAGATGGAGGCGCTCGGCCGCAAGCCCGGCAACCACGAGACCTGGCCGGAGCTGCGTGCCGACCTGCTGGCCCGCTTCGAGGAGACGTACCGGCGGATCGAACTGCCGGTGCTCGACGTCAGCGGTGAACCGGTGCCGCTGCTGGCCGCACACCAGGGAAAGATCATCCAGCTTCGGCTGCACCTCGCGCTGCTGGTTCCCGGGTACCGGCTGCCGTCGGCGCTGGCCTTCGATCCCTGCGTCGAGCGGGCCGAGCTCGACGACGACGCGGTGGAGGCGCTGTCCGGTTGGCTGGCGCATGTCGGCGACGGCCGGTCGGGATGGGACGCGAACGTGATCGGCTGTGCGACGAAGCCGAGTTTCGTCGCGTCCGTCGAAGCCTGCCGGGAGGCGGCCGGTCGGGCGGACGGCTATCGCGAGTGGCGGCGGCGCTGGTACGTCCTCGACCGGTACGCGGGGGAGCCCGGCCGCCGCCAGCGCGTCGAACGGGTTCTCGACGTGTAGCCGTACCGTCCGGCCACGGCCACGGCGGCGCGGAGGCGACCAGCGGGTCCGTAGGCCGGTCAGGGAACCGGCGACCGGTCGACGGCGTCGAAGGGACCATGCGAAGGACGGCGACAGCGGCTCTGGGGGCTGTGATTCTCCTGGGTGGCTGTACGGGGTCGGGCGCCGAACGGAAGCCCCTCGGCCCGCATCGGGTGGCCACCCTGCCAGCGACCGTGCAGTACTCGGTCACTGTCGGCCTCTACCACTGCGGGGTGGATCCCCTCGTTCTCGACGGAAGGACCTGGGAGGTGCCGAAGCCGCCGTTCGACGCCACGAACAAGCCCGACACCTGGACCGGGCGCGGTACGGCCATCGAGGTGCCGCCAGAGAATCTGACGTACACCGATGAGTCCGGGACGGTGCTGCACTTCCTTCCCGACGACGGCATTCCCCCTCCCGTCTGCGCTTGATGGCGTCGACCGGAGCCAGATATGTTTGCAGGCTGAGCCAACCGGTGCCATGATGGCACCATGGACCTGAGGCCGTACGTCGAGAACCTGCGCAACGAGTTCGCCCTGGCTGCGGAGGGGGCCGATCCCGACGGCAGGGCGCTGGCCGAGCGGCTCGTCACACAGTTGGAGGCGGCAACCCGGCTCACGCTGCTCAACGCCCTGTCGGACGCGGCCGACGAGATCACCCGAGAACTCGCCCCAGGCTCGGTTCACGTACGGCTACGTGGGCGGGAGCCCGCCTTCGTGGTGACCCCCGCCAGTCCACCCGTCGACGACGCGGACGCGGATGTCGGCCCGATCGCGCCGCCGGCCCCGCTGCTGGCCCCGGAGGGTGACGACGGCGGCACCTCGCGGATCAATCTCCGTCTCCCCGACCACCTGAAGGCCAGCGTCGAGGAGGCCGCCGGGCGGGCCGGACTGTCGGTCAACGCCTGGCTCGTGCGAGCCGCCGCCAGTGCCGTGGGGGCCGCCGACACCGATCGCCGTCCGACGCGGCGTGCCGAAGTGAGATCCGGACAGCACTTCACCGGCTGGGCACGTTAGAAGACGTACCCCCGTCGCTTCCCGCCATCCATCCGCAGCAACGCCCCCGACCACAATCCGGGAGACCACCATGCCTGTTTTCGATACACCAGAGCCGATCTCCGTCCTGGTCGACCTTCCCGTCGGTGACGCGTGGATCACCGCGACCGACCGCGCCGACACCATGGTCGAGGTGCGGCCCCGCAACGAGTCGAGCAAGTCCGACGTGCACGCCGCGGAGCAGACCACCGTCGAATACGTCGCCGGCCGGCTGATGATCAGGGCGCCGAAGAGTTGGCGACGCTACGGCTTCTTCGGCACCGGTCCCGCGCTCGACGTCGTGATCGAGTTGCCGAGCGGGTCGAGTGTGCAGGCCGAGGCGTCGTGGGCGTCGTTCCGGGCCGAGGGCCGACTCGGCGAATGCCGGTTCAACACCGGGGGTACGGTCCGGCTCGACCAGACCGGGCCACTGGAGATCGACAGCAGCCACGGTGAGGTGGTGGTGGAACGCGTCGCCGGCCCGGCCCGGGTCACGGCCTCCTCGGGCAAGGTACGCATCGGCGAGGTTGACGGGACCATCGAGATCAAGAATTCCTCCGGCGACTGCTGGGTCGGGCAGAGCGGCGGGGACGTCCAGGTCAAGACCGCGTACGGCGACGTCACCATCGACCGGGCGCTGGCCTCGGTGACGGCGCGCACCGCTTACGGCACCGTCCGGATCGGCGAGGCGGTACGCGGAACGATCGGCCTGCAGACGTCGTACGGCGGCATCGAGGTCGGCATCCGGCGCGGTACCGCCGCGTGGCTCGACGTCAGCTCCCGAAACGGTCGGGTGCACAACGCGCTCGACACGACCGAGAGCCCGGAGGAGAACGAGGAGACCGTCGAGGTACGGGCGAGCACCTCCTGGGGCGACATCATGATCCGCCGAGCCTGACCGACGTCGAACCCGTCCGAGGCGGGTAACGGCAGTACGTCGAGCGATCCCGCCACAGCTCAGGGCAGCAGATGGACCCGGATCCGTCTGGCGGTTATCGCCGCGGCCTCCAGCACGGCCAGCCGCGGCTCGGCGGACTCCAGCAGACGTGGATGGCGCAGTAGCGCCAGTGCGGACAGGCGCCGGTCGGTCAGCACCGCGTCGATCATCGACCGGTCGCCGCCGCAGACCAGCGCGTTGACCGCGTCATCGGGGGCGGCCGGCACACCGGGCGCGTACGGCAGCAGGACCCGGGCGGCGATGTTGGCGGCCCGTTGGGTGGCAGCCTCGGCCTGGTTGGCGCGTCGACGGGCGAAGCGCTGCTGCGACGAGCCACCGGCCGCGGTGCGACCCTGCACGTAGAAGCGCTCGACCTTCGAGACGGTGATGGTCGTGCCGTCCGCGACACCGGCGGCGACCGCGCCCTTACGCGCCAGCAGCACGGCGATCCGGGGCGGTCGGACGACGCGGGCCAGCAGCGTGTCGACATCCGGTACGTCGCCGAGCCCGGGTGGCGGATGCAGCGTGGCGGTATCGCCGTTGCTCAGGCCGGTCAACACGAGGCCCTGCTCGGTGGCGCCTTCGTGCCGGCCGTAGAAGCCGTCGATCCAACCACGGATCCGCTCGGGCGAGATTTCCACCCAGCGCCCGCCACCGGCGGCGGGCCGCGCCCTCACCACCGGAACCCCACCCGTCGAGTACGCCCCTGCTGCGCCACGACCTCGCTCTGGGTGGGCTTCACGACTTCGCTCTGGGTGGGCTTCACGACATCTGCCTCCGTGAACGGGTCCGTGAGCTCACATCGTATGCGTAACGGGTTGCGCTGTACCTACTGGTATGTACAGACTGATGGCATGAACTCGCGAGAACTGCTGGTCGAGACGATGAGCGAGCTCATGTGGGAGCGCGGCTACGCCGACACGAGCCCGCGTGACGTGCGCGAACGGTCCGGGGTGGGTCAGGGCAGCATGTACCACCACTTCCCGACCAAGCGGGACCTCGCGCTCGCCGCCCTTGAGCGCAACGTCGCCGATCTGCTGCCGGCCGCGTCCGAACTCGACGGTGCGGGCGACCCGATGGCCCGGATCGAGGCCTACCTGGCGCGTCCCCGCGACGCCCTCAAGGGCTGCAAGGTCGGCCGGATGACCCAGGACCCGCAGGTCCGCGAGGACCCGGTGCTGCTCGCCCCGGTGGCGCGTGCGTTCGCCCAGGTCCACGGCAGCTGGGCGAGGGTGCTTCGCGAGGCGGTCGCCGCGGGTGAGCTGCGGGACGACCTCGACCCCGAGCGTCTCGCCCACACCCTGATGGCCGTCCTGCAGGGCGGCTACGTGCTCGCGATCGCGCAGCAGGACCCGGGCCCGTTCGACGACGCCCGCGCCGGTGCCCTCGACCTGCTCCGGGCGGCGGCACCGTCCACGCCGATCGACAAACTCGACAAGCTCGACAAGAGGAAGTGAAGTCATGACGGTACGTATCGGCATCAACGGGTTCGGGCGGATCGGGCGCAGCTACCTGCGCGCCGCCCTGGCGAACGACGCCGACGTCGAGGTGGTCGCGGTCAACGACCTCACCGACGCCCGCACGCTGGCCACCCTGCTCGAGTGGGACTCCATCTACGGCCACCTCGACGGCGTCGCCTCCGGAGGCGACGCGATCACGGTCCGGGGCACGGAAATCAAGGTCTTCGCTCAGCCCGACCCGGCCGCCATCGCCTGGGGTGACGTCGGCGCCGACATCGTCATCGAGTCCACCGGCCACTTCACGGACGGAGTCACGGCCGCGGCCCATCTCAAGGGCGGCGCGAGGAAGGTCATCATCTCGGCGCCGGCCAAGGGGGACGTCCCGACGTTCGTTCTCGGAGTGAACGACGACGGGCTCGATCCGGACAGCCACGATGTCTTCTCCAACGGCTCGTGCACCACGAACTCGCTCGCGCCGCTGGCGAAGGTGCTGAACGACTCGTTCGGCATCGAGTCCGGCCTGATGACGACGGTCCACGCCTACACGGGCGACCAGCGGCTGCACGACGCCCCGCACTCCGACCTGCGCCGGGCCCGCGCGGCCGCCGTCTCGACCATCCCGACGTCGTCGGGCGCGGCGAAGGCGATCGGCAAGGTCATTCCCGAACTCGACGGGCGCCTCACCGGCGCAGCGCTGCGGGTCCCCGTCCCGGTGGGCTCGATCACCGACCTCACCGTGGTCCTGCGGCGCAGCGCCGGAGTCGACGACGTCAACGCGGCGTTCCGCGAGGCGGCCGGTTCCCAGCGACTGCGGCACTACCTGCAGTACTCCGAGGCGCCGCTGGTCTCGGCGGACATCGTCGGCAACCCCTACTCGTCGATCTTCGACGCGCCGCTGACCGAAGCCGTCGGCAACCAGGTCAAGGTGCTCGGCTGGTACGACAACGAGTGGGGATTCTCCAACCGCCTCGTCGAGTTCTCCGAGCGGGTCGCCGCAGCCGTCTGACGCAGAGGCTGGCGCCGGTCGGCGGTCGAGAACGGTATTCGCGGAGGAATCAGGTTAATCGGGCACGCATTCTCGAGTCAGAGGATGGCGCTCGACGGCGGGTACCGCCGACGCGGGCGGGCGTTGGCCACGACCAACCGGCCCGGAACCTCGGCACGTGTTCGGCACAGGCACCCGCCGGCGGGTGGTTACAGCCGGCCGGACGGAGAACGCCCCCGACCGGGTCTTACCTGGTCTGGGGCGTTTCTATGCTGGTCCGCGATGGTGCCCCCGGCAGGATTCGAACCTGCGCCCCCGCCTCCGGAGGGCGGTGCTCTATCCCCTGAGCTACGGGGGCTCAGCGACCACGAAAGAGTAGCAAACAAGGGTGCGCGGGACCGAATCGGTATCCGTCGTGTCGGCGTACCGGCGGCCTGGACCCGGGGCGGGCGGAGTCGGCGATCGGCCCGGCTCCGTTACCGGCCGCAGCTGGGCAGCGGGTGCAGCACGATGTGCGGGGGTAGCTTCCGGGGCCACTCGGCCCGGGTCCAGGAGCCGTCGACCACGATCTGTACGGCGCGGCAGTCCGGGCCGCTGAGCCGGAGCAGGAAGTCCCGGGGAAGTGCCGGGTCGACGTTCGGGGTGGCGACGATGAACCGCACCCGGCCGCGTACGGAGACGGCCGACAGGACGTCCGCGGCGGGGACCACCCCGTGCAGTCGGGTCCGGCCGATCCAGCACAGCTCCGCCCGGTGCTCCTGCGCGGAGCGGACGATTGCCGGGTACTGCCGTTCCAGCCAGTCGACCACGGCGTCGACGCAGAGGCCGCAGGCCCGGTCGGTGGGTTCACGTGGGCCGAGACCCCAGGCTCGCAGGTAAGCGCTGACGTCGCCGTCCTCGAGTCGCATGCCGTACCGGCGCTGCGCCAGGACGGCGACGCTCTGCCGGGTCCAGAGGTCGTCGTCCAGTCCGAGCTGGTCCGGATAGCAGCCGCGAATCGTCTCGATCAGGTCGAGTTCCTGGTCCCGGCTGAGGATGACTGCCTCGCCCGACCGTTGTCCGCGACGTACGGCCGCCACCGCACCGTCGCCGCCGATGGTGTGTCGACGGCACCAACTGGTGACCGACCGACGTCCGTCCCGAAGAGCAACCGCCATGTCTAGGACAACGACGACAGTTCGTGACTGGTCACGTTATGTGTGGAGAAAGCTCGGCAAACCGGGCAAGTAGGCTAAGTCGCTCTTAACGGAAGTACCTCGCGTGGGTCATCGCGGGGGCGCGGGAACCGGAACGGCGGCCGTCCGGGCTGGACGGCCGCCGGAAGAGCGGTACAGGGGAGGGCGTGGCTACCGGGCCCCGAACTTGCCGAGCAGAGACTGGATCAACTCGATCTCCTTCTTCTGCCCGGCGACCATCGAGTTGGCCAGCGCGGTCACCTGCGCGTCGTCGGAAAGATCGAGTATGCCCTCGGCCATGTGGATCCCGCCGAGGTGGTGGTCGCGCATCAGTCGCAGGAAGAGGACGTCGAAGTCGCGACCGGTGGCGGCGCGCAGCTCGGCCCGCTGGGCGTCGGTGGCCATCCCGGGCATCAGCCCGTTCTTCACCGCACCGGCGGCGTCCGGCATCCAGGCCATTCGCGGCTTGCTGCCGGTCGGGCCGAGGTTCCAGGTCTTCAGCCAGGCCTGCATCGTGCCGATCTGGGCCTGCTGGGTGAGCGCGATGTCGGCGGCCAGGGTCCGTACGTCCGGATCGGTGGACTTCTCGTGGGCCAGGATCGACATCTCCACGGCCTGGGCGTGGTGCGACGACATGTCCCGGGCGAACCCGGCCTCCGGGGAACCGTCACCGGGCCGGAGCAGGCCCGGGGCGAGCAGCCCACTGGCGAAGCCGAGCAGCAGCCCCAGCAGGATGGCGAGCGCCAGCGCGACCGTGCCGGTGGTACGCCGACCCGGACCACGCTCGATGTTCCCGTCCTCCGGGGCGCCGGCGGTCGCCAGCGCCCCCGACCCGATGGTCAAATCGATCAGCCGCCCGCCGGGGCCTGCGGCTGGTCGCCCTGCACGTTGTCCCGGGGAGTCGTACCGGTGGCCGTGATGCCGCCGGAGCAGGGTGCGCCGGGCTCCATGGAGGCGTTCTGCCGGAGCGCTGCGACGAAGTCGTCGATCCGGCCGTCGCTCGCGCTGTCGAGCTTGAGCTGGTAGCCCCAGGCCTGCAGCGAGATCGGCCGGTCCAGGTTCTCGATCGGGCTCATCAGCATGAATTCGTTGCCACGGACCTTGCTGGCCAGCTGCTCCACCTGCTCGGCGGGCAGATCCGACTTGTACGTGATCCAGATCGCCCCGTGCTCCAGGCTGTGCACCGCGTGCTCGTTCGCGATCGGCGCGTCGTAGACGTCACCCACGCAGTTCTGCCAGGCGTTGTTGTGACTGCTGCCGACCGGAGGGCTGATCTTGTATGTCAGGGGGCCCGCCTCGTGCGACTGCTTGCCGGGGAACGGCTCCACCAACGACGGGTCGGTCTTCCGGTAATTGGTGATGCCGTCGATGGCGGCGGCCTTGTCTTCCCAGCTCTTGCCGTTCTGGATCACCGCGTAGGCGCCGTATCCGATGATCGCGGCGGTGACCACACCAACGGCCACGAAGAGGCCGATCGAACCCCACGAGCGGCCCTGGCTGACCCGTACCGGAGCGACCGGCCGGCGCTGCTGCGGCTTCTTGCCACCGCCACCGCCGCCGGACCGGTTGGCTGGAACCCGGCCGGCCGAGGAGGTCTTGGCAGCCGTCCCCGCGGGCTTGGCCCCGGCCGCCTTGCCGTCCTCGGTGGGCTTGGCCCCGGCCGCCTTGCCGCCCTCGGCGGGCTTGCCGCCGGCCGGCGACTTCTTGCCGGTGCTGACCACGGACGGACGGCGCTGTTCGCCGCCCGAGGTGCTGATGCTCATGGTCCCTCGTCAGGTCGGTCGGTCAGGGGATGGCGGGCCGTAAAGGCGCAGGGTCGCCACCGAGTGACCGAGTCTACCCCCGTAACATGGTTCGGTGACTCCCGCCAATCTCGCCGAGGCCGTCCTCGCTGCCGCCCACGCCGTCTTCGCCCGGCGTGGTCTCGATCCCTCCGTACTGCCGGAGTCGGTGGCGCTGGAGCGACCGCGCAATCCCGAGCACGGCGACTACGCGTCCACGATCGCCCTCCAGTTGAGCAAGCGGGTCGGCGTGCCGCCCCGGGACCTGGCCGCAGCCCTCGCCGAGGAACTGGGCCGGACACCCGGGGTCAAATCGGTGGAGATCGCCGGGCCGGGCTTCCTCAACCTCCGCCTCGACCCGGCCGCCGCCGGGCAGCTCGCCCGCGAGGTGGTCCAGGCCGGTCAGGCGTACGGGAGCAGCGACCGGCTCACCGGGCAGCGGGTCAACCTGGAGTTCGTCTCGGCGAACCCGACCGGCCCGATCCACCTCGGGCACACCCGGTGGGCGGCGGTCGGCGACTCGCTGCGCCGGATTCTCGCCAAGGCCGGCGCCGAGGTCACCAGCGAGCACTACGTCAACGACGCCGGTGTCCAGATCGAGCGCTTCGGCCGGTCGCTGTACGCGGCGGCCCGGGGCGAGCCGACCCCGGAGGACGGCTACCCGGGCGAGTACGTCACGGAGATCGCCACCCGGGTCGTCGCCGAGCGGCCCGACGTGTTCGACCTGCCGGCCGACGAGGCCATGATCGTCTTCCAGGACCGTGGTTACCACCTCATGCTGGACGAGATGCGGGCCAGCCTGGAGCGGTTCGGCGTGCATTTCGACGTCTGGTTCTCCGAGCGCACCCTGCACAGCAGCGGCGCGGTGGAGCACGCGCTCGGCCGGCTCCGCGAGCAGGGCCACGTGTACGACGCCGACGGCGCCATCTGGCTGCGCACCACCGACTTCGGTGACGACAAGGACCGGGTGCTGATCCGGAGCAACGGCGAGTTGACCTACTTCGCCGCCGACTCGGCGTACTACATCAACAAGCGGGAGCGCGGCTTCGACAAGTGCGTCTACCTGCTCGGCGCCGACCACCACGGCTACGTGAACCGGCTCCGGGCGATCGCCGCCTGCGCCGGGGACGACCCGGACTTCAACATCGAGATCCTGATCGGCCAACTGGTCAACCTGGTCCGCAACGGCGTGCCGGTACGGCTGTCCAAGCGGGCCGGCAACATCATCACGCTCGACGACATCGTGGACGCGGTCGGCGTGGACGCGGCCCGTTACTCGCTGGCGCGCTCCTCGACGGACTCGCCGCTGACCCTGGACATCGACGAGATCACCAAGAACTCGAACGACAACCCGGTGCACTACGTGCGGTACGCGCACGCCCGGATCGCCTCGCTGCTGCGCTACGCGGTCGACCTCGGGGTGACCCGGGGGGACGACTTCGACCCGGGGCTGCTCAGCCACGCCAAGGAGAACGAGCTGATCAAGACGCTCGGCGAGTTCCCCGGTGTGGTCGCGACGGCGGCCGAGCTGCGCGAGCCGCACCGGATCGCCCGCTACCTGGAGGAGCTGGCCGGCACGTACCACCGGTTCTACGACGCGTGCCGGGTCCTGCCGGTGGGCGACGAGCCGGCGACCGACCTGACCCGGGCCCGGCTGTGGCTGGTCGAGGCGTCCCGGATCGTCCTGGCCAACGGCCTGGCCCTGCTCGGCGTCTCCGCACCGGAGCGGATGTGACAGGTGCGTACGTGACCGGGACGGTACCGCCGGCTGGAATCGCCGGGAAGAGCGAGCTACCGCGCCTGGGCGCGGCGAAGGAGAAGTGATGCGGGCTCACGAAGCGGGGGCGCTGCACGGCGACCTCGGGGTCCGAGGACCGGCGTGGCTGCGTACCCCGGAGGACGTCAACGCCCTCGTGCCGCACCTGTGGCCGCGCAACGTCACCCGGGACGCCGACGGTGCGCTCGTGGTCGCCGGCCTCGGCATCCGCGAACTGGCGGCGGAGTTCGGCACCCCGGCGTACGTCCTGGACGAGGACGACCTGCGGGACCGGTGCCGCCAGTTCCGGGCGGCGTTCCCGGACGAGGACGTCTACTACGCCGGAAAGGCGTTCACCTGCCGGGCGGTGGTTCGGGTGATCGCCGAGGAGGGCCTGCACCTCGACGTCTGCTCCGGCGGGGAACTGGCGGTGGCGTTGTCCGCCGGTATGCCGGCCGAACGGATCGGGTTCCACGGCAACAACAAGTCCCCGGCCGAACTCGCCAGGGCCCTCGACGCCGGGGTCGGCCGGATCGTCGTCGACTCCTTCCAGGAGATCGACCGGCTCACCGCGCTGGCCCGGGAACGCGACGTACGGCCGCGGGTGATGATCCGGGTCACCGTCGGCGTCGAGGCGCACACCCACGAGTTCATCGCGACCGCGCACGAGGACCAGAAGTTCGGCTTCTCGCTCGCCGGAGGCGCGGCGGCGACCGCCGCTTTCAAGATCCTCGACGAGGACGTGCTGGAACTGCGCGGACTGCACTCGCACATCGGTTCGCAGATCTTCGACACCAGCGGGTTCGAGGTGTCCGCCCGGCGGGTGCTGGCGCTCCAGGCGCAGATTCGGGACGCGCGCGGGGTCGAGTTGCCGGAACTGGACCTGGGCGGCGGGTTCGGCATCGCCTACACGACCCAGGACGACCCGGCGGCACCGCACGAACTGGCGAAGCGGCTGAACAAGATCGTCGATGACGAGTGTGCCGCGCTGCAACTGGCCGGTCCGAGGCTGTCGATCGAGCCGGGCCGGGCGATCATCGGCCCGGCCGTGTTCACCCTCTACGAGGTCGGCACGGTCAAGGACGTGGACGGGATCCGCACCTATGTCAGCGTCGACGGCGGGATGAGCGACAACATCCGGACCGCGCTGTACGGCGCGTCGTACTCGGCGACCATCGCGTCCCGGGCGTCCGTGGCCGAGTCGATTCTCGCCCGGGTGGTGGGAAAGCATTGCGAAGCCGGGGACGTGGTGGTGAAGGATGAATTTCTGCCCGCCGACGTGCAGCCCGGAGATCTTCTCGCCGTGCCCGGAACGGGCGCCTACTGCCGGAGCATGGCCAGCAACTACAACCATGTCCCACGACCACCCGTCGTGGCGGTCCGGAACGGCCGTGCGCGGGTGATCGTCCGGCGGGAGACCGAAGACGACCTGCTGGCATTGGATGTGGGATGAGTAGTGCGCGGGTGATCCGGCCGGTCCGACTGGCCCTGCTGGGCTGTGGCACCGTCGGCACCGAGGTGGTACGGCTGTTGCACGAGCAGGCCGCCGACCTGACCGCCCGGGTCGGTGCACCGCTGGAACTGGCCGGCATCGCCGTACGCCGGCTCGCCCGCGAGCGGGGACCGCTGCCCGCCGACCCGTCGCTGTTCACCACCGACGCGCTCGGCCTGGTCAAGCGGGACGACGTCGACCTGGTGATCGAGGTGGTCGGCGGGATCGAACCGGCCCGGACCTGGCTGGTCGAGGCGATGCGGGCCGGCAAGGGCGTGGTGACCGCCAACAAGGCCCTGCTGGCCGAGGACGGCGGCACGCTGCACGACGCCGCCGCCGAAGGCGGTGCCAACCTCTACTACGAGGCGGCGGTGGCCGGGGCGATCCCGCTGCTCCGCTCGCTGCGCGAGTCCCTGCACGGCGACACGATCAGCCGGGTCACCGGCATCGTCAACGGCACCACGAACTTCATCCTCTCCGCGATGGACGCCACCGGCGCCGGCTTCACGGAGGCGCTGGACGAGGCGACCGAGCTGGGTTACGCGGAAGCGGATCCGACCGCCGACGTCGAGGGCTTCGACGCCGCCGCCAAGGCCGCGATCCTGGCCTCGCTCGCCTTCCACACCCGGGTGACCGCCGCCGACGTCCACCGGGAGGGCATCACCGAGGTCACCGCGGCCGACATGGCCAGCGCCAAGGCGATGGGCTGCACCATCAAGCTGCTCTGCATCGCGTCCCGGGGCCCGGACTCCACCGGAACGGAGTCGGTCAGCGTCCGGGTGCATCCGGCGATGATCCCGGTCAGCCATCCGCTGGCCAGCGTCGGCGACGCCTTCAACGCGGTCTTCGTCGAGGCCGCTGCCGCAGGTCAGCTCATGTTCTACGGTCGGGGTGCCGGCGGTGCGCCGACCGCGAGCGCGGTGCTCGGCGACGTGGTCGCGGCGGCCCGCAACCATCTGGCGGGGGTCCGTACCCCGAGCGAGTCGTCGTACGCGGCGTTGCCGATCCGGCCGATGGGGGAGGCGGTCACCCGCTACCACATCAGCCTCGACGTTGCCGACCGACCGGGCGTACTGGCGGCGGTCGCCGGGGTGTTCGCCCGGCACGACGTGTCGATCGCGACCGTACGGCAGGCGTCCGCGCCGTCCGGTCCGGCCGATGGTTCCGGTCCGGTGGGCCGGGGTGGCGACGCGATCCTGGTGATCGTGACGCATGCCGCACCGGACGCCGCGCTCGCCGCGACGGTCGAGGAACTGCGCAGGCTGGAGATCGTCCGCTCGATCGCCAGCGTGCTCCGCGTCGAGGGCGGCAGCCGCTAGCGGCCGCCCGGTGCCGGTCCGCCGCTGATCACCTGGTGGGCCGGTCGTCCCGATAGGTGGTTAGCGGGTGGTGCGGGTGCGGTCGATCGGCGACCCTGGGGCACCGTGGAGCTGACCCGCCGCTGCCGACCAGACCGGGCGGGCACCGCAGGTGCGAGGAGAGAGATATGTGGCGGGGCTTGATCGAGGCGTACCGGAACCGGCTGCCGGTCAGCGAGGCCACGCCGGTGATCACCCTCAACGAGGGGAACACTCCGCTGCTGCCGGCCCCGGTGCTCTCCGCGCGACTCGGTTGTGACGTCTATCTCAAGGTGGAGGGCGCCAACCCCACCGGCTCGTTCAAGGACCGGGGCATGACGCTGGCGGTCTCCAAGGCGGTCGAGGCCGGCAACAAGGCGATCATCTGTGCGTCCACCGGCAACACCAGCGCCTCGGCGGCGGCGTACGCGGCCCGGGCCGGACTCACCTGCGCCGTACTCGTTCCGCAGGGCAAGATCGCACTGGGCAAGATGGCCCAGGCGCTGGTCCACGGCGCCCGACTGCTGCAGATCAACGGCAACTTCGACGACTGCCTGGCACTCGCCGCCAAGCTGGCCCAGGACTATCCGGTGACGCTTGTCAACTCGGTCAACATCAACCGGCTGCACGGCCAGAAGACGGCGGCGTTCGAGATCGTCGCGGCGCTCGGCGACGCCCCCGACATCCACTGCCTGCCGGTCGGCAACGCCGGCAACATCACCGCGTACTGGATGGGCTACCAGGAGGAGACCGACGAGGGCAACGCCACCCGCCGCCCGAAGATGTACGGCTTCCAGGCCTCCGGCGCCGCGCCCATCGTCACCGGTACGGCGGTCCGCGAACCGTCGACCATCGCCACCGCGATCCGGATCGGGAACCCGGCAAGTTGGACGCAGGCGCTGGATGCCCGGGACTCCTCCGGCGGACTGATCGAGGCGGTGACCGACCGGGAGATCCTGTCCGCGTACCGGCTGCTCGCCCGCGAGGTGGGCGTCTTCGTCGAGCTGGCCAGCGCGGCCAGTGTCGCCGGCCTGTTGCAGCAGGCCGCAGCCGGCATGGTGCCCAGCGGATCGACCGTGGTCTGCACGGTGACGGGGCACGGCCTCAAGGACCCGGAGTGGGCCATCTCGACCGCGCCCTCGCCGATCACCATCCAGAACGACGTGCCCACCGCCGCCCGCGCCCTCGACCTCGCCTGATCCGGGCCGGCAGCCGGCTCCGGCGGGCCGGACCGGTCAGGACTGCGGGTCGATGATCCGGACCCGGCTGAGCCAGCCGAGGCTCAGCGGGCCGCCGTAGGTCAGGCCGTGCGCGGTGCCGCTCACGGCGGCGTTCGCCGAGGTGGTCACGTGCACCCGGCCGTCCTCGTCGGTCCGCCGGGAGCGGGTGGGCTCGCTGCTGCCCGTCCACGTCACGTCGATGGTCGTCACGCCGCTGGCGTACTCGTCCTCGGTGCAGGACACCTCCTCCTCGTTGGCGTACGTGCAGGTGCGGCGGGTCTCCTGGTAGGGCAGCCGGGTGGAGAAGCTGCCCTGGTCGAACGAGAACGAGAAGCGGCGTACCGGGACGGCGTCCGAGTTCCGGAAGACGAAGTCGCAGGTACGGCCGCTCTCGGTGTCCCGGCACTGGTTGTCGGCCCAGTCGACGTCGATGGTGGTGCGGCCGGCCGCGCTGGTCACGTCGAGGTCCATGCCCGCGTTGCTGTCCTGGCTCTCGAACAGGATATGGACGTACTTGGTGACGGTGTCCGCCGAGGCGGGAGCCGAGGGGAGCAGGGCCGTCGCGGTCAGGGCGGCGCCGGCGACGATCAGGGCGGAACGGAATCGGGTCACGTTGCTCCTTTGTAGAGTGCTGGAGCGGTCACCATAAGCCAACCGTCCGACCTTCTCCGCCGCGTCGTCCGGTACCCGTACCCGCTCCTGTCGACCGACCGCCCAGCGGGGCGGTACGGCGAGCTGAGAGCCTGCTGAGCAGGGGTTGCCCGCCGACCCGGCCGACCCGCAGGCTGCGCCCAGCGCCCCGATTTCGGACCGGAGATGCGGGTCAGGCAGACTTCCTCCTGCCGCGCCGACGTGAGAACTCGCGCGATCACAAATCTCGCGCCAACTCGATACACAGGAGTGAGCCGCTGATGTCGTTCCTCGCCAGACTCAGTCTCGCCAACCGAGGGCTCGTCGCGCTCATCGCGATCGTGATCACGGCATTCGGCGCGTACGCCGTGCCGTCGCTGAAGCAGCAGCTTCTGCCCTCGTTGGAGTTTCCGGCGGCGTTCATCATCGCGCCGTATCCGGGCGCCGGGCCGGAGGTTGTCGAGGAGCAGGTCGCCGAGCCGATCGAGAACAGCATCCAGGGCATCGCCGGGCTGGACAAGGTCACCTCGACCTCCCAGGAGGGCAGCGCCACCCTCCAGGTCGAGTACGAGTTCGGCACCGACCTCGACGACGCGGTCAACAAGATGCAGACCGCGCTGAACCGGATCCAGCTTCCGGAGGGCGTCGAGCCGCAGGTGATCGCCGGCAGCACCGACGACCTGCCCGCGGTGGTGCTGGCGGCGGCCGGCGGCGGCGACGAGCGGGCCCTCGCGGACCGGCTCGCCGACACCGTCGTACCCGAACTGGAGTCCATCGACGGGGTCCGCACGGTCGAGGTGACCGGCGCGCGCGACCAGCAGGTGGTGATCACTCCCAACCCGGCCAAGCTCGTCGCGGCCGGCGTCTCACCGACCGCGATCGGCACCGCGCTCCAGGCCAACGGCGTGACGATCCCGGCCGGTGCGGTCACCGAGAACGACCAGACCCGCACGGTCCAGATCGGTGGCCGGATCTCCTCGGCCGAGGAACTCGCCGGCATCTATCTCCCGCCGGGCCGGCCGGGCGGCACGGCGGTCCGGCTCGGCGACATCGCGACCGTCGAGCAGCAACTCGCCGCGCCGACCTCGTTCACCCGGACCAACGGCAGCGACAGCCTCGGCATCATGGTCACCGCCTCACCGGACGGCAACGCGGTGGGCATCTCGCACGAGATCCGGGACCGGCTGGCCGACCTCTCGACCGCCTCCGGCGCCACCCTGAGCGTGGTCTTCGACCAGGCGCCATTCGTCGAGAAGTCCATCGAGAGCCTGACCACCGAGGGTCTGCTCGGCCTGGTCATGGCGGTACTTGTGATCCTGGTGTTCCTGCTCTCGGTCCGGTCCACCCTCGTCACGGCGGTCTCCATCCCGCTCTCCGTGCTGGTGGCGCTGATCGCGCTCTGGATCGGGAAGTACTCGCTCAACCTGCTCACCCTCGGCGCGCTGACCATCGCGGTGGGCCGGGTGGTCGACGACTCGATCGTGGTCCTGGAGAACATCAAGCGACATCTCGGGTACGGCGAGGAGAAACGCGGCGCCATCATCGGCGCCGTCCGGGAGGTCGCCGGTGCGGTCACCGCGTCCACCCTCACCACCGTCGCCGTCTTCACCCCGATCGTGCTGGTCGGCGGGTTCGTCGGGCAGCTCTTCGCGCCGTTCGCGATCACCGTGACGGTGGCACTGCTCGCCTCGCTGCTGGTGTCGCTGACCATCATCCCGGTGCTGGCCTACTGGTTCCTCCGGCCGGCGAACGGTGGCGCGAGCGCGGAGGCGCTACGGCGGGCGGCGGAGGAGAAGGAGTTGCGCAGCCCACTCCAGCGCGGCTACCTGCCGGTGATCCGGTTCGCGACGCGGCGGCGCTGGCTGACCGTCGCCCTCGGCCTGGTCGTGCTCTTCGGCACCTTCGGGCTCGGCACCCGGCTGGAGACCAACTTCCTCGACGACTCCGGGCAGGACACCCTCAACATCAGCCAGGAACTGCCGGTCGGCAGCAGCCTGGGTGCGACCGACGCGGCCGCGAAGCAGGTCGAGACGGTGCTGGAGCGTACCGACGGAGTCGACTCGTACCAGGTGACGGTGGGTGGCGGTGCCAACCCGTTCGGCGGGGGCGGCAGCGTCAACAGCGCGAACTTCTCCGTCGCGCTCGGCGAGGACGCCGACGCCACGGCACTGAAGGAGACGCTGCGGACGGAGTTCGACAAACTCAGCGGCGCCGGCGAGGTCAGTTTCGGGGAGGCCGGCGGGCCGGGTGGCGGATCCGTCAACCAGCTCCAGGTGATCGTGCGGGCCGCCGATGTCGACGTGCTGGCCCGGGCGACCGAGCAGGTACGCCAGGCCATGTCGGACACCCCGAAGGTGACGGACGTGCAGAGCAGCCTGGCGGAGAGCGCGCCCCGGATCGACATCAAGGTCGACCGGGCCGCCGCCGCCCGGTTCGGGCTCTCCGACGCCGCCGTCGGTCAGCTCGTCGCGCAGCAGTTCCGGGGCAGCCCGCTCGGCAAGATCACGCTCGGCGGGAAGCAGCAGGACGTGGTGCTGCGTACGGGGCAGCCGCCGGCCGGCATCGAAGCGTTGCGGGCCCTGCCGGTGGGGCCGACCGGTGCGGTCAGGTTGGACGACATCGCCGACGTGACCGAGGTACAGGGTCCGCTGGCGGTGACCCGGATCGACGGAGAGCGCAGCGCCACCGTCACCGGTACGTCGACCGGGTCGAACCTCGGCGCGACCACCGCCGCCCTCCAGAAGCGCCTCGACGCGATCGAGGTGCCGGGGGCGACGTTCGCGGTGGGCGGGGTCAGCGCCGACCAGGCGGAGGCCTTCGCCGACCTGGGACTCGCGGTGCTCGCCGCGATCGCGATCGTCTTCGTGATCATGGTGGCCACCTTCCGTAGCCTGATCCAGCCGCTGATCCTGCTCGTCTCCATCCCGTTCGCCGCCACCGGTGCGATCGGGCTGCTGCTGGCCACCGGCACGCCGCTGGGCGTACCGGCCCTGATCGGTGTGTTGATGCTGGTCGGCATCGTGGTGACCAACGCGATCGTGTTGATGGACCTGGTCAATCAGTACCGGGCCCAGGGGATGGGTGTGACCGAGGCGGTGGTCGAGGGCAGCCGGCGCCGGCTGCGGCCGATCCTGATGACCGCCATCGCGACCATCTTCGCGCTGCTGCCGATGGCACTCGGCTTGACCGGCGAGGGCGGGTTCATCTCGCAGCCGCTGGCGGTGGTGGTGATCGGCGGTCTGATCAGCTCGACGCTGCTCACCCTGGTGCTGGTGCCGACGCTCTACACGATGGTCGAGAACGCCAAGGAGCGGATGCGCCGCCGGCGCGGCGGGTCTGCCGACGGAGCCGGCTCGGACGAGCCGGGCGGGGACGGCGCCGGGTCTGGTGCGGGTACGCCGGTACCGGCCGGCGTGGCGGGTGCGCACGCCGTACCGGCCGGGCCGACGGGACCCCTGGGCGGGCGTCCGACGCCGTCCGGAGCGTTGATCGACGGTACCGACCAGTTCGAGGTGCTGCGGCTGCCGAAGAGCCGCCGGTCTCCGCTGCCGCCGACGGAGGACTGAGCGGGCCGACGGAGAACTGGGCGGATCGGGTCGGGCCGGAGTACCGGCCCGGCCCGACGTCATCCCCAGCAGGGGTCCGGACACCGGCGGGGTAAGGTCCCGGTACGTGTCGACACCCCTTTCCGTCCTTACCCACAACCGTGACTTCCGCCGTCTGCTCGGCGCGGAACTCGTGGTGTTCGGGGCCGACTGGTTCGTCATGGTGCCGCTGCTGGTGCTGCTTCCGAAGCTGACCGGCAGCGGTGTGTGGGGAGCACTGGTGCTCGCCGTCGACAACGGAATCCTCGCCCTGCTGCTGCCGTACGCCGGGACCGTCGCCGACCGGCTGGACCGTAAGAAGATCCTGATCGCGTCGAACCTGACCGCGCTGGCCGCGATCGTCCTGCTGCTCGGCGTACGGAGTTCCGGCACCGCCTGGTTGGCGCTGCTCGCGATCGGGGCGGTGGCGATCGCGAAGGCCTTCTACTCGCCGGCCGCACAGGCCGCCCTGCCGAACGTGGTCGACCCGGACGACCTGCCCGCCGCGAACGCGGTCGCCGGCTCGGCGTGGGGCACGATGAGCATCGTCGGGGCGTCCCTCGGCGGGGTGCTGACCGCCGCGGTGGGGCCGTACGCCTGTTTCTGGGTGGCGTCGATCGGCCTCGCGGGCGCCTCCGGCCTGACCTGGCTGATCCACCGGCCGTTGCAGGCACCGCGCGACCCCGACGGGCCGGAGCCGCGTCCGTGGACGGCGATCCGGGAGGCGTTGCAGTACATCGGCGGGCGTCCCCGGGTACTGGCGCTGGTGACCGTCAAGAGCGCGGTTGGCCTCGGCAACGGCGTACTGACCGTGTTCCCGCTGCTCGCCGGCCTGTACGGGATCGGCGCGCTGGGCACCGGCCTGCTCTTCGCGGTACGCGGAGCCGGTGTGCTGATCGGGCCGCTGCTGATGCGCCGGGTGCTGCACCACCGGTCCTGGCTGCTGCCCGGCCTCGCGCTGTCGATGTCGACGTACGGGTTGGGTTATCTCGGTGTGTCGCTCACGCACTGGTTTCCGCTGGTCCTGGTGCTGGTCTTCGTCGCGCACTTCGCCGGGGGCAGCAACTGGGTGATGTCGAACTACGCGTTGCAGGGCGAGGTGCCGGACCGGTTGCGGGGTCGGGTCTTCGCCACCGACATGATGCTGGCGACCGTGGCCATCGCGGTCAGCCAACTGGCGGTGGCCGGGGTGGTGGACCACGTCGACCAGCGGGTGGTGCTGGCCGGCTGCGGGCTGACCACCCTGGTCTACGCCGTCGGCTGGTGGGTGGCGACCCGGCGGCTCGACCTGTCCGGCGAGGAGGGCCCGGAGGCGAATCCGCAGCCGGCGGGCCAGCCGGGCTGAAAAACCCGGCGACGCCGATATTCCGGGGCTGACCGGGGTACTCAGGGCCATCGACGTCGTGCCGGATCCCCGAGTTGCCGGCCGCCTGGCCAGGTGGCGCGGCGGTCGGCTGCTGCATCCGCGCGGACTCTCCTTCACCGGTCAGGTCGAGCTGTGGGGGCCGCTGGCGGTCCGGATGGCGGGCGGTGCGGGCCGCTGTGCCGGGACCGTACGGCTCTCCCGTGGCACACCCACCCCGGACGGCTGGCCGGACGTGCTGGGTCTCGCCGTCCGGCTGCACGGCCGTGCCGGCCCGTTCGACCTGTTGCTCTCCACGAGCAGTCAGCGGCGGGTGCTGCGACACGTGCCGATTCCCAGGTACGACTTCGCCGGCCCGTACGGCAGCCTGGTGGGGTACCGGATCGACAACCGCCGGGTGTACGTCGCCGCGCGCTCGAGCCGGCCGCTCGGCCGCACCCTGGACGAGGTGGCCTCGGTCGCCGACCGGGACGCGGCCTGTCTGGACCTCTTCGCCGTCGGCGGAACCGGCCCGTGGCGCCGGTTCGGGCGGGTCGTCTTCGGCGCGCGGCTGCCCGCCGAGGTGGACGCGGCGCTGGCCTTCGACCCGGACGGCTGCCGTGGCTCGGCGTTGCGTCCGACCGGCCTGATCCAGCGGCTGCGCGGAGCCGGTTACGCGTTCTCACAGCGGAGTCGGGGCGCCGCTGCCGACCAGACCCGGCTGCCCTGACGTCACGACACCGCTCCTCCTTCGCTGGCGGGTCCGTAGGCGAGTCTTCCTCCGGTCTTTCTCCGCTGGTGAGCATCCGCTATCGTTGTGATATCACATCGCTAGCAGGGAGATGTCATGGAACGACGGGCCTTCCGGATCTCCGGGTTCATTCCGATCGGAGTTCTGCTGCTCCTGGCCGCCGCCGGGATCGCGAGCGTCCTGCCGGTTCTCGACGAAGCCGGTGTCCATCCCCGGATCGGCGTGGTCAGCGTCGGATACGCCGTACTCGCCATGCTGGCGGCCACCGGGTTCACCGTGGTCAACCCGAACGAGGCTCAGGTCGTGCAGTTCTTCGGCCGCTACGTGGGCAGCATCCGGGATTCCGGGTTGCACTGGACCTGGCCGCTCACCGCCCGGTCCCGGGTCACGCTGCGGGTGCGCAACTTCGAGACCGCCCGGCTCAAGGTCTCCGACGCCGACGGCAACCCCGTGGAGATCGCGGCGGTCGTCGTGTGGCAGGTGGTCGACTCGGCCAAGGCCGAATTCGCCGTCGACGACCACGTCGAGTACGTTGCCGTGCAGTCCGAGGCGGCCGTCCGGCACCTGGCCACCAGTTACCCGTACGAGGCACACGACTCCGGCCGGGCGAGCCTGCGGGACAGCGCGGTCGTCAGCGAGGAGCTGACCTCCGAGCTGCGCGAACGGGTTCAGTTGGCCGGCGTCGAGGTGCTCGAATCACGCACCACCCACCTGGCGTACGCGCCCGAGATCGCCCAGGCGATGCTGGCCCGTCAACAGGCGAGCGCGATCGTCGGAGCCCGATTCAAGATCGTCGAAGGGGCGGTGGGTATGGTCTCGAACGCGCTGGAGCGGCTGCGCGACGAGCACGTGGTGGAACTGGACGAGGAACGGAAGGCCCAGATGGTGGCGAACCTGCTCGTCGTACTCTGCGGCGACCGGGCCGTCCAGCCGGTGGTGAACGCCGGATCCCTCTACAGCTAGGGCCTGCACACCGATGGCCGAACGCAAGAAACTCCTGCTCCGGATCGATCCGCAGGTCTACGACGCGATCGCCAGATGGGCGGCGGACGATCTCCGCAGCGTCAACGCGCAGATCGAGTACGCGCTGCGGCTGGCCCTGCGTTCGGCCGGCAGGCCACCGAGGTCGGCCCGGGACGGCGATGCGGAATCCGGTGCGACCGGTACGGGGGAGGCGCCGGAGTCCGCGCCGGACGGGGACCTAGCATGAGCCGGATGCGGCCCTCCTTCGTATCCGAGCCGGTCCGGGTCCGGGTGCCGGCGACCAGCGCCAACCTCGGCCCCGGCTTCGACACGCTCGGCCTGGCCCTGGCGCTCTACGACGACGTCGGCGCTCGGATCACCTCGGACGGTTGCCGGGTCGAGGTCACCGGAGAAGGCGCGGGAGAGTTGCCGGACGGCGAGGAGCATCTGGTCGTCCGGGCCATCCGGGCCGGCTTCGACGCGCTCGGCGGCCAACCGTCCGGGCTGGCCGTCGAATGCGTCAACCGGATCCCACAGGCTCGTGGCCTCGGCTCCTCGTCGGCGGCGATCGTCGCCGGGGTCCTGCTGGCCCGGGCCCTGGTCATCGACGGTGACCGGGACCTCGACGACGACGCGGTGCTGCGACTGGCGGCCGAGTTGGAGGGGCATCCGGACAACGTCGCGCCCTGCCTGCTCGGCGGGTTCACCATCGCCTGGTCGGAGTCGGGTGACCCGGCCCGGGCGGTGACGCTGCCGGTCGCCCCGGACGTCCAACCCACCGTCTTCGTGCCGCGGGAGCGGGGGCTGACCGCGGTGGCGAGGGCGGCGCTGCCGGCGACGGTGCCGCACGGCGACGCGGCCCGCAACGCCGGCCGGGCGGCTCTGCTGGTGCACGCCCTGACCGCCGACCCGACCCTGCTTCTCGCGGCGACCGAGGATCGGTTGCACCAGAATTACCGCGCGGGTGGAATGCCCAATAGTGCGGCGCTTCTGGCTGAGTTGCGTGCGACCGGTGTGGCCGCTGTGATCAGTGGGGCGGGCCCGTCGGTCCTGGCGCTGACCAGCCCCGACGAGGAATTCAGCCCGGGAATGGGCTGGACCTCGCAAAGGTTGCCGATAGACGTAGCCGGGGCACGGGTCTATGGGGGTAGACTGGGACACGCCGAGCGGGACCCTGTTGCCGCAGGTCGGAAGAGTTGATTACGCTCTAGACCTAGCACAGCCGCAAAGCAATGCGACTCCTGCGGGTCGGTGCACCCCCGAAGCTTTCGGCGGTCAGCCCGTCTCACCCTTGCCTAGGTTCACGCCGCACCGCAGTTTCCACAGGTCGCCGCAGGCGGCGAGACCTGCTCACCGACGTTGGTGAGTCGGGAAACCAACCGGCTGCTGTGTTACAGACTCCCGCGACGCGTCATGCGAGGCGGGTGCACCGAGGCCGCCCGGCCGGTTCGTTCTTCAGGCCACGGGCAGCCCCGGCCTTAACGAGGGAAGGAATCCATTGAGCGACACCACCGACGTGACGTCGGATGTTTCCAACGTCGCTGGCGAAGCCACCGCAGGTTCTACCCGCCGTCGGCGGACCGGAACCGGGCTGTCGGCGATGCTGCTGCCAGAGTTGCAGAGCCTGGCCGCGTCGCTCGGCATCTCCGGTACGGCCCGGATGCGCAAGGGCGAGCTGATTGCCGCGATCTCGGAACGGCAGTCCGGCACCACCGGTGCTGCCAGTGCCGCCAGTGGCGGTGCGCCACGCCCCCGCGCCGAGGTCTCGGCGGCGGCCGCACCGGCTCGCGAAGAGGTCCGGGCCGAGGTGCGCGAGAGCGACCGACCGGACGGTGAGCGTCGGGCCGCCGCAGAGCAGGCACCGGCCACCGCCGCCGCTGGCGGCGAAGGGCGGGCGCGCACGTCCCGGCGGTCCAGCCGGGCCGCTGCCGCCACCGTCGAGGTGGAGACCGAGGCACCTCAGGTCGAGCGGATCGAGCGTCCCGAGCGGACCGAGCGCCCGGAGCGCGGCGAGCGGGCCGAGCGTGGTGACCGGGCCGAGCGTGGTGACCGGGCCGAGCGTGGTGACCGGGCCGAGCGCGGCGAGCGGGCCGAGCGTGGCGAGCGGGCCGAGCGTGGCGAGCGCGGTGACCGTGGTGAGCGGGCCGAGAGCGCCGAGCGAACCGAGGGTGGCGAGCGCGGTGAGCGGGCCGACCGTGGCGACTCCCGCAACGGCCGGGACCGTAACGACCGGGGCGAGCGCGGCAATGACCGGGGCGAGCGCGGCGAATCGCGCGGCGACCGGGGCCAGCGTTCGGTGGACCGGGACAACGACGGCGACGACGACGACAGCAGTGGACGGCGCAGCCGGCGCAGCCGGTTCCGGGACCGGCGTCGGGGTCGCAACGACCGTCCGGACAACGGCGAGAGTGGCGGCGGCGGCAGCAGCCGCGAGCCGCAGGTCAACGAGGACGACGTGCTCGTTCCGGTGGCCGGCATCATCGACGTGCTCGACAACTACGCGTTCGTCCGGACCACCGGCTATCTGGCCGGCCCCAACGACGTCTACGTGTCGATGTCCCAGGTCAAGAAGTACGGCCTGCGTCGCGGTGATGCCGTCACCGGTGCGGTCCGGGCCTCCCGGGACGGCGAGGCGCGGCGGGACAAGTACAACCCGCTCGTCCGGCTCGACACCATCAACGGAATGGACCCGGAGGAGGCGAAGCGGCGGCCCGAGTTCTACAAGCTCACCCCGCTCTACCCGCAGGAGCGACTGCGGTTGGAGACCGAGCCGCACATCCTCACCACCCGGGTGATGGACCTGGTGACGCCGATCGGCAAGGGCCAGCGGGCGCTCATCATGTCTCCGCCGAAGGCGGGTAAGACGATGGTGCTCCAGGCGATCGCCAACGCGATCACGACCAACAACCCCGAGTGCCACCTGATGGTCGTACTGGTCGACGAGCGGCCCGAAGAGGTCACCGACATGCAGCGCTCGGTCAAGGGCGAGGTCGTCGCGGCCACCTTCGACCGTCCGCCGCAGGACCACACCACCGTCGCGGAGCTGGCGATCGAGCGGGCCAAGCGCCTGGTCGAGCTGGGCCACGACGTGGTCGTACTGCTCGACTCGGTGACCCGGCTCGGTCGGTCGTACAACCTGGCCGCACCGGCCAGTGGTCGGATCATGTCCGGCGGTATCGACTCCACCGCGCTCTACCCGCCGAAGCGTTTCCTCGGCGCGGCGCGGAACATCGAGAACGGCGGCTCGCTGACCATCCTCGCCACCGCGCTGGTGGAGACCGGGTCCGTGATGGACACGGTGATCTTCGAGGAGTTCAAGGGCACCGGCAACGCGGAGTTGAAGCTGGACCGGAAGATCGCCGACAAGCGGACCTTCCCGGCCATCGACATCCACCTCTCCAGCACGCGTAAGGAAGAGATCCTGCTCGCGCCGGAAGAGCTGGCCATCATCCACAAGTTGCGCAAGGTGCTGCACTCGTTGGACTCGCAGGCCGCACTTGACCTGCTGCTGGACCGGCTCAAGCAGTCCCGGACCAACATCGAGTTCCTGATGCAGATCGCGAAGTCCACCCCCGGGGAGTGACCCGGAGCGCCGCGGCGGCGCGATTCGAGTGAACCCACGAGGGGCCCGGCCGGTATCGGCCGGGCCCCTCGGTCGCCGTGCCGGGCCGAGCCGGGCAGGTCCGCCGAGCCAGGCCCGCCGATCAGCGGACGAGCAGGTCGATCAACCCCGTGTGGCTCTCGTCGCCGTGTCGGCGAGTCGGCGCGCCATCAGATCGTCCTCGGTGGTGGGCCGGAGGGGTAGCCGCAGACAGGGCGTTGGAATTTTCCTTCGGTTCAGGTGCCAGGTATTGAAACTTCTATACGTCGTCGGGTTGACTGGCCGACATGGTGACCCGCCGCCGATCCGCCCGCCTCGCCGGTCTGCTGCTCCTGGTGCCGTCGCTGACCGTCGTC
>NZ_JADPUN010000002.1 GCF_015690345.1 Plantactinospora alkalitolerans | reverse complement strand
GACGATCTCCCACTGGGCATCGGTCAGGTCCGAGTCATACGTTCGCGTCCGTCCCATACCCAGATCACCGAACGACCCGACCTCACCCGACGGACCCGCCGTCCGACACCACTCTCAAACACTCACTTAGGGGCCACCGACCCGAAGCGGTGCTCCTCCGATCAACCTAGCCGGACACCTCAGACAGCAGGAGGAGTTCCGCATCGCGCGGATCAGCTGATCTGGCAGAGCCAGCAGTCCAGCCTTGTCGTGGCAGTTGGAGGAAGTCCAGCGCGGAGGCGATGGCGCGCGCAGAGCGTCTGCGACGGTGCGTCCGGTCGCGACATCATGGTGCGCGCTCCCTGACCTGGTCGAGACCGCGATGCGGGTCGGCGACACCGCTCGGGCCCGACCGATCCCGCCAGGACTCACCGACTGGGCGACGTACATCAGGAGCCCGGTGCCCTCAGCCCTCCTGCTGCGTCGCCAGGCGCTCCTCGACGACGGCGGTCTCGCCTACCGCGAGCCGTCCCGGCCCGGCGCTGGTTACTGGTGACAGCGTCGGGGGCGCCCTCGTACCGGGCTGTCCCCTCACCGGTACGCGCCGCCGGCC
>NZ_JADPUN010000003.1 GCF_015690345.1 Plantactinospora alkalitolerans | reverse complement strand
TGAAGGACTTCACCTACGCGCCGTACAACGGTCGGCATCTGGTGTACGCCACGACGCACGACAACGGAACGTCCTGGGGTTCGATGAACTTCAGCCTGTTCTCGAACTGGTCGGAGATGGGTTCGGCGAGTCAGAACGCGATGTCGTCGGGTACGGTCGCGCCGTCGTTGTTCTACTTCGCGCCGAGGAACATCTGGGTGCTTGCCTATCAGTGGGGCGGTCCGGCGTTCTCCTACCGGACGTCGAGCGACCCGACGAACCCCAACGGCTGGTCGTCGCCGCAGACGCTGTTCTCCGGCAGCATCTCCGGTTCCGGTACGGGTCCGATCGACCAGGCGGTGATCGGTGACAGTTCGAACATGTACCTGTTCTTCGCCGGGGACAACGGCAAGATCTACCGGGCGAGCATGCCGATCGGGAACTTCCCGGGCAGTTTCGGCTCCACCTCGACGGTGATCATGAGTGACACCACGAACAACCTGTTCGAGGCGGTTCAGGTCTACAAGATCCAGGGTCAGAACCAGTACCTGATGATCGTCGAGGCGATCGGTTCGCAGGGTCGTTACTTCCGGTCGTTCACGTCCTCGAGTCTGGGTGGTTCGTGGACGCCGCAGGCGACGAGCGAGAGCAATCCGTTCGCGGG
>NZ_JADPUN010000389.1 GCF_015690345.1 Plantactinospora alkalitolerans | reverse complement strand
CTAGACGAGTAGTTCCGAAGTCTGGGGTCGATGTCCGGGCATGAGGAGAGGGCATCCAAGATCATGTTGTGACGCAAGACCTGGACACCCTCTTGACCGCACTGTACGTGAAGATCGACGACATGATCGGAGGACCCCGGTGGCGTGGCCGACCCCCACTACTCACCGACTCCGAACTGGTCTGTCTGGCTGTGGCCCAGGTCCTGCTCGGGGCCCGGTCCGAAGCGCACTGGCTGCGCTACGCCAACACCCACCTACGAGGCATGTTCCCGTACCTACCCCAGCGACCGGGCTACAACAAGCGCCTCCGTTCCGCCCTGCCGATGATCAAACGCGTTATCCGGGCCTTGGCCCGCGACAGCGACTTCTGGTTCGACAACCACTGGATCGTCGACTCCACCCCAGTGCCGTGTGGGATGTCCCGCCCGACCGTGCAACGCTCGGACCTGGCCGGCTGGGCCGGCTACGGCTACTGCGCCTCACACTCGCGGTTCTTCTGGGGACTGCGGCTGTACCTGGTCTGCACTCCTACCGGCATGCCGGTCCTGTGGGCTCTGGCGAACCCCAAGATCGGCGAACGCGAGGTACTGGCCGCGATGCTGGAAGCCGACGCCGGGGTGATCGCCGAACACGACGGCATCCTGCTCATCTCGGACAAGGGCTTCGCCTCCAAACCGTTCGA
>NZ_JADPUN010000004.1 GCF_015690345.1 Plantactinospora alkalitolerans | reverse complement strand
GGTCAGTGACCACGAAGTGCTCGATCTGCGCCACCGCCAGGTTCACCGCACTGGCGTGCGTCACGGCCACCCCCTTCGGGGTACCCGTCGAACCCGACGTGTAGATCACATACGCCAGAGCGTCCGCATCCGGTGTCGTCTCCGGTGTCTGGGCCGGGCCGGTGGCCAGTTGCGCCCGCACCATCGGGTCGTCCAGTGCCACTGACAGGACGCCGCTGGCCGGCAACTCGTCCAGCACGTCGGCCACACCCAGCACGACGATGGCCCGTGAATCGGCCAGCATCAGCCCGATCCGCTGGGCGGGGTAGCGCGGATCGATCGGTACGTACGCGGCGCCCGCCTTCAACACCGCCCACAGAGCCACGATCAGGTCGACGCCACGGTCCATCACGACCGCGACCACCGATTCCGCGCCCACCCCCGAGCCTTGCAGGTACCGTGCCAGCCGGCTCGACCGCTCGTCGAGTTCGGTGTACGACAGTTCGGTGCCGTCGCCGAGGATCGCCGGTGCGTGTCCCGCGTCGGCTACCCGGGCCGCGAACATCTCCAACACCGACCCGAACCGCACCGGCACCGGCGCTTCTCCGACACCCAGCAGCCGTTCCCGCTCTCCGGTGTCAAGCACGTCCACCGCATGGACCCGCACATTCGGGTCGGTGGTCACCGCGTCGAGGACCTGTACCCACCGGCGTACCAGTGCCGAGACTGATTCTGGTTCGAACAGGTCGGCGGCGCCGG
>NZ_JADPUN010000168.1 GCF_015690345.1 Plantactinospora alkalitolerans | reverse complement strand
GCCCGAGCCCGCCCCGGGCCTCCGGCGCAAATGTCCGGCCACAGGTTTGTGGCCGGACATTTCGGGTACTGCACCCAGCAGCGTCCAAGCGCCTATCGGGAGGCGACCATGATGGAGAGCCGGATCAAGCTACTGGGACACCCGGTGCATCCGATGCTGGTGATGTTCCCGATCGCCCTCTTCGTGGCGGCGGTGATCTTCGACGTCATCGACGTCGCCGGCGGGCCGGGCTTCCTGGGCGAGCTGGCGTACTGGAACATCCTGGTCGGCCTGATCGGCGGCGTACTGGCGGTGGTGGCCGGCGCGGTGGACCTGCTGGCCGTTCCGGCCGGGACCCGGGCGAAGCGGGTCGGCGTCGCGCACGCCGCGACGAACCTCGGCGTCCTGTTGCTCTTCGCCGCGATCTGGGCGGTCCGGATGGCCGCGGACAACCGCGCCGCCGGCGGCGCGCTCGTCGCGATCGAGGTGGTCGCGATCGCCGGCGCCGGGCTCGGTGCCTGGCTGGGCGGGGAACTGGTGGACCGGCTGGGCGTGGGAGTGGATCCGGACGCCGACCTGAACGCCTCCAGTTCGCTGCGCCCCCGGCCCGCCGACCGCCGGTTGGGCGACATCCGTTGACGGGGTCGACGGGACCACAGAACGGTACGAGGTTGACCGCGCCGACGGCACGGTACGAGCAGGAGGGGACACGGAGCCATGGGTGAGCCGGGACGTGGCGGGGGAGACCGTGGCTGGGACCCGATCGGCGAGTTGCAGGCCCTGCGTACGGAGTTGCGCCGGCTGGTCGGCTCCGCGCTGGTGGGCGGTCGGAGCAGTTCGCCCGACGTCGAACTGCACCAGGCCGACGACGGCTGGACCGTGATCGCGCGGCTGCCCGGGGTAGCCCCCGAGGAGGTGGCGCTCGAACTCGACGACCGCGAGCTGTGTGTCCGAGCCCGGTCCGAGGCCGAGGTGAACGCGGACCACGGGATGGCTGGCAGCGGAACGCAGACCCGCGCCTTCGAGCACCGGGTGCACCTGCCGGCGCCGGTCGACCCGGAACGGATCGACGCCGTGATGGACCACGGCCTGCTCACCGTCACGCTGCGGAAGGCGGCCCGGCCCGGCCGCCGCACCATCACCATCGGCACCCGGCGCTACGACCCGGGCCAGCGTTCCAGGAGTACGAGCGGAGCCGGCCTCCGGCCCACCGTCGACCCGGCCGCCGACCGGGAAATGCACCGTCCGGACACCGCCGTGGGCACCCCGGCGCCCCGGTTCACCGGCTGACCGGCCCCGGACACCCGCTTCATGATCGGCAAGGTGCGCGACCTGGTCGGTGATGTCGAGCGGATCGCCGTACTCCGGGCCAACGCGCTCGGCGACTTCATTTTCGCGCTGCCGGCCCTGGACGCGCTACGGGCCAGCTATCCGGATGCCGAACTGGTGCTGCTCGGTGCCCCCTGGCACGAGCGCCTGCTCCGGGACCGGTCCGGACCGGTCGACCGGGTCCTGGTGGTGCCGCCCGCGCACGGCATCCGGGAAGCCGGACCCGACGAGCCGGCGCCGTCGGCGGAGTCGATGAGCCGGTTTCTCGACGCGGCCCGCCGGGAGCGGTTCGACATCGCACTACAGATGCACGGCGGTGGGGCGAACTCCAATCCACTGGTCGCCGGCCTCGGCGCGCGGGTCACCGCCGGGCTGCGCGCCGACGACGCCCCGCCGCTGGACCGCTGGCTCCGGTACGTCTACTACCAGCCGGAGATCGTCCGTTACCTGGAGGTCGCCGGCCTGGTGGGCGCCAGCCCGACCAGTCTGGTGCCCCGGCTGGCCGCGACCGACGCCGACCTGGCCGAGGCGCGGGCGGTGCTCGGCGAGCCGGACCGGCCGAGGGTCGCGCTGCATCCCGGCGCGAGCGACCCGCGCCGTCGCTGGCCGGCGGAACGGTTCGCCGAGGTCGCGGACCAGTTGGTCGCCGACGGGTACGAGGTGCTGGTCACCGGTACGCCGGACGAGCGTGAACTCGCCGAGCGGGTGGTCGCGGCGGCCCAGCTTCCGGTGCGCTCGCTGGCCGGGCAGTTGACGCTGGGCGGTCTGATCGGCTGTTATGCCGGCTGCCAGGTGGTGGTGTCCAACGACACCGGCCCGGTGCACGTCGCCGCCGCGCTGGACATCCCGACGGTGGGCATCTTCTGGGTCGGCAACCTGATCAACTGCGCCGTGCCGTTGCGGGCCCGGCACCGGCCGATCGGCTCGTGGACCCTGCACTGCCCGGTCTGCGGTGCCGACTGCAGTCGGGAACTGTATCCCGCCCGGGGCGGCGGTGCGGCCTGTCCGCACCGGGTCTCGTTCGTCACCGACGTGCCGGTGGTGGAGGTGCTGGAGGCGGTGGCGGATCTGACCCGGCCACCGAGTTAGGTGGAGCGGCTTCAGCCGACCGCGTCCCGACCGGTACGGCGGGGGCGAAGACCGGCGGCGACAGCATTCCGAGCGCGACCGCCAGCGCGAGCTGACGGTGCTGGCCGCTCACGTCCGGCCTCCCGGCTCAGGCGGAGAGTCTGCGGCTGGACGCGGCGAAGTCGGCGACGCCGTGCTCGATGGCGTACCGGGTGAGCGCGGACCGCCGACGCAGTCCGGTCTTGTCCCTGATCCGGTCCAGATAGGACCGCACCGTCCGTACGCTGATCTTCAGGGTCCGGGCGATGTCCTCGTCCCGCTCCCCGGCGGCCAGCCACGACAGCACGTCGATCTCCCGGTCGGACAGTTCGGGCCCGGCGCCGCGCCCCGCGCGGTCGTCGGTCAGCACCGGCGCCAGCGTCGCGGAGGCGTAGCGGTGCCCGGCGGCGACCTGTCGTAGCCCCCGGAGGATCTCGTCGGCGTCGGCACTCTTGGCGAGGTAGCCCGCCGCGCCGGCGGCCATCGCCCCGCGCACCTCGGATCGGCCGGTCTCGGCCGACAGCACCAGCACCCGGTGGCCGAGCCCGGTCACGGCGCGTACCGCCGCCGCGCCCTGTACCCCCGGCAACCTCATGTCCAGCAGCACCAGGCAGTGCGGGCACCGTCGGGTGGTGGCGAACTCGGCGACGGAACCGGCGACCGTGCACACGACGAAATCCGGTGCCGCGTCGAGCAGCCCGGCCAGGGCGACCCGGTAGAGCGGATGATCCTCGACGACTCCGACCGTGATGACTCCTGCTGCCACCCCGCACCCCCTGCCACCTCACGCCCGGGACAGCGCGCCCGTGTGGTCCGAACCTCGGCGGTTCGACCGTATCGGCGGGACGGAAGCGGCGGTGATGGTTGTTCGTCCACCACGTCGGCGGCAGATGTCCGCCCGACCCGTCGCCTCAGAACGCGTCGCCTCAGAACGCGTTGCCTCGGAACGCGTCGCATCGGAACGCGTCGCATCGGAACGCGTTGCCTCGGAACGCGTCGGCTCGGAGTTCGGCGGCTCAGAGCTCGTCGGCCTGGACCAGGCCGTCCTGGATGGCCCGGGCGACCAGCGCGGCCTTCGTCGGCGCCGGACGGCCGACGTTCGCGTACTTGATCCGGGCCCGCTCCAGACAGGCGTTGACCCGGCGTACGGTCAGGTGCAGCCGCTTGGCGACCATCTCCTTCGACTCGCTGCGGAACCATTCGAGCAGCACCTCGGTCTCCCGGGGAGACAGCCTCGGCCGGTCCGGCCGGTTGTCGGTGCCGAACGCGCCGGAGAGCATCGGCGGCAGGTACGGCACGTTCTGCGCGGCGGCCAGGGTGGCGGCGACCAGGTGGTCCTCGCCCTCCGCCTTCGTCAGGTAGGTGAACGCCCCGATGTCCAGGCAGTTCAGTACGGTCTCGCGGTCCGCCCGCATGCTGTAGACGACCACCTGGCGGCCGGCGTCAACCAACCGCTTCAGGTCGCCGTACGCCGGGCCGGTGAGATCGAGCTGCAGGTCGAACACCACCACGTCGGCGCCGTTGCCCGGCGGCAACCAGGCGGTGGCTACCGTCGGGCCGGCATCGAGCACCTGGATCGGCGGGTCGGCGAGCGAACACCAGGCCCGCACCCCCGCGATCACCACGGGATGATCGTCAACGACCACGACCGAGATCATGACTTCCCCTGCCAACTCGACTGGATCCACAGGCGGTCCCCGTCCACTGTGGCGGACGTGTGCACGCCGTCGCCGTCGGGGAACGGGTCGATCTCCGTCGGGCGGCCGGTGACGGCACTGACCGTCACGGTCCCGTCCGAGCCGACCACGGTCAGCCGTACCTTTCCCCGGGCGGTCGCCAGCGCCCAGAGCGGGGCCTCGGTCAGCCTGCGCCGTACTCCGGTGGGAATCGTCGGGCGCTCGCCGAACTCCGCGAACGTCACCGAGACCCCGTTCCGCTCGGCCAGCTCGATGCAGGCCCGCAACTCGTGCAGCAGCGGATCGGGCACGGTGGCGTCCTCGGCGAACAGCCGGCGCATCTTGGCCGCCTCGACCGCGCAGGACCGGCGTACCGACTCGGCTCCGGGATCCAACTCGCCGCTGGCCAGGCCGGACAGCAGCGGCACGGTCGTCTCCGCGAGATCCGCGTAGCGTTCCCGGCGGTCCCGGGCCAGCTGGGCGGCGACCGCCTCGGTGGTCCGCACCTCCTCCTCCGCCCGCGCGACCCGGGCCGAGGAGACGGCGAGCTGGCGCAACACGATCGCGATCATGCCGACCCCGAGCTGGAAGGCCAGGACGATCACGGTCGCGTTCACCGACGCGGCGAACGTGATCGCGGCGTCCGCACCGAGCACCGTCTGGGCGAAGGTCATCAGGTAGTGGCCGGCGAGCACTCCCACGAAGATCAGCGGCCGGGTGTCGAGCAGCAGGAGTACGACCGTCCAGCCCGCGTTCCCCTCCGACCAGTGCGCGTACCCGAGCCGCTGGTCCGGCGGCACCGATTCGGTGGCGACCGCGGACAGCACGAACACCAGGGCCAACAGGGGCCAGCGCCACCTGCCGAGCCCGCGCCGCCGCAGCAGACCGGCGGCGACGACAAGCGTCAGCACCACGAACCCGCCCATCGCCACGTACTGCGCGGCGACCGACCGGTACGCGTCGTGGCTGGCCAGCAGCTTCGGCAGGTCGAGCAGGAGCAGGATGACCAGGTTGATGGCCACGGTCGCCCAGAGCAGGCCGCGCTGGAACCGGGTGGCGATGATCTCGACGTTCCCGTCGTCGGACTCCGGTGCGGTACGGGGGCACTCCATCCGTACCGTGGTGCCCCGGCCGGGGCTGCTGTCGACCGTCGCACGCCCGCCGATCCGGGTCATTCGCTCCACGATGGAACGGGCGACGCCGTACCGGTGCTCGGAGACCTGGTCGGAGGCGAAGCCGCGACCGGAGTCGACGACCTCCACCACCACCGTTTCCGCTTCGCCGCCGACCACCGAGACGGCGACCTCGGCCGAGTCGGTCTCCGCGTGCCGGACCACGTTGGTGAGCGCCTCGCGGGTGCCGTGGGACAACATCACCGCGTCCACCGCGCGCATCGGCACCGCCGCCGGGCCCCGCCAGCGCACCCGCAGCGGCGTGTGCCGGACCACCTCCCGCAACATGCCGACCAGGTCGACCTCGCGTTGGGACACCACCGCCGGGCCACTGATCACCTCGAGGTCCCGGGACGCCTGCTCGGCGAGCCACCGCTCGCCTCCGGCGGCCACCCCGGCCCCGACCATCAGCAGGGTGGCCGAGGACGTGTCGTGCAGCGCGGCCAGGTACTCGCGTTCGTCATCCCGCCGGGCCGCGGCGACCGCGGTGTCCCGCCGGATCCGCTCCCCGCGCGCCACCAGCCGGTCGGCGGCCTGTGCACTGCGCCGTACCAGGCGGTAGAGGCTCCAGGAGAGCGCGACCTCCGCCACCATCCACAACCGGATCGGAATGGACGCCAGCCCCAGGCCCGCGAGCCAGCCGTCCGGATCGGCGATCGCCGCGCCGCCGATGTCCGCCGTCATGACCGCGATCGTCGCGACGGCGAGCGCGCGGGTGCCGAGTTGCCACGGATAGGTCACCAGGGCGATCGCCGCGGCGGCCGACACCCAGTTCGTGCTCCCGGAACCTCCGTCGGTGGGCGCCGGCCAGACCTGGAGCAGGCAGACCGCAGACAGCACCGTCACGTCGGCGGGAACCAGCCAGCGGGGGGCGCCGCGCAGCGTGCGGACGGCGTAGTAGACGTTCCAGGCGTTGATCAGCAGCACCATCGCGGTGGCCGGGACCGGCTCCCGAGCGGTGCCCAGCAGCAGTGCCGCGAGACTCGCGGTGGCGACCACGACGAGCCGGAGCCCGAGCGCGTAGCGCAGCCCCTGCCGCAGCAGCCCCCGCTCGACCGACCCCATCAACGCGGGGTCGTTCTGTTCGCCTCGGCCGGATCGAGCGTCGCTCCGGTCGGGAACATCGCGAGCACCGGGGCCGGCACGCCGTACGGACGCACCCGGCCGTATCCGAGCGACGGGATCACGTCACCGCCCGCGACCGGATACTTCGGCCCGAGCGCGGTGCCGAGCAGTAGTCGCCCGGACGGCGAGACCGGATGGTCCGCGTCGGCCGAAGCCAGGGCGGACACCAGCCGTCGGCGAAGGAACTGGTACGCCTGGATCAGATCCCTCTGCGTCCACACTCGACGACTCCCGTGCGCTGTTGGCGAACGTCAGGCAACGGCGATAATACCGAGTGTTCATCGCTTTCCGTCCTGTCCGGCGAAGTCGTGTGCTTGGCGGGATCCATCGATGTCAGTCACAGCGACTCCGATCCGGCCGGGCGTCGACCAGACCCACCGGGCAACCCGGCGCCTACCAATGGGCGGCGATATTCGTCCGCTACCGCTACCACTACCGCTACCGCTACCGCTACCGCGCCGCCGCCAGCCAGCCGGCCCCGACCGCCGTGCACAGCCTCGCGCTCCGGCTGCTCATGCAGACCCAGACCGATCGGTGGGTGGTCCAGCGCTCGGGCCGTCCGCGAGCACGGCCTCCCAGGCCTCCACGGTCCGCTCGGTGACCGTGGTCGGTGCCTCCAGGTGGTACGCGCCGCTGGGCAGCACCCCGGCTCCGGCGTACCGGCTCATCACCGCGAGTTGGGCGGCCACGTCCTCGCCCTGGTGGCCCGGGTCGAGTCGGTGCCAGAAGTCGAACCCTCCGGAGTCGCGCAGCCGGGACCGGTCGTAGAGCACACATCCGCCGATCCAGGAGACCTTGTACGCCCGCCACTGGCCCGGCGGCAGGCGACGGGACGCGGTGACGTGCAGCAGGTTGGCGGCCGAGTGGATCTGCGCCCGCTCCCACTCGGGCGTGCCGGGGCGGGGTAGTTCCGGTCTCGGCGGGCCCGGCCATTCGGCGTAGTGGCGGTGGGTCTCCGGCCGGACGTCGTCGAGATAGGACAGTCCGTGCACCGCGTTGCCGACGAAGCCGCAGTCCAGCTCCTGGATGGCGGTGAGCAGCCGGTCGACGGTGCCCGGTTCGAGCCAGACGTCGTCGTCGAGGTAGAGCACGTACCGGGCGGCGGAGGCGTCGAGCAGGTACGCGCGGTGTTCGGCCAGGCCGCGCCGGGGAAGCCGCCGAGTGAGCAGGACCGGATGACCCCGGTGCCGGAGTACCCGGACCATCGCCGCCGCCGCCGGTTCGGCCCAGCCGGGGTCGTCGTCGGACTGGTCGCTGACCACCACCCCGAACCCGGTGGTGCCGTCCTGCCGCTGAGCGGCCAGACCGGCGAGGGTGACGGCCAGTTCGGCGGGCCGGTTCCGGGTAGGCACGAGCACGTCCAGCAGTCTCGGTGCCAGGAAGTCGTCCCGGCTGCCCGGGTCGAGGGGCCGGTTCAGCCGGTACTGCGGCCGGTTCACGCCCGGCGGCTCGGTGCCGGCACCGCCTCGGCGTCCGCCGTACTACCGCCGGTGTCGCTGTTGTCGCTGTTGGCGCTGTTGGTGCTGGTGTCGCCGGTGTTGCTGTTGGCGCTGGTGGCGCTGTTGGTGCTGTTGGCGCTGTTGGTGCTGGTGTCGCCGGTGTTGCTGGTGTCGCCGGGAAGCGCGGGGCGCCGGTCGTCGCCGTGTGACCGGATCCGCTCGATGACGGCCGAGGTGGACCGGTCCGGCACGTACCCGAGCGTGCGCACCTCGCCGCCCAGGCGGCGTACCAGGGGTGCCTCCGGAACCATCTCCGGCGGATAGTCGCCGCCCTTGACGTACAGGTCGGGGCGGACGGCCTCGATGAGCGCGGACGGCGAGTCCTCCTCGAAGATCACCACGTGGTCCACGCAGGACAGCGCGGCGAGCACCGCCACCCGGTCCTCCACCGGATTCACCGGCCGGTCCGTGCCCTTGACCCGACGTACGCTGTCGTCGGAGTTGACCGCCACCACCAGCAGGTCGCCGAGGCCGCGTGCCTGGTCGAGATAGCGGACGTGTCCCCGGTGCAGCACGTCGAAGCATCCGTTGGTGAAGACGATGCTGCGTCCCTCGGCCCGGCGCCGGGCGACGAGTTCGATCAGCGCGTCCTGGTCGAGGACGATCCGGGGCCGTTCCTCGTCGACCGGACCCAGCGCGGCGAGCAGGTCCTCGCGCAGGCAGACACAGGTGCCGGTGTCCGAGACCGTGGTCGTCGCGGCCAACTGGGCGAGCTGGGCGGCGGTGGGCAGCGGTGCCTCGGCGGCCAGGGCCAGGGTCATGGCCGCCAGGTACGCGTCACCGGCGCCGACGGCGTAACTGGCCGGCACCGGGGTGGCGTGGCTGCGCCGGGACCGGCCGTCGGCGCCACCCACCACCGCACCCTCGGTGTCCAGGGTGACCGCCACCACGTCGGCGCCGGTACGCTCGCGCAACTCGGCCAGCCGGGCCTGCGCGACGACCGCCCGGCTGACACCTCCGTCGGCGACCGGCCGCCCCCCGGCGGCACTCGACCTCTCGTCGCCGGCCACCACGATGTCGTCGCCGGCCACCCCGATCTCGTCACTGGTCACCGAGATGCCGTCGCCGCCCGGACCACCGTCGGTGCCGGACGTCCCACCGTCGGACACCGCCGGTCCGGTCCGGTCTCCGCCGGGATCGCCGTTCTCGTCGCCGTTTCCGGCGCTGGCGTGGACCTCCCGGCCGCCGATGGAACTGGTCGTGCCGTCTTCGTCGACGCTGATCCGGGTACCGGCGACCGCCGAGGACCGTCGGATCCGGTTGCCGCCCGGATTCGGCCCGCTGAGCAGCCGGGTCGCCTCGGCGAAGCTCGGGGTCACCACCGTCGGGGCAAGACCGCGCCAGTGTGCGAGATCGTGGGCGTCCAGGGCCACCGTCGCGAAGTGGTCGCGATGCTCCACCAACCAGCCGCGTACCGCCTCGGGCAGCGCGCCCAGTCCGTAGTCGCAGACCACCAGCGTCGGCGGTTGACCGTCCTGTTCCGCGCGCAGTTCCTCGGTGGCGTGCGCGAGTGCGCTCAGCATCCGGCGTACGCCGTCCTCGGGCAGGGTCTCGTCGGCGTCGCCCTCGTCCTCCCGCACCAGGATCTGGTCGGCGGCGAGCAACCGCCGTTTCACCGGGGTGGGGCGACCGGGTTGGCTGATGGTCCGGTCCCAGACGCCGGCCCGGTCGAGGCAGTCGTGCAGTTCGTCACCGGCGACGTCGGCGCCGACCGGTGCGACCAGGGTGGCCCGGCCGCCGAGCGCGGTGAGGTTGACGGCGGTGTTCGCGGCGCCGCCGGCCGCGCAGAGCCGGCGGCGCAGGGTCAGCACCGGTGCGGGAGCCTCCCGGCAGAGCCGGTCCGACTCGGCGAACCGCCACTCGTCCAACATCGCGTCGCCGACCACAAGTACGCCGCGTCCGAGCCAGCTCTCCACCACCGCGGCCAGGCGGCGCTGTTCCGCTGCGTCTGTCGCCATGCCGCTGCGGGTCCCCGGTGCCGCGCCGGCCAAACCTGGCCCGCGCTCGCCGGTGACGCGGTGTCCCGGCTGCCGCCGGTCCGGGGTGTTTGGCCCCTGCCGTACCGGGAATGTCAGTTTTCAGGCACCGCCTATCTGGCGTGTCACCGGCATTGGCGTACCCATCCCTGGAGGGAAGGAGAAACTGAGATGACCGCGACGTTGCAGGGCAAGCGCATTGCGTTTCTGGCCACCGACGGCGTGGAGGAGGTCGAGTACACCCGGCCCCGGGAGGCGGTCGAGGCGGCCGGCGGACGGGCCGAGCTGGTCTCCCTCGACTCCGGTTCGATCCAGGCGTTCAACCACCTGGACAAGGCCGGGACGTACGACGTGGACGTCACCACCGCGGCCGCCGACCCCGAGGCGTACGACGGCCTGGTGCTGCCCGGTGGGGTGGCGAACCCGGACGCCCTGCGGGCCGACCCCGACGCCGTACGCTTCGTCCGGGCGTTCTTCGAGGCCGGCAAGCCGGTCGGCGCGATCTGCCACGCCCCGTGGACGCTGATCGACGCCGACGTGGTGAAGGGGCGCACCCTCACCTCGTGGCCGAGCCTGCGTACCGACCTGGCGAACGCCGGGGCGCACTGGGTCGACGAGGAGTGTCACGTCGACAACGGGCTGGTGACCAGCCGCAAGCCGGACGACCTGCCGGCGTTCTGCGCGAAGCTGGTGGAGGAACTCGCCGAGGGCCGGCACTGACGCCCTGACGCCCCCACCCCGGCGGAAACGATCGTCGGCGGCGCCGGACTTCCGAAATCGGAGTTCGGGGCCGCCGCATGAGCGGGGTCACATCCGTCCGGCGCCACCGGTAGGTGCCGATCATGCAGGTCAAGACTGGCGGTAGGTATTTTCTGTGCCAGCAGGGGGAGAAGGCACTATGACCACCGCTGACGACGTGCGGCCGACCCTGAATCGCCGACAGATCCGTCTGCTCATGATCGGTCTGATGACCGGAATGCTGCTGGCCGCGCTGGACCAGACCATCGTCGGGACCGCGCTCCCGACGATCGTGGGTGAACTGGGCGGAATCAACCACTACTCGTGGGTGGTCACCGCGTACCTGCTCGCGTCCACCGCCTCCACGCCGCTCTACGGCAAGATGGCCGACCTGTACGGACGCCGCCCGGTCTTCCTCTTCTCCATCGGCGCCTTCCTGGTCGGCTCGCTGGCCGCCGGGTTCTCCCAGGACATGACCCAGTTGATCATCACGCGGGGAGTCCAGGGGCTCGGTGCCGGTGGTCTGATGACGCTGGCCTTCACGATCATCTCCGACGTGGTGTCGCCCCGGGAGCGCGGTCGCTACCAGGGCCTGTTCGGCGCGGTCTTCGGCATCTCCTCGGTCGCCGGCCCGCTGGTCGGCGGATACTTCGCCGAGCACGACTGGCGATGGATCTTCTTCATCAACGTCCCGCTGGCGATCGTCGCCATCATCGTCTGCTACCACGTGATGCGGCTGATCCCGTTCGAGCGGCGGCAGCACGCGATCGACTGGCTGGGCGCGGGCCTGCTGGTGGCCGGGGTCAGCTCCCTGCTGCTCGCGCTGAGCTGGGGCGGCAACGAGTACGCCTGGGGCTCCGGGACCATCATCGGGCTGTTCGTCGCCGGTGCCGTGCTCTCGGCGCTCTTCCTGCTCCAGGAGTCGCGGGTCGCCGAGCCGATCCTGCCGCTCAAGCTGTTCCGCCGGGCCACCTTCGCGCTGGCCAACACGGCGGGCTTCGTACTCGGTCTGGTGATGTTCGGGTCGATCATCTTCATCCCGCTCTACCTGCAGATCGTCAAGGGCGCCTCGCCGACCGACAGCGGTCTGCTGATGCTGCCGATGATGGCCGGCATCATCGTCACGTCGGTCCTCTCCGGCCGGGCGATCAGCCGGATCGGGCGCTACAAGTGGTTCCCGGTCGCCGGGGCGATCGTGCTGGTGGCGGGGATGCTGCTGTTCACCCAGTTGCAGGTGGACACGCCGCTCTGGGTCTCGTTCATCTATATGGTGATCATTGGTGTCGGGCTCGGCCTGTGCATGCAGTCGCTGATCCTCGCCGTGCAGAACGCGGTCGAGGTCCGGGACCTCGGCGCCGGTACGTCGGCGGCCACCTTCTTCCGGTCCCTCGGCGGCTCGTTCGGAGTGGCGATCCTCGGCGCGGTGCTGTCGGCCCGGCTGGCGAGCGGGCTGGCCGACCGGCTGCCGGGGGCGATCGCCCAGCTACCGCCGGAGCAGCGGGGCCAGTTCGCCAACGCGACCATGGAATTCTCGATCAACGAGCCGTCCCGGATCCTGGCGCTGCCCGAGCCGGTACGGCACGCCATCCAGGAGTCGTTCGTCGGCGCCCTGCACGTCGTCTTCCTGGTGGCCGGGCTGATCGCGATCCTCGCGGTGGCGGTGACCCTGGCGCTGCCGAACCGGGAACTGCGCGGTGGCCCGCCGGCAGCCTCGGGCGAGGGCCTGGCCAGGGACAAGAAGGGCGACGCGGCCGCCGAGATGGAGGCCAACGCCCAGACGCTGCTCTGAGCGGGCGGACGCCGGGGCAAGGGTCGGTCGACGGCGGCCCGCGCCCCGGCTCGTTCCAGGTTGCGGCACCGGGAGATGCGTGACATGCCAGCCGTGGAATCCCGGCTGTCCGGAGGACTAGGTTGCGCGGGGTACGGGACGCTGACTGGCTTGTAACAGAACCAGTCCGGCAATCTGGACGAAGACGTCCCGCTTGTCGATGGCCGCGCCCTCCCGGTCGACGACGTACCCCGTGCCCCAGGCGAACCCGTAATAGGTCGGTCTGGCATCCACCGCGACCACCCGCAGCACGAGCTTCCGGCCTCCGCTGAACTGGACGCTGGCCCCTGTCCCGACACCGATCACGTCCCCCGGTCGCGGAACCCGGTTCACCGGACCCGCACCCAGCGACCGTCCCGCTTTTCGAAGTCCTTCACGTGCCCCTGTCGCGGCTGGCAGTCCTCGCCGCACAGGCAGATCACGCGGTCGTGGAGGGCCGACCACACCGGCCTGTGCCTGGTCCGCCAACTGTGGGACTCGTGTCGGAGCCATCTGATCCAGAACATGGCTGGGTCTCCCGCCGGTCAGGAGCACGGTTGCTGGGCCTTGGTCGACCACCGCATCCACCCTCACCGTTCCACGCATAATTGAAATCCGCAATATGCGGATCGCATTAGGGATGGACGCAATATGCGAACGGCACTCTTCATGGCAAGATGGCGGCATGCCTCAACGCCAGAGCCCGACCGTCAGGCGGCGACGCTTGGCGCTGACCCTGCGGCAACTCCGCGAGCGGGCAGGGATCACGTCGGCCGAAGCCGCGCGGGGTGTCGATCACGACGCGAGCTGGCTCAGCCGGATTGAGACAGCCGAGGTCCGTCCACATCCGAACGACGTGCGGGCGCTTCTGGCGCTCTACGGCGTGAAAGGCGATCAGGCCGAAGCCGTGATCACGGTGGCCCGGCAAGCCAAGCAACGTGGGTGGTGGCAGCGGTACAGCGACGTCCTGCCGGACTGGTTCGCCGCGTACGTCGGGATGGAATCCGAGGCATCGGTCATCCGGACGTACGAGTGCCAGATGGTGCCGGGTCTGTTGCAGACCGAGGAGTATGCACGGGCAGCGTTCGAGGGTGCTCCCGTCCCGATGAGGGATGGCGAGGTGGAACGACAGGTTTCGCTACGGATGGAGCGGCAAGCCATCCTGACGAGCGAAGATCCGCCGATGCTGCGTGTGGTCATTGACGAGGGCGCTGCTCGCCGAATGGTCGGCGGCCCCGGGGTACTACAGCGGCAGCTCAACCGACTGGTCGAAGAGTCAACCCGGAGCAACGTCCAGATCCAGTTGCTGCCTTACTCGGCCGGGGTCGGCTTCGACGGCAGCTTTGTGATCCTCGACTTCCCGCCGATGCCCGAGCCGTACCCGGATGCGGTCGAGGAACGGGTGGTCTACGTTGACACCCTGACAGGGGCGCTGTACCTGGAGCAGCCCGGAGAGGTAGCCGCCTACGCTGCGGCACACGAGCAGCTACAAGCCCTTGCGCTGGCGCCCAACCCCACGCGGGATACGCTGCGTGCGGTCGCGGCAGACCTGAGCACCTAGGAGGGCACGGCATGGACCTGTCTCGCGTCACCTGGCGCAAGAGCACCAGGTCCGGATCAAGCGGCAACTGCATCGAGGTCGCCACACCGCCCCAGGTTGTCTTCGTCCGTGACAGCAAGGACCGGTCCGGCCCGGTGCTGGCGTTCGAACCCGCAGCCTGGCGTGTGTTCATCGCTCGCGTTCTCCGCTGAGGGTCAGTGCTGGTGCATGCCGGCCTAGCCGGGCCGGCAGTAACTCGACTCCACCAGCAGAATAGTTCCGCAATAGCCTTGAGGATCGTCACTCGGTCGTTGGGATCCGCACCACGATTCACCGAGATCGAGACGATGACTCGTAGGGAGCCGGTTTCTAGCCCTCATCAGCGAGCCACAGTCTGATTTCCCTGAGGGAACTTAGTCTCCCGCGAACCATGACGGAGAGGTTGGCGCCGTACGGTCCGGTCACTTCAGGACGACCTGGCCGGTCTGTTCGAACGTGGTCAGGTCGTCCAGGGTCTCCAGCACCGTCGAGGAGACCGGTGCCGGCAGCGCCCGGGCCGGATAGAAGCCGGCGTTGGTCGTCTCGTCGGTGGTGGTGACCAGCTCGCCCTCCCAGGCGTCGACCCGGAAGGCCACCACGAAGAGTTGGTACGTGTCGCCGTACATGTTGGTGAAGGTGCGGTCCGGCCCGGTGTGCATGGCGAACGGGGTGACCGAGGTCGCGGTCAGCCCGGTCTCCTCCCAGACCTCCCGGACGGCGCACTGGGAGATCGACTCGCCGAGCTCCATCGCCCCGGCCGGCAGCGCCCAGAAGCCGTTGTCGGAGCGCTCGATCAGCAGCACCTGGCCCGCCGCGTCCCGGACCACCGCCCGCGATCCCACGAACATCAACGTCCGGTCACCGGCGAGCGCCCGGAGCTGGCCGAGGTACGACTCGGCCCACGGAATACTGGTCATCGGCGTACTCCAAGGGTGGTCAGGTTGTGAGCTGCGACACTAGGTTGTTTGCCATGCGTAGCACGATGATGGACGCGCCCCTGCAGATTTCCCGGATCCTCGAACACGGCAGTACGGTGCACGGCTCCGCCGAGGTGGTCACCTGGGTCGGCGACGGTTCCCGGCGGATGAGCTACGCCGAGGTCGGTGCGGCGGCCGCCCGGCTCGCACACGCGCTCCGCGACGAACTCGGGGTGACCGGCGATCAGCGGGTCGCCACCTTCATGTGGAACAACGCCGAACACCTGATCGCCTACTTCGCGGTGCCGAGCATGGGTGCGGTGCTGCACACGTTGAACATCCGCCTCTTTCCGGACCAGGTGGCGTACATCGCCACCCACGCCGAGGACCGGGTGGTGCTGGTCGACTCGACCCTGATCCCGTTGCTGGCCAGGGCCTTGCCCGAGATGTCCACTGTAGAGCATGTGGTGGTGGCCGGCGACGGTGACCCGGCTCCGCTGCTGGCGGCCGGCGGCGGGCGGGTCGCCGTACATCGGTGGTCGGATCTGGTCCGGGACAGGCCCTCCCGGTACGACTGGCCGGAGGTGGACGAACGGGACGCGGCGGCGCTCTGCTACACCTCGGGCACCACCGGCAACCCGAAGGGCGTCGCGTACTCGCACCGGTCGATCTGGCTGCACTCGGTGCAGATCTGCCTGCCGGAGTCCTTCGGGCTCGGCCCGACCACCCGGGAACTCGCGATCGTGCCGATGTTCCACGCGATGTCCTGGGGCATCCCGTACGCCGCGTTCATGTGCGGAGCCTCGCTGATCATGCCGGACCGGTTCCTCCAGGGCGCCCCGATCGCCGAGATGATCGCGGCCGAGCGGCCGACCCTGGCCGGTGCGGTGCCGACCATCTGGACCGACCTGCTCACCCACCTGGACGCCAACTCCGTCGACACCTCCTCGCTGACCGAGGTGATCGTCGGCGGCGCCGCCTGCCCGCCCGCGCTGATGCATGCCTTCGCCGACCGGCACCGGATCGACGTGATCCACGCCTGGGGGATGACCGAGATGTCGCCGCTCGGCTCGGTGGCCCGGCCGCCGGCCGGCGCGACCGGGGACGACGCCTGGCGCTACCGCTACACCCAGGGGCGGGTGCCGGCCGGGGTGGCGGCCCGGATCGTCGGCCCGCTGGGCGAGCAGTTGCCCGCCGACGGCCGGGCCGTCGGCGAACTGGAGGTTCGGGGACCCTGGGTCACCGCCCGGTACGTCGGGGACGACGAACCCGACCCGGAGAAGTTCCGGGACGGGTGGCTGCGTACCGGTGACGTCGGCACCCTGTCGGCGGACGGCTTCATCACCCTCACCGACCGGGCCAAGGACGTGATCAAGTCGGGCGGCGAGTGGATCTCCTCGGTCGACCTGGAGAACGCGCTGATGGCGCATCCGGGGGTGCTGGAGGCGTGCGTGGTCGGAGTGCCCGACCCGCGCTGGGACGAACGTCCACTCGCGACGGTCGTGCTGCACCAGGGTGCCACCGCGAGCGCCGAGGAGCTGCGCGATTTCCTCGCCGAGCGGGTGGCCCGGTGGCAGTTGCCGGAGCGCTGGGCGTTCATCGAGACGGTGCCGAAGACCTCGGTGGGCAAGTTCGACAAGAAGCAGGTCCGGGCCAGCTTCGGCGCCGGGGCGCTCGACGTCGTCGAACTGGCCGCGGTCACCGTCCCGCCGAACCGCTGACCGCCGCGATGCCGATGCCGGCGCCAGCGCCGATGCCAGCGCCGGTGCCAGCGCCGGTGGTGGACCGGAGCGTCCTGACCGTCCGCCGGCCACGGATGATCCATTCGGCCACGGCGAGGTTGATCACCCAGCCGGCGGCGACCAGCAGCGCCCTGCCCGTCTCGCCGGGCATGCCGAGGAACAGCATCCAGGGCAGGTGGGTCAGCGCCTGGGTCCCCGCGCCCTGACCGATGGCGTAACCCCGGATCATCCAGGCGCGGTGCCGGACGAAGTTCCGGCGGAGTACGGCGGCGAAGCCGAGGACGATGCAGCCGACCATCGCGGAGCCGAACAGGAGCCGGAACCCGGTCAGGAGATCACCGTCGCCGGCCGGTTGCGGGTAGAACAGGGTCATCCAGAGCCCGGAGAGGGCGGCGACGAGCCCGGCCGGCACCAGCAGCCGTCCAGCGGTCCGGTGCCAGCCGCGCCCCCGGCGGCGAAGTCCGGGAACGAACTGGAAGGCCCCCAGGACGCAGAACAGGGTGGCCCCGACGATGTGCAGCAGCACGGGCACGGGAGCGGCGAAGAACCGGGCGTTCTCCGGTGTCACCTCCGCGCCGCTGGTCAGTTCGGCCATCCGGACGGCACCGGCCAGCACCGGAACCGCGGCGAGCGTGATCAGCAGGGTGGGCACGAGCCACGCCGACTTGGCGGAGGAGGTCATGGCGCAGGTTCCCTTCGTCGTTCTGACCGCCCCTGCGTCGGCCGCCGCGCGGCGAGGCGGGGGTACGGGGAACCAAGCTGGCGTGTTCCCCGCCGTCAGAACTCGATGGTGCCGGCCGGGCGGGAGCCACTCATCGGCACATGGGCCCGAGCCTTCCCGGTCGAAGGTCCGGGACGGGCGCCGTACTTTCGGCGTGCGGCGTGTGCGGCGTGGGCGGCGTACGGCGTGGTCGGCCCCGGTCAGCGACGGGCGCTGCCGTCCCGGCCGGACCCGTGGGTGACCCGGTTGGTCTCATAGGCCCACATGGCGATCTCGACGCGGTTACGGGCGCCGAGCTTGGCCATCAGGCTGGCGATGTGGGTCTTGACGGTGCTGAGCGTGATGTACAGCTCGGCGGCGATCTCGCTGTTCGTCCGTCCACGGGCGACGGTCGCGAGGACCTGCTCCTCCCGGTCCGTCAGCGCCTCGATCGGTTGTCTCGGTGGTCCGCTGGGTCCGGCGTCGGCGAACGCCCTGAGCAGCCGGGTGGTGATGCTCGGGGCGATCAGCGCGTCACCGTTCGCGGCGGCGTGGACGGCCTGGGCGAGCAGGTCCGGGCCGGCGTCCTTGAGCAGGAAGCCCCGGGCACCGGCCCGAAGGGCGGCGTAGACGTAGTCGTCGAGGTCGAAGGTGGTGATGACGACGACGGCGAGCGGATCGTCCACGGTCGGACCGGCGAGGGCCCGGGTGGCTTCGATCCCGTCCATGCCGGGCATCCGGATGTCGAACAGGCACACGTCGGGTCGGAGCCGTCGGGCGAGTTCGACCGCACGCCGCCCGTCGGCGGCCTCGCCGATGACCTCGATCTCCGGTTGGGCGTTGAGGATCATCGTCAGCCCGGTGCGGACGATCTCCTGGTCGTCGGCGACGACCACCCGGACGCTCATCCGGCCGACCCGGTGCGGGGCAGTACGGCGGTCACGGTCCAACCCCGACCGGGATTCGGCCCGGCCTCGCAGGTGCCGCCGAGCAGGTCGGCGCGTTCGATCATGCCGAGCAGCCCGTACCCGCGCGACGCGGTCGGACGTACCGACGCGGTGTCGCCGTCGTCGCGCACCCTCAGGTGTACGCAGGTGTCGTCGGTGGCGACCCGCACCTCGATCCGGGTCGCGTGCCGCGCGTGCCGGCGGGCGTTGGTGATCGACTCCTGGGCGAGGCGGTAGATCGCGGTGTCCACCGACGGGGGGAGATCGTCGAGATCTCCGACGAGTTCCACCTCGACGGACGGGCCGGAGAAGGACCGTCCGGCGAGTTGTTCGAGGTCGCAGACGCGCGGATTGGGCGCGAGGTCCGCCGGTTGGTCCCTGCGCAGCACCCGCACCATGGCGCGCATCTCGGTGAGCGCGCGCGACGCCTCGGCCTCGATCACCCGGAGCGCGTCGGTCGCGGCGCCCGGCTGCGATGTCGACGTCGCGAGGCCCGCCTGGGCCCGGATCGCCATCGCCGAGACGTGATGGGCGACGGTGTCGTGCAGGTCCCGGGCCAGCCGTTCGCGTTCGAGCAGCTTCACCTGGTCCAGCTCGCGGCTGCGCGACCTGGCCCGGTACCGGAACGCCGCGCCGACGGCGGTGACCGCGAACAGCACGGCGAATCCGCCGATCGCGTCGGCGAGACTGAGCGAGCCGAGGGCTATCGAGAGACCGATCCTGGCGAGGATGATCGCCGAGCCGAGCACCACGTCGCGCCCGGACCCCCACCGGAACAACGCGTACGCCAGGATCAGCAGGTACGCCATCACGTCGAGCTGGACGTCGGTTCCGACCACGAGTGCGGCCACCCCACAGGTGCCGAAGGCGATCGCGACCATCGGCAGGGGTCTGGTCCGCCGCCACAGCAGCGTGGGCACCAGCCCGACGGCGACGATCACCGACAGGACCCGCCACGGAACGTCCGGCCGCAGCACCCCCTCCAGCACGGCCCCCGGTACGAGCACCGCCACCAGCGCCCAGTCCCGCCACACCCGGTGCGGCGGGTGCGGCGGACGCGGTTCGTCCCACCCGGAGCGGAGGAGGTTGGGCACCAACCAATCGTACGAGCGTGGGTGCCGCGCCAGATCGGCCCAAAGTACGAGGGGGCGGGGTCGGCGTACGTCGCCCGGGCCGTTCCCGATCCGTTGCCGACAACCGGTAGCGGACCCGTTGCCAACCGGATGTGGGCCCGGGAAGGATGTTGACCACGCGGAAGGGGCAAGTGATGCGAGCGGTGGCGGTGACGGCGCTGGGCGGTCCCGGTGTGCTGCGGGTGGTCGAGCAGCCGGACCCGGTTGTCGGCCCGGGAAAGGTGCTGGTCCGGGTCCGCGCGGCGGGGGTGCAGCCCGCCGATGTGGCGGCGCGGACCGGGCTGATCCCCGGTGGCCCGGTCGAACCGCCTTTCGTGCTCGGCTGGGACTTCGCCGGGAACGTGGCGGCGGTCGGCGACGGCGTCACCGAGCACCGGCCGGGCGGCCGGGTCGCGGGAATGGTGCCGTGGCACCTGACCCGGGGCACCGCCGGTGCGTACGCGGAATTCGTCGTGGCCGACCGGGAGTGGCTGGTCGGCGTACCCGACGGGATCGACATGGCGGCGGCGGCGACCATCGCGTTGAACGCGCTGACCGCGCGGCAGGCCCTGGCGTTGCTGCCGCTCGAGCCCGGCTCGACGCTGCTGGTCACCGGCGCGAGTGGCGGAGTCGGCGGCTTCGCGGCCCAGTTGGCGGTCCGGGCCGGGCACCGGGTGGTCGCGGTGGCGAGCCACGACGACGAGGCGTGGGTACGCGGCCTCGGCGTCGCCGAGGTGGTGCCCCGATCGGTCGACCTGGCCGGGCTCGGGCCGGTACCCGCGGTGCTGGACGCGGTGCCGATCGGCGCGGCGGTCGGGGCGGTGCTCGCCGACGGCGGCACGCTGGTGTCGACCCGCCCGGCTCCACCGTTGGATCCGGCCCGGCGGGTACGCCAGCACACGGTGATGGTCCGGCTCGACCGGCCGATGCTTGCCGAGTTGATGGCGGACGTGGCGCAGGGGCGGTTGCGGACCAGAGTGGCGGCCTCGTTGCCGCTGGCGGAGGCGGCCCACGCCCACCGGTTGGTCGAGGCCGGGCGGTTGCGCGGGAAGATCGTCCTCGTTCCTTGACGTTCTTCCCGCCCCGGGGACGGCAGCCCGAGGTGGGCCGGCCCGAGCCGGCAGCCCGAGCCGGCAGCCGCGTTCCGGCGGCGGGTGCCCGGTCGGTGCTTCCCGTGCCGACGTCATGGAAGTCCGCCGATGTTGGGCGGAATCGGCTACCGTCGACGGGTATGAGCGAGCCGTGGCCGGAAGGTCGCGCGGCGTCCGTTGACGACGGCGCCGGCAAGGGGCTCTTCGACGTCGGACCGGCCCGCGCCGGGTCGGCGGCGGACCGCTCACCCCTGCTGGGGGTGGACTACGACTCGGCGGCGGAGTGTCTGTGGCGCTGGGTCGACGCGCCGGCCGACGCGGTGGTGTCGGCGCTCGCGACCAGGTACGCCGGGCTGGATGCCGCCGGCCGCCATGCGCTCCGGTCGAGCCTGTGCCCGGACGACCTCTACACACTGGCGACCTTCGCCCGACGCCGCGCGTTCGCCGCGATCCGCACCGGGGCCGTTGCCGAGGTACGGGCCGCCTTCGACGCGCTCTCGGCGATCGAACTGAGCCGGATCGACTGGCGGGACATCTGGGTCAGCAGCGCACTCGCGTCGTACGCGGCGGAGCGGCTCGCCCTGACCCCGGCCGAGGCGGTACGCGATGCTGCCGGACGCGCCGAACCGGAACTCGCGGCCCTGCTCGGCGAGGTCACGGCGGACAGCGTCGACCTGGTGCAGGAGTGTGGCTACCGGGTGCTGGAGACACCGACGGGCCGGGTACTCGTCGACGACGAGGGCCGGGAGTACGCGCCGGAGGCCGACCTGCCCGCGCTGGCGTTCGAGGCGGCCGCGATGCTGGAACGGGACGACTACCAGGTCGGTCAGGTGTCCGTGGCGGTCGAACTGCCCGGGATGTGGCTCGGCGGTGCCCGGAGCCCGGCCGTGGACGCCGCCCGGCGGCTGACCGGCTGTGCCTGCGTACACGCCGGTGCGGGGAAGGACACGGTCCCCGCCGATCAGCACGTCCTGCTGGTGTTCCTGGCCGAGGCCGCCAGCGCCGGGGACGCGGCGGCGCTCGCCGAGGCGGCGTCGCGGCAGCCGGCAGATCAGGCGGTCGCGTCGGGGGTGGCCGCCGGCCGGCACTGCGCGGTGGTCGTCGCCCGCTCGACAGTGCTCGGCCTGCCCGCGATCGAGACCCGGTCCACTCTCGGCCGGTTCGCCCCACGGCTCGCGGCCATCCTGCACGGTGGCGCCGGGTCGTCGGTCACTGCTCGCTGGTGACCACCAGTACCTTGCCGACCGCCGAGTTCTGCACGGCGGCGTGCGCGTCGGCGGCCTCCGCCAGCGGGTAGTGGTGCAGCGGGAGGCCGGCGTCGATGCCGACCCGGAGGACCCCGGCCGCCGCCCCGGCGGCGACGTCCGTGACCGCGTGCGCCTTGGCGACCGGCGGCAGGGTGTAGACCATGACGAACTGCCACCGCGCGTTCGGGCCCATGAGCGGCCGGACGGGCAGGGTGAGCTTCTCGCCGTCGTCGTCGGCGTAGACCGCCACCGCGCCGTTGGCGCCGATCACCTGACGGTCGATCTCCGCATTCTTGGCGGCGGCCACCTCGACGATCGCGTCCACCCCGTCCGGCACGATCTTCCTGATCTCGGCGACCACGTCCTCGTCACGGTAGTTGATCACGTGTGACGCGCCGGCCGCCACCGCGAGCTGAGCCTTCTCGGCGCTGCTGACCGTGGCGATGACGGTGGCGTCGGCCCACCGGCCGAGTTGGATCGCCGCGTTGCCGACCGCCCCCGCGCCGCCCTGGACCAGCACGGTACGGCCGGTGAGCGCGCCGACGTCGAGGCGGTCGGGCATCGTCTCGCCCACGGTCAGGCAACGGTGGGCGGTCAGGAACGGGATGCCGAGGCTCGCACCGAGGTCGAAGGAGGCGGCACCGAGCCGTACCACCTGCCGGGCCGGTACGACGGTGTACTCCGCGGCCGTCCCCCACTGGCGCTGCCAGGCCGCCTCCCAGATCCAGACCCGCTCACCGACCAGTTTCGCGTCGACGCCGGTGCCGACCGTCTCGATGATTCCCGCGCCGTCCTGGTTCGGGATCTGCCAGCCCTGCCCGGGCGGTGCGCCGGATCCGTCGCCCTGCCGGGCCTTCCAGTCGGTGGGGTTGACTCCGGAGACGGCGACCCGGACCAGGACCTCGCCGGGGCCCGGCTCCGGGACCGGTCGGTCGACCACCTCGAGCACGGACGGATCGCCGGTGCGGTGGTAGACGGCTGCTTTCATGGTCGACTCCTCACCGGGTGCTGATGCGCCCGATCACCTGTTGCCTCGACACGCGGGTTGAGCCTCGCACGCTCCCCGGCCGCTCACCATCTTGCTGCGGGTCGAGGTGGCCCGGCAGGGTTTCCGGCGGCTCGGGGGCGCGGGTGTGGGATGTCACGATCCGGGGCGGCCGGCGCCGGACCGCGCGATGATCATGAAGGTGGCCGCCCGGTGACCGTGGCGTTGTCGGGTGGCCGGTGCCACGAAAGGGTTCACGGTGGCGTGACGACGGACCCGATATGAGCGGTGACCAGGAATCGCTCAGGTTTGTCGGGTAGGACTGATGGGCAAGGTCCGTCTGGCGACGCCGCCTGTCCCGGTCTGCCGGCGGGGTCGGTGGGCGGAGGCCGTACGGGGCACCGTGGCGGGGTGGCCCGGATCGCCCCGGGCCCGACGACGCACGAGTCGCCCATGATCGTTGTCGGGCGGCGTCCGACCGGAGACCTGGAGACACCGATGACGACGTCACCTGACACCGTGGTCACGGCTGTGGCCGTACCCGGGGGATCGGGTGACGCGCCGGACCCGGGCTCGGGAGGGCGGGACCGGTACCTCGACCTGTGGCGTGCGGCGGCCCTCGTCCGGGTGGTGGCGTACCACGTACTCGGCTGGATCTGGCTGACCGTGCTGTTCCCGGCGATGGGGTTGATGTTCGCCCTGGCCGGATCGCTGATGGCCAGCTCGTTGGGGCGTACCGGCAACAGCGCGGTGGGGCGCCGGCTGCGCCGGCTGCTGCCGCCGCTGTGGGGGTTCGCGGCGGTGGCGGTGACGCTGCTGCTGGTCACGGGCTGGCGGACGGCTCCGGCGGCTCCGCTCGGCTGGGGCGAGATGGTGTGGTGGATCTTCCCCGCCCGGACCCCGCCGGTCGGCGGCCAGTCCTGGGCGTGGGCCTACAACGTCGTGCTCTGGTACATCGTCACCTACCTCTGGTTGGTCCTGCTATCGCCGGTCCTGCTCGCCCTCTTCCGTCGCTGGCCGTGGCACAGCCTGGCCCTGGCGATCGCCCTGCCGATCGCCTTCCGGTTCAACGTGGTGAACGTCGGCGGCTACTTCAACGAGCAGGCCACCAACGTCAGCACGTACCTGGCCTGCTGGCTGCTCGGGTTCGCACACCACGACGGGCTGCTGCGCCGGATCCCCGCCCGGCGGTACGCCGTCGCGGTGGCCGCGCTCGCGGTGACCGGCGCCGCCTGGGTGCTGGTGGTGGGCTGGTCGAGCGGCAACTACGACCTGAACCGGGTCGCCGGCGGCAACACGCTGTGGTCGATGGCCTTCGTCGCGACGGTGCTGCGGTTCCGGCCCCGGCTGGACTGGTTGGGGCGGATCCGTCCGCTGGACCGGCTGATCGAGTTGTTGAACGCGCGCGCGGTCACGATCTACCTGTGGCACCTGCCGGTGGGGGTGCTCGCCGGAGCGCTGCTCGCACCGGTCGCGGTGTCCGGCTGGGTGGCGACCGTCGCCGTCCGGCTGGCCGCCGTCTGGGTGCTGATCGCCGTGGCGGTCGCCCTGTTCGGCTGGATCGAGGACCTGGCGGCCCGCCGCCGGCCGGCGCTCGTTCCGGCCCGGGTCAGTCCGGCCCGCACCCGACGACCCCGCACGCCGGCGGCGTCCGGCGCGTCCGGCTCGGTGTCCCGGGTAGCCGGCGCGGCGGCCCGGGTGGCCGTGGCGCCCGGTTCGGGCAGCGGGTGGCATCGGGCGATGGCGTCGGTGGTCGCGGTGCTGGCCGTGGGCCTGGCCGTGATGGCACTCAACCTCTGGCCGGGGGTGACGACCCGCAGCCCGGCCCAGGTGGCCCGGCCGGAGGTCACCTACCGGCTGTCCGACCTGCCCATGCTGGTGGACGGGACGTCGACGCCGTCATCGGCGCTACCGTCATCGACGCCGTCGGCGGTCGCCGCGACGCCCGGCGCCGTGACCGTGCACGGCGAGCTCTATCCGCGCGCGGTGCTCACCGCCGCACCCAGCCGGCTCCGCGTGCAACCGCCGGCCGGCTGTGGGCGGCTGCGGGCCGTCATCGACGTCGGCGCCGACGATGCCGAGGTCACCTTCGCGGTACGGGCCGACGACGTGACCGTGTTCTCCTCGGGCGTACGCAGCCGGGCGGACCGGGCGGAGCAGATCGACGTGGACGTCACCCGGGCCAGCCTCGTCGACCTGGTGACCAGTAGCCCGTCGGGCGGCGCCGTGGGCGTCTGGGCCGATCCGCGTTTCGTCTGCTCCCCGTAGCCCGGGTCACCGGGACCGCAGCACCACGTCCTTGCCGAGGTCGCCCCAACCGCTCTCGCGGGCCCGGGCCAGCGTGTCGCGGAGCTGTGGCTCGTCCACCGGCCGCTCCGTCCCGGCGTACTGGAGGGCGACGGCGAACCGGTCGCAGAGATAACCGAGCAGGTCCTCGTCGGCGTGCAGCACCTCGCAGATCCCGGTGACGCTCCGGTTGTGGAACAGTCCGGCCATTCCCTCCAGCGCGGCCTGCTCGTGACCCTCGACATCGATCTTGAACAGTAGCGAGTCGTCGTCGCGGAGGCGGATCCGTTCGTCCAGCCGGAAGCACTCCACCTCGACACCCCGGTCGTTCGGCACCCGTAGCGACGCGACGCCGGTGTGCTCGTGCAGGTAGAGCCGGGCGGTGGCCGAGTGGTCGCTGGCGGCCCCGGCGTGCAGCACGGTGCCGGGATAGTTTCCGTTGGCCGCCGCGATCGTCTTACGCAGCCAGGGGAGTACGGCGGGGTTCGGCTCGACCAGGTGTAGTTCCCGAAGCCCGTGGTAGGAGGTCGAGAAGGCGACCTCGCCGTAGTTGGCGCCGACGTCGATGGCCACGGTCGGCCGGACCTCGGCCACCAGGCGGCGCCAGGCGGCGACCGCGTTCCGATCGAGGTTGCCCTTGTAGACAGCCAGCTCGGTGCCGCGGATGTCGGTGTGGTCGGCGTGCAGGATCACGCCGATCTCGTTGCGGAAGGCTCCGGCCCGGGTGCGAAGGGCTATCCGGTGGGCGGCTCGACGGACGTGTTGTGCGCCGGACTGATGGAAGGCACGGCGCAGCGTCGATCGAAAAGTTGGCATGCGGTTGACCGTTCTCGCGGATCGTCCGGCGGGGTTTTCGCACGTCGACCGGCCTGCGGGGGCGTCCCACGGCGCCGACGACGATGCCAGCGAAGTCTGTGGCGATGTGGGGCTCCACCGGACCGGCTGGCATATCCGCTCCACGCCTCGCCCTCCAGCGACCTCCTCCAGTAGGGCCTGCTCATCGGGCATGTTACGCAGACAATTACCTAGAGCAACAGCCCTGATACGGAGCGGAGTAATATGCGTAACGGATTCGTATTACCCGAAACGGGAGCAGAACGGCATACGGCAGGCGGGGGTCGGGGCCGGCCCTCCGGCCCGTGGACGCCTTTGCCGGATGGCGTTTCGCGCTCCGCCGGGCACGCCTGGCGCAAAGACGAGGAGCCGGCCGCCGACCCGCGCGCCGACCCGCGCGACGCGAGCCGGTCCGGCTGCCGTGACGGATAGCCGACACCGCCCCGGGCGGCTCAGCCGGCCCGTTCGGGCACCAGCCCGGCCAGGACCCGGTGCAGTCGCAACGCGGTCTCCCGGTCGAACTCCGGCCGGCCCAGATCCACCGGTACGCCCCGCCGGAACGCCGACAGCGGTGCTGCCGGCGGATCGGCAAGCAGCCCGAGCAGCGGTGGGGTGATCTGCTCCACCCGGGCGGCGAACAGCCGGGCCAGCAGCTTGACCAGCGACCGGGTCGGCTGTCGGAACGGCTCGGCCAGTCCGGTGTCGACGAACAACGGGTTGTAGAGCACGTACCGGATCCCGCTGCCGCGATGGCGGGCCGCGAAGGCGACGCCGAGCAGGTCGTTGGCGCGGGCACCCTGCATGGTGGCCCGGAGGCCGCCGTAGCGCCGCCGGAGCTGGAGATCGTCCCAGTGAATCTTTCCGGCCCGGATGCCGCCGGTACCGCAGAGATTCAGGACCACCGGGCGGTCCGCGCGGGACAGTGGCTCGTGCAGCAACTCGGGCAGCAGGAACCGGTTGAGTACGTAGAGCGCGAACGTCCGCTCGAGGCCCTCCCCGGTCTCGCCCCGGCTCGGGTGGTACCGCCCGGCGCAGAGCACCAGGGCGTCGACGGTGTCGTACCGGGCGCGTATCTCGGCGGCGAGTTCGGTGGTCCGGGCGATCGAGCCCAGGTCGACCTGGCGGAAGGCGAGCCGATCGGCGCTGCCCTGCCGGACCGCCTCGGCCTGTAGCGCGGCACCGTTGGCGGCACTGCTGCCGATCGCCACCACCCGGTGGCCCGAGGCCAGCAGTTGCCGGGCCAGACCCGCGCCGATGCCGCTGGTGCCCCCCGTGATCACCACGGTCCTCATCCGGTGTCTCCTCTTTCGGTCGGCGGCCAATGTCCGGCCAGCGGATAATCTGAACCTTTCCGCTGGTGGCGAATGGGCGAAAGAAGGCACATCAATGTCCCCTGGCGACGGCGACGCGCGACCCCGGGTACGGCGGTCGGGATCCGGGTGCCGGTCACGTGTGCAGACCGGGCGGCCTGCTCGGCCTCGGACGTGTTGCACCGGGTCGGTGACAAGTGGAGCGTGCTGGTGCTCTCGCTGCTGAGCCAGCGTGGCTACGGCTTCAACGAGCTGGACCGGGCGGTGCACGGGCTGAGCCGCCGGATGCTGACCCGTACGCTGCGCGGGCTGGTCCGGGACGGGCTGGTCAGTCGTACCCCGGGGCCGGAGGTTGCTGCCCGGGTGGAGTACGCGCTGACCGGCCTGGGACGTTCGCTGCTGCCGCTGGTGGTGGCGCTCGGCGAGTGGGCCGTGGCCAACCAGCCCGTCATCGGCGAGGCCCGCGCCCGGCACGACGCGGGCATCACGTCGTAGCCGGACCCTGTCCCTCGGCACCGGAGATCGGCGACGGTCGGGGCGGGTACGTCGCCGGTCAGCAGGTGGAGTGGAACAGCCCGCCGACCGGCTCCCGGGCGGCGAGCGTGTTGTACAGCTCGACGGCCTCGCCGGTCGGTGCCACGTACGCCTCGATTTCCCGCTCGGCGAGGAACCGCAGCGTCGCCGGGTCCACCCGGAGAACCCCGTCGAAGCCCTCGGACAGGACCACCCGGGTCGCGCCGTTGGCGAGCAGTTCCTCGACGTCCGCCGGCTGGATCCCGGGCTCGTGCCGGGTGCCGGTCTCGGACCAGTCCCAGGGCCGTCCGCCACCGGGGTACAGCTTGAAGTCCTTGGCCTCGCCGAGGCCGTCCACGACCATCCGCCCCCAGGCGACCTCGAGGATCCGTGGCGACCGGGCCGGAGGCACGGTTTCCTCGGTGAGTTCGGTGATCTCCGGGAGGACCAACGCGGCGAGCTGCTCGGCGTCCGGGTCGAGCGGGTACGACGCGTGCGGAACCGCCACCACCCGCATTCCGGCCGCGGCGGCGGAGCGTACCCCGTTGCTGGAGTCCTCGACGGCCACGCAGTGCTCGGCCGGCACGCCGAGCCGGTCGGCGACGGCGAGGTAGACGTCCGGGGCGGGCTTGCCCCGGGGTACCTGTTCGGTGGAGAGCGTCACCCGGAACTGGTCGGTCAGCCCGGTGGCCGCCAGCGCCACCTCGATCAGCCGGGGCGGTGACGAACTGGCCAGCCCGAGCGGCCAGTGCCGGGCGATCCGGCGGACCACCTCGGGGGCGCCGTCGACGACCGGCATCCGGACCTCGTACTCCCGGGCCATCTCCTCGACGACCTCGGCCGCGATCTGGTCGGCCGTGCCGGGTACGCCGAGTTCGCCGAGGTAGCCGGCCCATTCGCCGGTGCTCATGCCCATCAGTCGACGTTGCGTGTCGGGCTGCCACCGGCCGCCGTTGCTGTCGACGTACCGTCGGCGGACCCGTTCCCACACCGGTTCCGAGTCCACGAGTATGCCGTCCAGGTCGAAGATCACCGCATCCACCACGGCTCCATCCTGCCGTAAACGGCGGACCGGGGCCGGATCCGCCGGCTCCGGCGGTGCTCAGGTGCCGAGGACGGCGGGGCGTAGCAGCGCGAAGGCCCGGTCGGTCAGCGCGGCCCGGTCCGCGGTGCCGCCCGAGCGCAGCCATTCCCGGGAGACGGTGTCCAGGGCGGCCGAGGCGGCGTTGGTGAGCAGGTCGGCGGTGAAGGTGTCGAGGGTGGCACCGGCCCGGTCCTGGAGGGCGGCGCTGACCCGGGTACGCCACTGTTCCCGTTTCTCGTGCCGGCGGGCCCGCAGCGACGGGGTCGACTCGATCAGGCGGTGCGCCGCCAGTTCGCGCTCGGAGCCGTGGATCCGTTCCTCCCAGCGACGCAGCACCTGGTGCAGGCACTGCCACGGATCCTCTCCGGCGGGCCGGGCGCGGATCTCCTCTACGACCTGCTCGCCCAGCACGTCGACCCCGCCGAACACCACGTCCTCCTTCGCCGGGAAGTAGCGGAAGAAGCTGCGTTTGGTGAGGCCACCGGCCCTGGCTATCTCGTCGACCGTCGTCTGGTCGAATCCGCGCTCCGCGAACATCGCCAGGGCCAGCGCCGAGAGTTCGGCGCGTACCGCTCGGCGGGTTCGTTCCCGCAGTCCGTCCGCGACGCCGTCGTCGTTCACGCACCGGAGTTTACCTTCGGACACCGGGTGTCAGAGATGACACCTGGTGTCATATGCTCGGCGGGACGGTTCCGACGACCCCGGCGGGACCTCGTAGCCAAGGAGGTCGTCGTGACGACGCTGCACGGCAAGACGGTGCTGGTGACGGGCGGGACGGGCGGGATCGGCAAGGAAACCGCCCGCCGGCTGGCCCGGCTGGACGCCCGCGTGGTGCTGGTGGGACGGGACCCTGGCCGGGCCCGGTCGGCCGTCGAGGAGATCCGACGGGACACCGGCAACCCTGACGTCGCCGCGCTCACCGCCGACCTCACCCGGCAACGGGACGTCCGTCGGCTGGCCGGCGAGCTGACGGACCGGTACGCCGCCCTGCACGTACTGGTCAACAACGCCGGGGTCGTCGCGCCCCGACGCGAACTCACCGAGGACGGTGTCGAGACCGCGTTCGCGGTGAACGTCCTCGCCCCCTTCATGCTCACCCACCTGTTGTTCCCGGTGCTCCGCGCGTCGGCACCGGCCCGGGTGGTCAATGTCGCCGGCGGCATTCCACGAGGGCGGATCGACCTGGACAACCTTCAGGGTGAGAGGTCCTACGTCGGACTGTCCTGCTACAACCAGACCAAGCTGGCGCTGATGGCGATGAGCCACGCCTTCGCCGAGCGGGTGGCCGGGACCGGGGTCACCGTCAACGTGGCCTATCCGGGCCACGCCTACACCTCGATGAACAAGGACCTGGCCAGTACGGCGTACCCGGTGCTGGCCCGTCCGGTCGTGCCGCTGCTGAGGCTGCTTCTGCCGGTGTTCTACGGCGGTCGGGCGGTGGTCGACGCGTCGCGGTCCAGTGCCCACCTCGCGTCGAGCCCGGACCTGGCCGGGATGCACGGCACGTACGTCGACAGCCGGAGCCGGCCCACCCCGTGGCCCGCGTCGGTGCTCGACGAGCGCAACCGTGCCGCCGTCTGGGAGATCTGCCGGCGCTTGGGTCCGGTGGACGACGCGCTGCTGTCGGATCGCGAATGGGGATCGGCAGGGTAGCAAGCGAGCCTGTCGTAGTTGCTGGTCAAGTCGGCTATCGGACCGATATTCCTGACTCTTAACTCAGATTGGAGATGATGTTTCGACATTGACGGGGATCATCGTCTCAGGGGGCGGATATGGAAAGAATGGCCCGGGTACGAGCACTGCTGGCCGCTGTGCTGGGCGTGATCGGGGCATTGGCGCTCGCGCCGCCGGCCCTCGCCCGACCGAACCCGGACGGGGTGGCCACCTCTGCCGTCATCCCCGACACCTGCCCAGCCGGCGGAAACGACTGCGTCGACGGCACCATCGCGAAACTACGCGAACGGTTCGCGTCGCTCGGGCGGTCCTGCGACCACCACAGCACGTTCGCACTGGCCTACCTGCGCACCACCCAGGGCTTCAAATGGGGGCGTGACCAGGAAGGATTCTTCGCGGACAACCGCTGGGTGAACCGCGAGGGCGCCCTGTTCGCCGAGTACTACCACCGGGCGTACGACGACTGGGCCGCCGGGCGCCGCTCCTCGGTGCCGCTGGCCTGGCTGACCGCGCTGGACGCGGCCCGGTCCCGTCGACTGAGCGGCGCCGGTGACCTGATGCTGGGAATGAACGCGCACATCAACCGGGACCTGCCGTACGTCCTCGAACGGGCCGGGCTGACCACACCAGACGGCAGCAGCCGGAAACCCGACCACGACAAGGTCAACAAGATCCTGGCCGAGGTGATGGATCCGCTGCTGGCGGAGCTGTTGACCCGGTTCGACCCGTACGGCTTCGACACCGGAATTCCGAACAGCACCGTGCTCGAAGTGATCATCCGTTGGCGCGAGCAGGCCTGGCGCAACGCCGTACGGCTGGCCAACGCCCGGAACCCGCTGGCCAGGGCCCTGGTGGAGTTCGACATCGAGTCCGGGGCCGCCACCGTCGCGGCCGGACTGGCCACCCTGACCGGCTACGTTCCACCGTTCACCGGGCCGGAGCCCCGGAACACCCACTGCGTCGCCCGGCATGCCGTCGCGCCGCCGCTGGCCTACCCGTTCGGGCTCCCGCCGGCGTACTAGACGGGCGGTCGACACTTCCGCGCCCGTACATCCGTCGCCGCGGGTTTAAGCACCGCGACCCAGGCAATCCGCCAACGGAACGGCGGAGGGGGCGGTCGGGATGAGGATGGCCGGTCGAGGCGGAGGATGATCTTCCGGGCGGTGCTCGTCCTCGTCGGAGTCGGCGGCGTTGCCTTCCTGCTGAGCTGGGCGCTCGGCCGCTCGCTCCGTCCGCTCCTGCGGGGCAGCCGGTTCGAGGGCTTCCTCAGGATGGCGCAGGTGCGCAGCCAGCGGGCGTTCAGCACCCTGGCGGTGGCGCTGTCGACGTACTACGCGCTGCCGGTGACGGGACTGCCGCCGAGGACGCTCAGCCATCTGCGGCACTGGGACCTGCTGGTGGCGATCGGCGCCACAGGCTGGCTGGTCACCAGGGTGCTGCACGCCTGCGAGTCGTGGATCTTCCGGCGCTATCCCCGCAGCCCCACGGACGAACGCATCCGCCGGACCCGTACCCAGGTCCGGGTGATCCGCCAGACGACCGTGGCGCTCGTCGTCCTGGTGACCCTCGGCGCGATGCTGCTCACCTTCCGGCCGGTCCGGGTCTTCGGAATCTCCCTGCTCGCCTCCGCGGGGGTGTTCGGCCTCGTCGTCGGGGTCTCCGCCCGGCAGGTGCTCTCGGCGGCCATGGCGAGCCTCCAGATGGCCTTCACCAATGCGCTGCACATCGACGACGTCGTCGTGGTGGACGGTCAGTGGGGGCAGGTCAAGGAGGTCCAACTGACCCACGTGGTGATCCGCACCTGGGACCACCGCCAACTGATCATGCCCAACAACTATTTCCTCAACACGCCCTACGAGAACTGGACCCGTTTCGGGGCCGGCGTCGTGGGCGCGGTGGACCTGGTCCTGGACTACACGGCCGACCTCGACGAGTTGCGCGGGGAGATGGGACGCCAACTGGAGAGGTCGTCGGTGTGGGCACGCGGCGACTGGGGGCTCCAAATGATCGACATGGGCGAGCACAGCGTGACGGTACGGATCACCGCCACCGCCCGGGACGGGCCGAGCGCGTGGAACCTGCGATGTGAGGTCCGGGAGGGGATGGTGGCGTACCTCCGGGACCACCACCCGCAGTGGATGTCGCGCCGCCCCCACTACGAGGAATGACCGGCCGCCCTGCCGGCATCGACCCGCACCTGCCGGCGGCCCCGCCCGGCAGGGCCGCTCCGGACGACCCGGAGGGGCCGCTCAGGCGGACTTGCGGGTGGCCTTCTTCGCGGCGGCCTTCTTGGCCGTGCCGGTCTTCTTCGCCTCGGTCGCCTTCGTCGTGCCGGTCTTCTTCGCCCCGGTGGCCTTCTTCGCCCCGGTGGACTTCTCCGCCGCCTTCTTGGCGGCCTTCTTCGCCGCGGGCGCCGCCTTCGTCGAGGCCGCCGCCTTCTGCGCGGACTTCGCCGACGAGATCGGGGTCGGTTTTCCGGCGCCGGCTCCGGCCGGCTCCTCGCCCCGGGCGGCACGGGCCCGGTCCACCGAGGCCCGTAACGCCGCCATCAGGTCGACCGCCGCCGCCGGCGCCTCCTCGACCTCCTCCGGCTGCACCACCTCCCGGCCCTCGACCTTGGCGTCGATGACCTCCTGGAGCGCCGCCCGGTAGTCGTCGGTGAAGACGTCCGGCTCGAACTCCCCGGCCATCGAGTCGATCAGCGAACTCGCCATGGCCAGTTCCGGGGGGCGTACCGAGATGTCCTCGTCCAGGAACCCGAAGTCGGGTCGACGGATCTCGTCGGGCCAGAGCATGGTGTTGAGCAGCAGTACCCCCTCGCGTACCCGCAGGGTGGCGAGCTGTTCCCGCTGGCGCAGCGCCACCTTCACGATGGCCACCCGCTCCGAGTCGGTCAGCGCGTCCCGCAGCAGCACGTACGGCTTCGCCGCCGCGCCGTCCGGCTCCAGGAAGTACGCCTTGTTGTAGAGGATCGGATCGACCTGTTCGGCCGGTACGAACTCCAGCACGTCGATCGCGTGCGAGGTGCTCAGCGGCAGCTCGGCGAAGTCCTCGTCGGTGAGGATCACCATCTCGCCACCGCCGATGTCGTATCCCTTGGCGATGTCGTCGTAGCTGACCTCCTCGCCGTCGATCGAGCAGGTGCGCTTGTACTTGATCCGGCCGCCGTCGGTGCGGTGCACCTGATGGAAGCGGATGTCCTTCTCCTCGGTGGCCGAGTAGACCCGTACCCCGATGGAGACCAGCCCGAACGAGACGGCACCCCGCCAGATAGCCCGCATGATCTGAGCCCTTCCCCCATCCGAGCGGAAATTCACCCGGCCGGGTGAATTGAGCCCCCCTGAGCAGCCGGTACCTCCGCCGATACCGGCGTGGATGACCGGTCTGATCCAGGATCGCATCGGATCGAACCGGACGCGAGGGTTTCGGGGCGGACCTAGAGTGGGGACCGTGCCCGGCACGCCGGTCAAGCCGATGCTCGCGACCACCGGGGAGCTGCCCACAGGCCCCGGCTGGCTGTATGAGTTCAAATGGGACGGGGTACGGGCGGTCGGCGACCTCGCCGCCGACTCCCTGCGGATGTACGCGCGCTCCGGAGTGGAGATCACCGCCGCCTATCCCGAACTCGTCGCGCTCGGTCGGCAACTCGCGGAGCGGGCCGACGACGCGGTACTGGACGGGGAGGTGGTGGTGTTGACCGAGCAGGGGCAGCCGTCGTTCACCGCCCTCGCCGAACGGATGCACGTCCGGGAGCCGGGCCGGGCCGCGCGCCTGGCGGCCAGCCTGCCGGTGACGTACATGATCTTCGACCTGTTGCGGCGGAACGGCGAGGACCTGACCGGATGGCCCTACCTACGCCGCCGGGAGGCGCTGGAGGCCCTCGGCCTCGGCGGGCCGCGTTGGGCGGTGCCGCCGGTCTTCCCGGACGGCCTCGCCACCTACCAGGCGGCCGGCGAGCACGGCCTGGAGGGCGTGGTCGCCAAGCGTGTCGACTCGGTCTACCGGCCCGGGGTCAGATCGCCGGACTGGCTGAAGGTGAAACTGGAGGTCACCGACGACTTCGTGGTCGGCGGCTGGCGCCCCGGGGTACGCCGGATCGGCGGGCTGCTGGTCGGGGTTCCGGCGCCGGACGGCGCAGGACTGGTGTACCGGGGTCGGGTGGGCGGTGGGATCGGCGCGGCGATCGAGCGCGAACTGCTCGCCGTCCTCGAGCCGCTGCGCAGCGCCGGGTCACCGTTCGTCGGCACGGTGCCCCGGGAGGATGCCCGGGGCGCGATCTGGGTAAGACCCGAGATCGTGGTGGAGGTGAAGTACGGCCAGCGCACGCCGGACGGCCGGCTGCGGTTTCCCCGGATACGCCGGCTGCGTACCGACAAGAGCGCGGCGGACGTCGATGCCGGCTGACCGGGGAGCGAGCGTTGTCGGCTGACCAGGAGGGCGAGCATGCCGGCTGAGCGGCGGGTGCGGGTCGAGGTCGAGGGCCGCGAGCTGGAGCTGTCCAACCTGGACAAGGTGCTCTACCCGGCGTCGGGGTTCACCAAGGGCGAGGTGATCGACTACTACACCCGGGTGTCGACCGCGCTGCTGCCGCACCTGCGAAACCGGCCGCTGACCCGGATCCGTTATCCGAACGGCGTCGACGCGTCGTTCTTCTTCGAGAAGAACGCGCCGGCCAGCACCCCGGACTGGGTACGACTCGAACGGTTGCCGTCCCCGGGCTCGTCCAAGGACCGGGAGGTGCTGGACTACGTGGTCTGCGAGGACCTGCCGACGCTGGTCTGGCTGGCGAACCTGGCCGCCCTGGAACTGCACGTCCCGCAGTGGCGGATCGGGGCCGAGCCGGACCTGATGGTGATGGACCTGGACCCGGGCGCACCCGCCGGACTGGCCGAGTGCTGCGGCGTCGCTCTGCTGATCCGGGAGCGGCTCGACGCCGACGGGATCACCAGCTACCCGAAGACGTCGGGCCGCAAGGGCATGCAGTTGAGCTGCCCGATCTCGGGCCGGCAGTCCGCCGAGGTGGTCTCCGGGTACGCCCGCCGGGTGGCCGAGGAACTGGCCCGGGAGGTGCCGAAGTCGGTAACCGCGCAGATGGCCAGGCGACTGCGGCCGGGCAAGGTGTTCATCGACTGGAGCCAGAACAACGCGGCGAAGACGACGGTGGCGCCGTACTCGCTGCGGGCGCAGCCCGTCCCGTCCGCGTCGACGCCGCTGACCTGGGCCGAGGTCGAGGCGGCGGCCGAGGGCGAGCCGGGCGCCGTCCGCCAGTTCCCCGCCGCCGAGGTGCTGTCCCGGATCGAGGAGTACGGCGACCTGATGGTCGACCTGCTCGACGGTGGCCCGGAACTTCCGCTCCGCTGACGTCCCGGCATCGACATCCAGGACAGGTTCCGTGGAACCCGCCGGACGGCTCGCTCCGTGTCTATCCCGACGGAGGGAGCCGGATTCATGGGTCTACACCTGTTCCGCTCGGCTGACGACCGGGACAAGGAGTTCGCCGACTACTACGCGGCGCGCGGCGCCCGGATGCGGACGACGGCGTTTCTGCTCTGCGGTGACTGGTATCTGGCCGAGGACCTGACCCAGATCGCCTTCACCAAGCTGTACCGCGCCTGGCGTGGGATCGACCGGCACGAGGTGCTGGACCAGTACGTCCGCCGGATCCTGCTCCGGGTGTTCCTGGACGAGAAGCGGCGCCCCTGGCGCCGGGAGCACAGCTCGGGACACGAGAGCGCCCAACTGGACCGGCCGGTGGCGGCACCGGACATCGAGAGCCGGCTGGTGCTGCGGGCCGCGTTGGCCGCCCTGCCGCCCCGCCAGCGCGCGGTCCTGGTGCTGCGGTTCTGGGAGGACCTGTCGATCGAGCAGGCGGCCGAGGTGCTCGGCGTACCGGGCGGCACGGTGAAGAGCCAGACGGCGCGCGGTCTGGAACGGCTGCGCGCGCTCGTCGGCCGGGACATCACCGGGGAGAGCCCGGACATCGCCGGCGGAAACCGGTCGACGAGCGGAAACCAGTTCCTGGGAGAGATGCGATGAACGACGTCCGGCAGGTCTTCGACGAACTGCTGACCGGGCCGGTGCCTCCGATGGCGTCGTCCGAGGTGATGCTCGCGGTGGCCCGACGTACCGAACAGCGGCGTCGTCGGGTCGGTCTCACCATCGGGGCCGGTGGACTGGCCGTACTGACGGTCGCCGTCGCGGTGGGAATCGGGTCCTCGGCCGGTCGGCCGTCGCCGGGCCCGGACGCGGTGGCCGACGGAACGGCGACGTCACCCGGCGGCGCTGGTACGCCGACGCGGCCGGCTCCACCCGGCGGCGTCCGGAACAGCGCGGACATCCTCGACGCGATCGCCGCCGCGCTGCCGGCCGACCACACCATCCGGCGGGCTCCGGGGGGCGAGGACGTCAGCACCCGCGACGTACCGGACCTCGACGTGCTGCGGCCGGGACAGGGGCTGCGGGGAGTCCGGCTTCTCGACGCCATGGCCGTCGTGTACGCCGGGGACCGGGCGGGCGAGATCGCGGTCACAGTGCGGGACGCGCGATCGGCGGCGGACCCCGGGCGCCGGACCGGGATGCCCGGCGACGGGGAACTGTGCGTGCTCCGGACCCCGCCGCCGGGACCCTGGCCGTCCACGGCGCCGGAGGGCGGGAACTGCCGGACGGTACTGGTGGGTGATGTCGCGGTGCGGATCACGACGGTCGGCCGGCCGGATGCCACGGCCGCCGGCGACGACGACGCCCCGGTGCCCGGTGGCGGCCGATCCGGGCCCGGTGGCGCCACGACCAATCCGCCCGAGGGCACCTGCACCTCGGCCGTCCGGTTCGCCGAGGGTGTGGAGGTCGGGGTGCGGTGGTGCACCGCCGTCACGTCGTTCGCCCTGGCCGGGTCCCGGGCCCCGCTCGACGGATCGGTCCTCGGTGATCGGCGACTCGCCGAGATGGCCGCCGGCCCGGCCCTCCTACCGGTGCCGGAGGCCGGCCGATGAACCTCCCGGCCCGGTGGCCGCACCGCTGATCGTCCGCGCGCCAGGTGTACTGCCCAGCCAGGACAGTGCGGGACAGCGACGCGGCGCGCTGCTCAGCCGGGGTGCTGGGGAAGCCGGTCGACCGTGGCCCGGACCTGGGCGACGAACTCGGGATGCGCGTCGTGGACGAGCACCGCGTGGCCGTCGTCCGAGGTCCGGGCCCTGGTGATCCGGGCCAGGCTGGCCAGCACGAACGGTGCCGGCGCGGCGATGGCGAGCACGAATCCGCTGATCATCGGGATGCCGAGTACGGCCGACTGTCCGGCCACGATCCGGGCCACGATCGCGCCGAGCAGGAGCGCGAGGCCGCCCCAGAAACAGACGGACGCGACCAGCAGCCACCACCGGCGGGTACGGAGACACCGGGTACACAGCGGCCAGCCGGCGATCCGGGTCACCCGTACCTTGCCCGCGTGCTCGCCGACCCGTCCGGCGGTGGCCAGGACGTTGCCGCCCAGTGCCGGGTTGCTCTCGGTCAGCTTCGGACGGGACTGCAACGCGAAGTCGACCCGTCTGGCGGCGGGCAGCCCGTGCCGGGCGCAGCGGTCCAGCTGCGGCAGCACCGCGTCCAGCGCGCTGACCGGGAGGGCGAAAGAAGTGTCCATATAGAAATCCTGTCGGGATCCGTGAATGTGTATGGTATCCGGGCAGTGGCGTCCGGGCGGCCGGCTCCGGGGGCAAGGGCAATGGAGCACCTGGGGGTAGGACAATTGTCCTTCAAGGCAGACCACACCGGCATCCGTGAATTCGGCACCGCCGTCGGCGACCTGACCGACGACGCCGACGCGGCCGGAAGATACGTACAGCAGCATCTCGGCATCGGCTATGCCGAGGGCCGGATGTTCGCCACCGTCGTCGAGGGTGTCAGCAACGCCCGAGAGCAGTTGCAACAGATCTACAGCCGACTGAACACCCTGACCTCCGCCTCCGCGCGGGAGGTCGACAAGGCTGCGCACTATTACCAGACCACGGACACGGCCGCCGCCGAGCGCCTCGACCGTACCTACTGATCCGCCATCTACTGATCCGCTCCGGGCCACCGGGTGGATGACGGCTGCGTGACCAGGACACCGCGACGCCGCCCACCACACGTCGGACAAGGAAGGGCAGAACAAGCATGGGTTCCCCCTCGGCCGAGTTGACCGCGCCGACCAGCAGTGATCCAATTCCGGACCTCGTCGAGAACATCGTCGGCTTTCCGCAGTACATCAGCCCGTCGTACTGGCTGGGCTGGGCCGCCGAGCAGGTCTGCGGCACCAATCCCTGGCAGTGGGTCGCCGACCAGTACGCCGGGGACTGGGCGGCGGTGCAGAAGGCCGGTGTGGCGGTGAAGAATCTCGCCGAGTTCAACACCGCGTACGCCGGTTCGATCAACTCCGCCGTCGCCACTGTGAAGTACGACTGGCAGGGCAACGCCGCCGACAGCGCCGCCGAGTACTTCAACGGCCTGGTGAAGGTCCTCCAGGACCAGGTCTCCTCGCTCAACTCGCTCGGCGGCCAGTTCAACTCGATGGCCATCGGCATGTACGAGTCGGCCAATGCCATCAAGGGTCTACTGGAGACCCTGACCGATCTGTTGATCGCGATCGGTATCGAGGCGGCGGCCGCCGCGGCGTCCAGTTGGACGGTCATCGGCCCGATACTCGCCGGTGCCGCCGCTGCGGTGACGGTCACCAAGGCGATCGGCGTCTGGGGTCAGGCCATCGAGGTCCACAACCACGTCTGGACCGCGGTGCAGGGCTTCACCGGCGTCGTCGCCGGTCTGCTCGGCGGACTGCAGGGTCTGGACGCGCAGCCGCTGCCGGCCGGCGCCTACGACCACGCGGGAGTCTGAGGTGACCCGGCCGAACGACGAGGAGCCGATGCTCGACGTGGCCCGGGGTGATCCGGCGCTCTCCCAGCATCTGCGCAACTCGCTCAAGCTGCTTCGCGAGCGCAGCGACGACCCGGAGTTCCGGCGACTCGCCGACGACATCATCGCCGGCCGGCGAGGGCTGCGGGACGCGGCGACCTCGCCGGTCTTCAACCGTGCGCTCAATCCTCAGGTGGAGCGCTTCGCGCAGCGCTGGGAGGAGCTCTCCGACGAGGAGAAGGCGGAGTTGGCCGCGCGTGGCGAGGCGGACTTCGCCGCGTCCCGGGAACGGATCGAGCGGGAACGCCGCGAGCGTGAGCGGTGGCGCCGGGACCACCCGGACGAGTAGCCGTCGCCGGGACCATCCGGACGAGTAGCCGGATGTTCCCGGCGCGGGCGCGGACCGGCCCGTCGGACGGGTTCAGTCCACGCTGGGCAGAGACGGGCCGAGCACGTCGTCGGCGTCCACGATGGTGTACGCGTAGCCCTGTTCGGCCAGGAAGCGCTGCCGGTGGGCCGCGTACTCGGTGTCGATGGTGTCCCGGGAGACCACGGTGTAGAAGTGCGCCTGCCGACGGTCGGCCTTCGGCCGCAGCACCCGGCCGAGGCGCTGTGCCTCCTCCTGACGGGAGCCGAACGTGCCGGAGACCTGGATCGCCACCGCCGCCTCGGGCAGGTCGATGGAGAAGTTGCCCACCTTCGAGATGACCAGGGTGGAGATCTCGCCGGCCCGGAACGCGTCGAAGAGCCGCTCGCGCTCCTTGTTGGTGGTCGAGCCCTGCACGATCGGCGCGTCGAGCACCTCGCCCAGCTCGTGCAACTGGTCGATGTAGCCACCGATCACCAGCACCTGGTCGTTGGCGTGCCGTTCGACGAGTGCCTTGACCACCGGCAGCTTGGTCCGGGCCGTCGCCGCCACCCGGTAGCGCTCCTCCGGCTCCGCGACCGCGTACGTCAGCCGCTCGGCCTCGGTCAGCGTCACCCGTACCTCGGTGCAGTCGGCCGGGGCGATCCAGCCCTGCGCCTCGATGTCCTTCCACGGCGCGTCGTAGCGCTTCGGGCCGATCAGCGAGAAGACGTCGCCCTCCCGGCCGTCCTCCCGGACCAGGGTGGCGGTCAGCCCGAGCCGCCGCCGGGCCTGGAGGTCGGCGGTGAACCGGAAGATCGGCGCCGGCAGCAGGTGGACCTCGTCGTAGATCACCAGCCCCCAGTCGCGGGCCCCGAACAGGTCCAGGTGGGTGAAGGCGCCGCCGCGGCGCGCGGTGAGCACCTGGTACGTGGCGATGGTGACCGCCCGGATCTCCTTGCGCTCGCCGGAGTACTCCCCGATCTCCTCCTCGGTCAACGAGGTGCGGGCGATCAGTTCCCGCTTCCACTGCCGGCCGGCGACGGTGTTGGTGACCAGGATCAGGGTGGTCGCCTTCGCCTCCGCCATCGCGGCGGCCCCGACCAGGGTCTTGCCGGCCCCGCAGGGCAGCACCACGACGCCGGACCCGCCGGCCCAGAAGCTCTGCACGGCCTCCCGCTGGTACGACCGCAGGTCCCAGGCCGGTTTCCCGTCGGAGCCGGCGGTGGCCAGTTCGATCGGGTGCGCCTCGCCGTTGACGTACCCGGCCAGGTCCTCGGCGGGCCAGCCCAGCTTCAACAGCGTCTGCTTGAGCCGGCCCCGCTCGGACGGATGGACGATTATGGTGTCGTCGTCCAGTTTCGACCCGAGCATCCCGGCCAACTTCTTGCTCTTGGCCACCTCGATCAGGACCATCCGGTCCAGGGCCCGCAGCACCAGGCCGTGGGTGGGGTGGGCGACCAGTTGGAGCCGGCCGTACCGGTCCATCGTCTCGGCCACGTCCACCAGCAACGCATGCGGCACCGGATAGCGGGAGAAGCGCAGCAGCGCGTCGACCACACCCTCGGCGTCGTGGCCCGCCGCCCGGGCGTTCCACAGGCCCAGCGGGGTCAACCGGTAGGTGTGCACGTGCTCGGGGGAGCGCTCCAACTCGGCGAACGGCGCGATCGCCATCCGACAGGCCAGCGCGTCAGGATGATCGACTTCCAACAGCAGGGTCTTGTCCGACTGCACGATAAGTGGTCCGCCGCTCACGCCCACACCCTCCCGTTCGGGGGTCGGGCGTCCCACGCACCGACACTCCAGTCTTGCACGTTGGATAACGAAGCGAAAAAATCCTTCAATCGGTGCAACCTAACCGGTATTCCCGTGCGTCTAGCTGTCGACGGCTCCTGGGGAGGACCAGATGGTATCCGCGCGTTTCGGCACCCGTCTTGTTGCTCTGGTCGCGGTCACCCTGTTCGGCGCCGGTGCGTGCGCGTTTGATCCGCAGAAAGACCAGTCGGGAGCCGGGGGGCTCGCGCCGGTCGAGGCGGAGAACGCAACGGGGGCGAGCGCGCCGCCCGCGCCGGATCAGGGGAAAACACCCGCACCCACCACCACGAAGCCACGGCCACCGACCACCACCGCGCCGACGAAGAAGCCGACCAGAAGGCCGGTCCGAGCCGGTTCGCCGAAGCCACCGAGCGGCTGCCCGCAGGGCGACCGGCAGCGTGACGTCGAGCGGTACCTGGCCCGGCTGGGCGGGTTCGGCACCGTCACCGTCGACGGCCGGCAGTCGGCCGCCGACTGCGCGGCCATCAAACGGTTCCAGCGCCGGTACGACATCCGGCCGGCCGAGGGCCGCGCCGGACCGACCACCGCCGACGTGGCCCGGCGGCTGGCCAGCACCGACACCGACAAGTGCGCCGACGGCAGCGGTACGACCTTCTGTGTCGACCTGACGTTGCAGACCGTCTGGGCGATGCGCGGCGGAAAGGTGGTGATGGCGCCCACCGTCACCCGTACCGGCATGTCGGGCTTCCGCACCCCGTCCGGCACCTACAAGGTCAACTTCCGGAACACCAAGGAGTGGTCCGACCCGTACGAGGTGTGGCTGCCGTACTGGCAACGCTTCATCGGCGGCATCGGGTTCCACCAGACGACCACCTATCTGCACAACAAGTCGATCGGTTCGCACGGGTGCGTCAACCTGCTCCCGACCGACGCGCGGCGGATGTGGGACCTGGGCAAGGTGGGCACCCGGGTGCACGTTCTCGGCCGGCGCCCCGGCACCTGACCCCCGCCCCGGAGGGGGCCCAGGGTGGCACACCGGGGGCGACTCGGGGTCGCGGAGCCTGTCATATCGGCCGATCGGATGCGAGTCTGGACGTCCGGGCAGCCGCAGGTGGGAGGTTCGCAGATGACGGTCGACGGCGAGGTGAGGCCCGACACGGGCTCTCCGCCCCCACCCGC
>NZ_JADPUN010000005.1 GCF_015690345.1 Plantactinospora alkalitolerans | reverse complement strand
CGTAGTGCCGGTGGTGCTTGGCGCTTATGCCGAGTAACCGCGTTCGGCGGCCCAGTTGGCGAGCGTGATGGTGCTCATCCAGTACTCGCTCTGGTTCGGGTTGGCCGGGTCGGCGATCTTCACCTTGCGGCCGTGGTCGTCGTACCCGACGACGGTCAGGTAGTGCCCACCCTCGTACGAGTGCGCCATACCGTTCTCGTCCACCGCCGTGCCCTTGATGTTCATCACCACCGGACGCTTGGCGTCGACGGCGTGCACCACGTCGACCTGGAGCCGGTCCATCTGCTCGGGCTTGGCCCGCTCGTCCGGGATCGCGACGGTCCGGTAGCCCTTACCACCGGTGCTGTTCAGCACCCGGGTGGTGTCCTCGGCCGAGTTCGTACCGGCCTCGGTGGTACCCAGCCGTTTCGCCACGTCGTCCTGCGCCGGGGTGTGCCCCTGGGCGGACAGCGCGATCCGGGTCGCGGCCGGCGCACAGTAGTAGCCGTTCTCCTGCGCCTTGTACTGGTAGTCCAGCACCTTCGACGGCTGACCCTTGTCGACATCGCGGACACTGACCGCGGCCGCGGTCGGGGTCATCGCCGCCTGCGGAGCTGCCATGTTCAGCGCCGGTCCGGCGAACGCACCGCCGACGACGGCGAGTCCCGCGATACCGAGCGCGGTCTTACGGATCGGAGTCTCGGTGATGGCCGGTAGCCACTTCTTGACGGTAGTCATGATGGTTGCCTTCCATTCCGGGGGTAAGACGGACCGCGAACCACGCGACGCGC
>NZ_JADPUN010000366.1 GCF_015690345.1 Plantactinospora alkalitolerans | reverse complement strand
TGCTCCGATCGCGAATACCCGTTTGTATGTGTTGGATGAGGCGTTGGCGCCGGTGCCGGTCGGGGTCGCGGGTGAGTTGTATGTCGCTGGTGTCGGGTTGGCGCGTGGCTATGTGGGCCGGCCGGGGATGACCGGGGAACGGTTCGTGGCCTGCCCGTACGTGCCGGGCCAGCGAATGTACCGCACCGGTGACCTGGCCAGGTGGGCTGCTGACGGGCAACTCGTCTTCGCCGGCCGGGCGGATGAGCAGGTGAAGATCCGCGGGTTCCGGATCGAGCCTGGTGAGATCGAGACGGTGCTGACCCAGCATCCGGGGGTCGCTCGGGCGGTGGTGCTGGTCCGGCAGGACGTGCCGGGTGACAAGCGGCTGGTCGCCTATGTCGTGCCGGCCGGTGACGAGGTTCCGGCCGAGCGGTTGAAGACGTTCCTGGCTGGTCAGTTGCCGGAGTACATGGTCCCGGCCGCGTTCGTGACCCTGCCAAGCCTGCCGTTGACGGTCAACGGCAAACTCGACCGGCGGGCGCTACCGGCACCCGGGTACACCGCGGGTGCGGGCCGGCCACCGGCGAGCGTGCAGGAGGAACTGCTCTGTACCGCGTTCGCCGACGTACTCGGCCTGGACGCCGTCGGTGTCGACGACAGTTTCTTCGAGTTGGGTGGGCATTCGCTGTTGGCGGTGTCGTTGGTGGAGCGGTTGCGGGTGGTGGGTTTGTCGGTGTCGGTGCGGGCGTTGTTCGAGTCTCCGACGCCGGCTGGGTTGGCGGCTTCGGCGACCGTGTCGGTGCGGGACAATGTGCCGC
>NZ_JADPUN010000014.1 GCF_015690345.1 Plantactinospora alkalitolerans | reverse complement strand
TTCGCTGCCTCTGTCGCTGTGGAAGATCACCCCGTCGACGATGCCGTGCCGGGTGACGGCGGCCATGTTCAGCGCTGCGACGACCAGCCCGGCGTCGTGGTGGGCGCCCATCGCGTAGCCGAGGATGCGACGGGAGTACAGGTCGATGACGGTGGCCAGGTAGATCTTGCCCTCGTCGGTGCGGATCTCGGTCATGTCGCCGCACCAGGCGACATCCGGCGCCGGCGCGGTGAACGCCCGCTTGACCAGGTCCGGCGCGGCCGGACGGGTACCCTGGCGGGTCAGGCCCCGGCGGCGACGCCTGACCCGGGCGGTCAGCCCAGAACGGGCCATGAGGTGCGCGATCGTGTTGTCGCAGACCTGCCAGCCCTGCTCGCGCAGCTCGATCCCGATGCGCGGACTGCCATAGGTGCCGCCCGAGTCGTCGAACACCTTCTGGACCGCGGTCGCCAGCCGGACACGCCGGTCATCGCGGCGGGTCGGCGGCCGGTCACGCCACTTGTAGAACCATGACTGGGACATCCCCAGGGCACGGCAGGCCACCGCGTGCGGCACGCAATGCTCGGTCCTCTGGGAAGCGATGAAGGCGGCCACGCTTACCGGCCCGTTGCTTCCTTGACCCACAGGACCACGGATCGCTTGAGGACATCACGCTCCATCGCCAGCTCCGCGTTCTCCCGCCGCAGCCGGGCCAGCTCCGCCCGCTCGTCCTCGGCCAACTGCCCGGCAGCGGCCTCACCGCGAAGCTCGCGGTCCCTCTTCACCCAGTTGGCCAGGGTTCCGCTATTGATCCCCAGGTCACGGGCGACCTGAGCGATCGA
>NZ_JADPUN010000025.1 GCF_015690345.1 Plantactinospora alkalitolerans | reverse complement strand
GCTCGACACCCGGATGGGTCAACAGCACAGTCTCGATCTCACCCGGCTCGATCCGGTATCCCCGTACCTTGACCTGGTCATCGACCCGGCCCAGGAACACCACCTGCCCATCGGCGGCCCATCTGACCCGGTCCCCGGTGCGGTACATCCGCTGCCCGGACCCGAACGGGCAGGCCACGAACCGTTGCCCGGTCAACCCCGACCGGCCCACATAGCCACGCGCCAGAGCGGCACCGGCGACGTACAACTCACCGGCGACCCCGACCGGTACCGGCGCCAACCCGTCATCCAGGACGTACAACCGGGTGTTCGTGATCGGCGACCCGACCGGTGCCGTACCACCGGCCGTCCAGTCGGTCAGGTCCGCGGTGGCCACCCCGATCGTGGTCTCGGTCGGCCCGTAGTGGTTGAACACCCGCCGTTGCGCGTCCCGCGCTACGGTCAGCAACCCGGCCAACCACTGCGGGTTCGCCGCCTCACCACCCAGGACCAACGACCGGGCCGGCAGCAACGCCTGCACCCCGACCACCGCCGACAACGCCGCCAGATGCGACGGCACCGCCTTGACCACGTCGATCCGATGCTCGACCAGATAGTCGGCGACCGCCCGCGCGTCAAGGACCATCCCCTCGTCCAGGATGTGCAACTGCCCGCCGGTGACCAGACTGGTGAACAACACCGTGTTACCCAGATCCGTCACCTGGGGCTGCAACAACCCGTACCGCAGCCCCGGAGCACGCCAGTCCAACCGCCCCGACACACCCGACACATAGTTCGTCAACGCCTCCTGGGTCACCGCGACACCCTTGGGCGCCCCGGACGACCCCGAGGTGTACATCACATACGCCACAGCCCCACCAACCGGCG
>NZ_JADPUN010000006.1 GCF_015690345.1 Plantactinospora alkalitolerans | reverse complement strand
CTAAGAACTCCTAACTCTTTGAGTGTTGGAGGCGGCGCCAGCAGATGATGGCGCAGGCGAGGGTGAGGAAGGCTTCGTGGATGTCGTCGCGGATTTCCCAGCGGATGCGTAGCCGGCGGAACCAGTGCAGCAAGGCGATGCTCTGTTCGACGACCCATCGTCGGGCGCCGAGTCCGGAGCCGTGGCTGGTACCGCGCCGGGCGATGACCGGGGTGATGCCTCTGGCTCGTAGTTCCCGGCGGTACTTGTCGAAGTCGTAGCCGCGGTCGGCGTACAGGCTGTCGGGTCGTTGTCGAGGACGGCCGCGGATGCCCTTGACCGGTGGGATCGCCTCGACCAGGGGGATCAGTTGGGTGACGTCGTGGCGGTTGCCGCCGGTCAGGCTCGCGGCGAGGGGGATGCCGCCCGCGTCGGTGATGACGTGGTGTTTCGAGCCTGGCTTGCGGCGATCGACCGGGCTCGGTCCAGTTTTGGGCCGCCTTTGAGCGCCCGTATGTGGGAGCCGTCGATCACCGCCCGGGACATGTCCAGCTGGCCGGCGGCTCTGAGCTTGGCCAGGAGCACTTCGTGCAGTCGTTGCCACACGCCAGCGTCGTTCCAGTCCCGCAATCTGCGCCAGCAGGTCATCCCCGACCCGAACCCCAACTCCTTCGGCAGGAACTCCCACGGGATCGCGGTGTAGAGGACGAACAGGATCCCGCACAGCACCTTGCGGTCGTCCAAGGGTTTCCGGCCGGGGAACCGGGTCCGGCGTGGTGGTCGGGCCGGCAGCAGCGGTTCGATCTCGGCCCACAACTCGTCCGAGACGATCCACGGCGGCTGCTCACCCCTCCTCACATCCAGACAGAACGATCCCCACCTCCACCGGATACGCCCGCCATCATTCTGTTAGGAGTTCTAA
>NZ_JADPUN010000225.1 GCF_015690345.1 Plantactinospora alkalitolerans | reverse complement strand
TCGTCCGGCTGGACCTGTCGGGCCGGACCGCGCTGGTCACCGGCGGCGGCGGCGGAATCGGTCGGGCCTGCGCCGTCCGGTTGGCCGCGGCCGGCGCGGCGGTCACGGTGGTCGACCGGGACGCCGACCGGGCCGACGCCGTCGCGGCCGAGATCGGCGGTCGGGCGGTCGGGGTGGACCTGTCCGACCCGCGGGCGGCCGGCGAACTCGACGCCGAGGTGGACATCGTCGTCAACAACGCCGGCCTGCAACACGTCGCCCCGCTCGAGGAGTTCCCGCCGGAACGCTTCCACCACCTGCACCGGGTGATGGTGGAGGCACCGTTCCTGATCATCAGGCGGGCCCTGCCCCACATGTACGGGCGGGGCTGGGGCCGGGTGGTCAACATCTCCTCGGTGCACGGACTGCGCGCCTCGCCGTACAAGGCCGCGTACGTCTCGGCCAAGCACGCCCTGGAAGGGCTCTCCAAGGTCGTCGCCCTGGAGGGCGCGGCGCACGGCGTCACCGCGAACTGCATCAACCCGGCGTACGTGCGTACTCCGCTGGTCGAGGGTCAGATCGCGGCGCAGGCGAGCAACCACGGCCTCGCCGAGAGCGAGGTGATCGAACGGATCATGCTCGCCCGGGCGGCGATCAAACGGCTGATCGAACCGGACGAGGTCGCCGAACTGCTCGCGTACCTCTGTTCACCGGCCGCGGCGTTCATCACCGGTGCCTCGATTCCCCTCGACGGGGGCTGGACGGCGAGCTGAGTGGGCGACTCCCGCAGAATGGACGCCGTGTCCTCGCCGATCGAGTTTCTGGAGCTGATCGAGTTTCTGGAGCTGTTGGCCCGGGAGGCCGCTCCGATCGAGTTCGAAGGGCCACTGGTCGCCGCCCGGGCCGCCGGTGTCCCCGCCGAGCGGCTCGGTGAGCTGGAGCAGGCGAAGGTGGTGGCGCTGCGGGTACGGGCGCTGCTGGAGCGACGCCGACGCCGCGAGGCGGAACTCTCCGGCCTGTACGACACCGCGAGCGACCTGGCCGGGCTGCGGGACTCCGACGCCGTACTGCAGGCGATCGTGCGCCGGGCCCGGCATCTGCTCGGCACCGACGTGGCGTACATGACGCTTGTCGACGACGAGCGCGGCGACACGTACATGCGGGTCACCGACGGCTCGATCTCGGCCCGCTTCCAGGGTCTCCGACTGCCGATGGGCGCGGGCCTGGGCGGCCTGGTGGCCCAGACCGGCAGCCCGTACGCCACCGCGAACTATCCGGAGGACGCCCGGTTCCACCACACGGGGGAGATCGACGCCGGGGTGGGCGAGGAGGGCCTGGTCGCCATCCTCGGGGTACCGCTGCGGCTCGGGTCGCGCGTGATCGGGGTGCTCTACGCCGCCAACCGTTCGGTCCGGCCGTTCGCCCGGGAGGAGGTGGCCCTGCTGCTCTCGCTGGCCGCCCACGCGGCCGTGGCGATCGACACCGCCCGGCTGCTCGCCGAGACCCGGGCGGCGCTGGCGGAACTCTCCGCCGCCAACTCGACGATCCGGGCGCACAGCGCGTCGGTGGAGCGGGCCGCCGCCGCGCACGACCGGATGACCGCGCTGGTGCTGCGCGGCGGCGGGGTGGAGGACGTCGCGGCTGCGGTGACCGAGGTGCTGGGCGGGGCGCTGCTGGCGCTGGACGCCGAGGGCGGGACGCTGGCCCGGGTCGGCGAGATCGACGAGCCGGAGCGGGCCGCGCTCGACGAGGCGGTCGTCGCATCCCGCACCGAGGGGCGCAGCGTGCGCCGGGGCGGCCTCTGGTACGCCGCCGTGGTCGCCGGTGCGGAGAACCTCGGTGCGCTGCTGCTGCGCCCCGACGAGGAACTGGTCGACGCCGACCAGCGGATCCTGGAACGTGCCGCCCTGGTCACCGCGTTGCTGCTGCTGTTCCGGCAGACGGTCGCCGACGCCGAGGGGCGGGTCCGGGGTGAGTTGCTGGACGATCTGATCGCCCGACCGGTACGCGACGTGGCGGCGCTGCGTGGCCGGGCCCGCCGGCTGGGCGTGGATCTGGACGCTCCGCACGTACTCGTCGCGGTGGGCGACGACGCGGTGGCCGGCAGTGCCTCGGCCCGGCAGCGGGTGACGTCGTGGGCCACCACGTACGCCTCGACCCGGGGTGGCCTGGCGGCGGCCCGGGACGGCCGGGTGGTGCTGATGCTGCCCGGGGAGGATGCCGGGACCGCGGCCCGGACCGTCGTCCGGGACCTGTCCCGGGTGCTCGGCCGGCCGGTCACCGCCGGGGCCGGCGGATCGGCGGTCGGCCCGGCGTCACTGGCCGGGGCGGCCGTGGAGGCCGACCGGTGCCTGACCGCGCTCCGGGCGCTGGGCCGGTCCGGGGAGGGTGCGAGCAGTGCCGAACTCGGCTTCGTCGGGCTGCTGCTCGGCGCGGTCGACTCCGGTGGCGACCGGGAGGTGGCCCGGTTCCTCACCGACACGGTCGGGCCGGTGGTCGACTACGACGCGCGTCGGGGCACCGCGCTGGTGAAGACGCTGGAGGCGTACTTCGGGGTCGGGGGCAGCCTGGCCCGGGCCGCGGAACTGCTGCACGTGCACGTGAACACGGTGACGCAGCGGCTGGACCGGGTCGGGCAGCTCCTCGGCCCGCAGTGGCAGAAGCCGGAACGGGCCCTGGAGGTGCAGCTCGCACTGCGCCTGCACCGCCTGCGCGGCCAGCGGTCGAGCTAGCCGCGCCGGCCGGCCGTCGCCGATGCCGCCGGCCCCCCAGCAGGGCATCGACGCCAGCTTGCCGGGCGGCGACGCCAGCTCAGCGGGCGGCGATGCCGGAGATCACGGTGTCGACGATCCGGGCCGGCAGGTCCCGCTCGTCGAGGTCCGGCTGGGCCCGCAGCAGCCGCTGCATCGCCAGCGGTGCGGTCAGCAGCGCGACCGTGAGTTCGGGGTCGAGGTCGGCCCGCAGTTCGCCGAGTTCGATGCCCCGGCGCAGCACCTCGCGGAGCATCCGCCGCCGCGGCTCGACCAGTTCCTGGTAGAGCCGGTACTGCTCCGGGCTGCGGTTCATCATCGGCATCAGGCAGGGCATGATCTTCCTGACCCGGGGGTCGGGATTGTGCCCCGACGCTCCGACCAGGGTGATCAGGTCCTCCCGGACGGACTGCCCCGGCGGTTCCGGCGGTGGCGGCTTGAGCCGGCGCAGCGCGTCCTGGAGCAGTGCCTCCTTGCCGGACCAGCGCCGGTAGATGGTGGCCTTGCCGACCCCGGCCCGGGTGGCGATCGCCTCGATCGACAGCGCCTCGATGGTGCTGCCCTCGGCGAGCAGATCGAGCGCCGACTCCAGGATCGCCTCGTCCGCGCGGATGCTCCGCGGGCGCCCTGGCGCCCGCGGAGCATCCGTCGTTTCGGTCACGTCAACCATTGTCACTCAGTGGTTACGCCGCGACCAGTTCGGGATCCACCACCGGCTCGGTGGGCTGTACCGGCGCCTCGGCGGAGCGGCCGGGCATCCAGCGCAGCACCACCAGGATGCCGAGGGCGGCGAACACCGCCGACAGCCCCGCGGCCCAGTGCATGGCCGAGACGAAGGCGTCGTTGGCCGCGCTCAGCACCGGCTGACCCACCGGGCCGAGCCGCTCGGCGACCGCGTACGCCCCGGAGACCGACTCGGTGGCCGCGTCCCGGACCGGTGCCGGCAGCGCCTGCGCCGCCGGCTCCATCTGCTCGCGGTATACCCCGGAGAGTACGGAGCCGAGCACCGCGACGCCGAGCGCACCGGCGACCTGACGGACGGTGTTGCTGACCGCCGAACCCACTCCGGCCTTCTCCCGGGGCAGCGCCGACATGATCGACTCCGTCGCCGGCGGCATGATGTTCGCCATGCCGACGCCCTGGAAGAAGAAGATCGCCGCGACGATCCAGATCGGGGTGTCCTCGGTGGCGAAGGCGAACCCGGCGAGCGCCCCCGCGGTCAGCAGCAGCCCGACCAGCGCCACCGCCCTGCCGCCGTACCGCTTGACCATCGCCGCGCTACGCGGTGCGAAGACCAGTTGGGCGGCCGCGAACGGCAGGAACAGCAGGCCGGTCTCCAGCGGGCTGTAGCCACGGACGAGCTGCAGGTAGAACGAGCTGAAGAACATCACGCCCATGGCGGCGAAGAAGACCAGCCCGATCACCGCGACCGGGGCGGCGAACCGGGGCACCCGGAACAGCCGTACGTCCAGCGACGGGAAGGCCACCCGACGCTCCCAGGCGACGAACGCGGCCAGCACCGCCAGCCCGCCGATGATCGAGACCCAGACCAGCGGGCGACCGAAGCCGTGCTCGCCGCCGTCGATGATCCCGTACGACAGGGCGACCAGGCCGATCACCGAGAGCAGTACGCCGACCACGTCGATCCGGCCGGGCTTCGGGTCCCGCGAGTCGGGCACCAGCAGCGCGACCGCGATCACGCCGAGCACCACCACCGGCACGTTGATCAGGAAGACCGAGCCCCACCAGTAGTTCTCCAGGAGCAGTCCACCGAGGATCGGGCCGATCGCCACGCCGAGGCCGACCGCGCCGGCCCAGACCCCGATGGCGCGTCCGCGCTCCTTCGGGTCGAAGACGTTGGAGATGATCGACAGCGTCACCGGCATCACGGCGGCGGCACCGAGGCCCATCAGGGCACGGGCCCCGACCAGTTGCCCCGGGCTCTGCGCGTACGCCGACAGCAGTGAGGCCAGACCGAAGATCGCGAGGCCGACCATCAGGAACCACTTGCGCCCGTAGCGGTCGCCGAGCACGCCGAAGGTGAAGAGCAGGCCGGCGAAGACCAGCGTGTAGGAGTTGATGGACCACTCCAGCTGGCCCTGGCTGGCGCCGAGGCCGTGCACCGGGTCGGCGAGGGTGCGCAGTGCGACGTTCAGGACCGTGTTGTCCAGAACGATGATCACCAGGCTGACCACGAGTACGGCGAGAATCGCCCAGCGCCTCGGGTGCCCGGTGTTTTCGGATAATTCCATGCCTAGGTGTCCCCCCGACACCCCGCATCGCCGGATTCGGCGGCGGGGAAGATTTCTTGACCGCACCGACGATAACGAGAAGAGAACCGAAACGACACCGTCTCGTATCGTATTGTGAGCGGGCTCACCCGGGCCCGCGACCCCGGTGTGCGACGGCCGCCCCGCCGGCGTGCGGCAGCCCGAGTTCCGCACGGAACCAGCCCGCCCGGAACCGCGAAACCCGTGGTCAGAAGAGGTTCAGCGGGGATCAGGTCAGCGCCGCTGCGCGGTGATCCCACAGAGCCCGGAGACCAGGTGCAGGCGCTCCTCGGTCGGGTCGGTGAGCGGCGGCACCAGCAGGGTCGGGATGCCGACCTCGACCGCCGCGCCGTCGTAACCGGAGCGGTCGCCGACCATCAACGCCGCGCCCGGCTCCACCCCGAGCTCCGCCAGCGCGATCCGGAAGATCGCGGGATCGGGCTTGGAGACCCCGTGCTCGTACGAGAGCACGTAACTGTCCACGTACCCGGCCAGCCCCGCCGCCGCGAACACCGGCCGCAGGTCGAAGTGGATGTCGCTGATCACGCCGATCCGGATCCCGGCCCCGGCCAGCGCGGCCAGGGTGGGCGCGACATCGGGCGCGAACGGGTTCTCGGTCGGGTCGGACTCGACCTCGTACAGCGCCGCCGCCAGCGGATCCGGGATACCGGCGGTGGCGAACAGCAGGTCGTAGCTCTTCCGGTGCAACGCGACCGACCGGTCCGCCACCGCGTCGGCGCGCACGACCTCCGGCTGCTGGAACGCGTCCAGCAGCGCCGCCTCGATCCGCGCCACCTCCGGCGGTGCGGTGTCCAGCCCGGCCCGGCGAAGCGACCGCTCGACCCAGACCGTCAGCGGTGGCGTGTGGACGAGGGTTCCCCGCCAGTCCAGCAGCACGGCGGTGATCGACGGCAACGGTCCTCCCAGGGAACGTCGGATGTGCGTGCCACGCTCGACCGGCGTACCGCCCGTCACGCTACCCCGGCGGGCATCGGGCCGAGATCGGGCGCGGGAGCCGGCGTCGAACGACCATCCTGTTCGGCGGTGATCAACCGACGCAGGGAGAGCGCAACCGCCGAGGCCACCAGGCAGCCGCAGCTCACCAGCACGATCCAGAGCCCACCCAGTCCGGCGTGCAGGAGCGGGCCGGCGCTGACCGGAGCAACGACACCGGAGATGCCCCAGACCATCGAGGCGAGCGCGTTGTAGCGGCCCCGGAGCGCATCGGTGGCGAGCGCGTTGACCAGCGCGGGGCTGGTCGGTGACAGCAACGTCTCGCCGACCGCGAAGATCGCGCCGAAGGCGATCACCCCCAACGCGCTGACGATCGCGCTGTCGATGTCGATCACGGCGGCGAGGCCCAGCACCAGCCAGGCGGCGGCGAAGACGACACCGACGACGGCGAGTGCGATCGTACGGCTGCGCCCCTGCATCTTCTTGAGGACGAACAGCTGCGCCACCACGATCACGATCGTGTTCGCGGTGAAGGCGTACCCGATGATCTGTGGGGTCACTCCGACGGTGGCGGTGGCGAAGCCGGTGAAACCGACCTCCAACTGCGCATAGCCGGAGACCGTCAGCAGCACACTGAAGACGATCAGCCGCCGGAACGGCCGGTGCCGCAGCACGACCGCCCAGCCCCGGTTCCCCCGACCCGCATCGACATCGGCCGGATGCGGCTCGACCAACCGCCGACCCACCCCGGGCATGGCGAGCAGCAGCAGGAACGGCGCGAGGTAGCACACCATGTCGATGAGGTAGATCAACTGGAAGGTGCTGGGCCGAGCCACCTGGACGATCGAACCCGACACTGCCGATCCGACGCCGATGCCGAGGTTGAGGAGCGTGAACTGGAGCCCGAAGACATTCTGCCGCTCCGCCGGGGTGGTGAGCGAGGACAGGAGCGTGTTCTGCCCGGCCCAGATCACCCCGGCGCCCACCGAGGCCAGCGTCAACGCGATCCAGGCGTGCCAGACCTCGGTCACCAGCGCCAGCCCGCCGACGCCGGCCGCCTCGATCAGCAGCGCCGGCAACACGATCCGACGGGCGCCGAACCGGTCGATCAGCGTGCCGCCCAGCGGCGCGATCAGGAGCGCGCACAGGCCGAACCAGCCGATGAGCAGACCCACTGTCGTAGCGTCGAACTGACGGACCTCGGTGAGGTAGATGAAGAGAAAGGGAAGCGTGAGCCCGCGGCCGATGGCCGAGAAGATCGTGCCGACCAGGAGCCGGCGCGCCTCGGGGCGACTGGGCAGGGCGTTACGCAACATTCGGGAAGTCTCCCGCGTGCCCCTGACGGATTGCGACCGAGTTTGCCGGGCTGGTGACCAGACCCACAGCAGGGGGCGGGCAACGGACCCACCTCCGGGTTGACCTCAACCCGGCTTGAAGTGGCATCGTCCCGGGATGACGTTGACGAGCCGGTTGGTGCCGGAGGCGTACCGGGCGACGCTCGGCGTACCGGCCTTCCGCCGGCTGCTCTCCGCGCTGGTGGGCTCGCACCTCGGCGACGGGATGAGTGTGGTCGCCATCGCGTGGCTGGCACTCCGGCTCGCCCCGCCCGAGCGGGCCGGTCTGCTCATCGGGGCTGCGGTGGCCGCGTACACCCTGCCGGCCGCCGCCGGTGCGCTGCTGCTGGCCCGCTGGCTGAGCCGGGTCCCGGCCCACCGGCTGGTGATCGCGAACGCCGGACTCCGGGCCGGCGCCCTGGGCGCGATCGTCGTGCTGCACCTGCTGGGCCAGCTCACCGCCGGCCGGTACATCGCCCTGCTCGCCGGTTCGTCGTTGCTCACGGCCTGGGGCAGCGCCGGAACGTACACCCTGATCAGTCGGATGTTTCCGGCGGACCGCCGGCTGCCGGCGAACGCCCTGGTCGGCACGAGCCAGCAGGCGGCCTTCGTCGTCGGGCCGGCCCTGGCCGGCCTGCTGGTCGCCGGGGTTCATCCGGCGGTGGTGCTCGGCGTCGACGCGCTCACCTACCTGCTGCTGGCGGTCCAGGCGAGCCGGCTCGACCTGCCGGCGGTCACCGCCGCCCCCGACGGGGACGGGCGGCCGACCGGTACCGGTATCCGGCTCCTCCTCCGCCGGCCCGAACTGGTCGGGCTCGTCGGCGTCACCGCCGTCTTCTACTTCCTCTACGGGCCGGTCGAGGTCGCCCTTCCGCTGTACGTCGCCGACGAGCTGAACAGCGCCGCCCGCCTCCTGGGGGCGTATTGGACGGTGTTCGGAATCGGGGCGGTCGTCGGCGGGCTGCTCGGCGGCACGTTCACCGCCGCCCGGCAGTGGCCGGTCACCATCGCGGTCATCGCCGGCTGGGGTCTGTCGCTGCTGCCGTTCGGGCTGAGCGCACCGGTCTGGCTCACCCTGTGCTGCTTCGCCGTCGGTGGGCTGGTCTACGGGCCGTTCCCGGCGTTCAGCCTGGCCCTGTTCCAGAACGCGGCCGAACCCGCCGACCTGCCGGCGGTGCTCGCCGCCCGCAGCGCGGTGACCACCGCCGCCATGCCGCTCGGTGCCGCGCTCGGCGGTCCGCTGGCGACGGCGCTCGGAGCCGGCGGCACGCTGCTCGGATCCGGGGTCGCAACGGTCGGGCTGGCCGCCCTCACCGCCGGCACGCTGCTGATCCACGCCCGAACGAGGCGTCCGATCACCGCCAGACGACGGCTCGGGGTTGAACCACGATAGGTGGCATGAGCACCGTTCTTAACAGCAAAAATCTGGTTCTTGATGGAAAGGTGGCCTTCGTCACCGGTGGCGGACGAGGCATCGGCGCGGCGGTGGCCGTACGGCTGGCCGAGGAGGGGGCCGACGTCGCGTTGACGTACCAGAGCGACGCCGGTGCGGCGGCAGCCGTGGTCGACCAGGTCAAGGCCATCGGTCGGCGGGCAGTCGCCATCGCGGCGGACAGCGCCGACGTCGCGGCGGTCACCTCGGCGATCGACCGGACGGTCGAGGAGTTCGGCCGGCTCGACGTCCTGGTCAACAACGCCGGGGCGTACCTCGTCGCCCCGGTGCAGGAGATCGGGGCGGCGGCGCTCGACGAGACCATCGCGGTGAACATCCGGGCGCCGTTCGTGGCAGCGCAGGCCGCTGCCCGGCACATGACCGACGGTGGGCGGATCATCAACATCGGCAGCAACGTGGGCGTGCGGGCTCCGTTCCCCGGGCTCGCGCTCTATTCGATGAGCAAGACGGCGCTGACCGGGCTGACCAAGGGACTCGGCCGCGAACTCGGGCCGCGCGGGATCACCGTGAACCTGGTGAATCCCGGGCCGACCGACACGGCGCTGAACCCGGCCGACGGCCCGTTCGCCGAAACGATCCGGGGCTTCACCGCCCTCGGCCGGTACGCCGCACCGGCCGAGATCGCGGCGGCCGTCGCCTTCCTGGCCGGCAGCGGCGGCTCGTACGTCACCGGTGCGACCGTCAACGTCGACGGCGGTTTCACCATCTGATCGTCCATTCATGATCCCGAAGAGTTCGGACCGCTTCACGGCGGCCGAACTCTTCGGATTGGACTTCGAAGCCGGTCACCTGCGAAGACGCTTCCGTTGCCATTTCGCGGACCGCGAGTCGACCGCCCGACCGGTGCCGGCCGCGCTGGATACGGGCGAGGCATCCGGGCAGGGGATATAGCCGGGATCGGCCGAAGGTTACGGCCGTGATGTCATAGTCGGCATCATGTGCAACTCGTCGGTTGTCGACGGTGAACAAACGGACATCGGAAGTTGAGCCCTGCGGAACTTTCACGCTGGAGTCCCACACCTGTCACCGTCAATCGAGGGGCCAAAAAGGTTGATGGCTATTCGCAATCCCAGTGCCGTCGACCATACGGCCGTACGTCCGGACTGGACGTGTAGCTGCGGAGCGCTGCGCTGGCCCTGTCCCGACGCACGGACGCTGCTGCTGCGGACCACCGATCCGTACCGGCTTTCCACTCGGGCGGGTGACTGGATGCGGGAGGCGGCCCGGGACCTCGCCGACGTCACCCCGGCGGAACTGTTCGAGCGGTTCCTGAGTTGGACGCGGGACCGAGCGTGAAACGGACGCGGGCGCACCAGATCAGGAAGATCCGCAGCCGGGGGCCGTCGTTGCCCGGGGGGCGACAGGCTATTTTGCTCGGATGAGTCTGCTCGATGACGTCGCGAGGCGTGACAGTTGGCGATGCTGGGTGTGCGACGAGCCGGTCGACGCCGACATGTCGGTGAACGACCCGCGTGGTCCCAGCGTCGACAGTCGCACCGCCGACAAGAAGGCCAAGGTCGCCGAGCGACTCGCGCACCGTGCCTGCAACACCCGCAAGGGCGCGGTCAAGGTGGTCATCGCCTGGCCGGACCGTCTGCGCGTGGTCGAGCCCGCGCCGCTGATCACCGTCGCCGAGCGACTCGAACGCAAGGGCGGCCGCGAGCTGGTCGCACGCTGTCCGAGCAGGAAGGACGCCCAGGAGGCGGCGGACTGGCTGGTCGACCGGTTCTCCCGGCTGGTGCCCGGACTGCCGGTGACCGCAAGCGTCAACGCGGGCGGCGGACAGTACCTCGTCGCCCTGGCCACCCGCCGCCGCTGACCGGTCACCCTGGTCGGCGGCGGCGGATGAGGCATGGCGCCCGGCAGCCATCCCAGCACTGACATCGGCTGGGTCGCATACCGGCCGTTCTCCAGCCGCCGACATCGGTGGCGTCGGTGGCGTCGATCAGTTTCCTGATCAGAAGGGAGGCGCGTCCTGGCCCATCAGCGCCAGCACGACGCCTCCCTTCCCGCTCTTGAGGCTCTGGACCACGACCTTGCCGGTGCTGCCGTCGGGCAGCTCCAACGTGAAGGTCTTCCCGACCGCGTTCTTGGGGCCGTTGCCGGCACTGTTGGCGGGTCGGAAGTCGCCTGCCCACGGCGGGGTCCCACCCTTGCGGGCGGGCTCGGCGAAGAGTGCGGCGGTCCCGGGGGTCCTGGTGCCGTCCGAGGAGAGAAGCACTGAGGCGCTGCGATAGGTAGCCATATGCACCAAGGTTATCCCGGACTGCGCTCGTTCGGACCACGACAGTTCCGGGCAACGGGTTTTCCTCACTCCGGCCCACGTCTGGTGGCGGACGCTGGGGTTGCCTGGTCTCGTCTGTTCATGTCGTGCCGCGTCACCGATGTCGAGGATGTGCTGGTGCGACTCGAGTGACTCACGTCTTCGACGGCTCGGCACTGCGCCGGGCTGAGGCGGTCCGGTCTGACGGTCACGGTGTAGGTCTCGGGTTGGATGGTCCGCAGGAGGAGCGGATCGGCGATGGCGGGTCGGAGCCGGATCGCATCCAGGGCGGCAGTGAGGCGGCTCCGGGGCCATTCGAGCACGGTGACCAGTGCGCCCAGCGTGACCGGTCGACCGGCGTGCACCAGTGCGGCGAGCACGGTCAACGCGTCGTACCCGACGGGCTCGGCGAGGTTGCTGACGCTCATCTGCTCGCTCAGCCGGGCGAAGAACTGGCCCATCCTGCCCAGCCGGGCCCCGGCCGTCGTATCGGCACCGAAGATCTTGATGCCCCGCTGTGCGGCCACCGCGATCTCGCCGTGTGCGCCGGTGTCGGCGTGCCACGCCCGGAGCCAGACGTCGTCGTCGATGACGTACCGCTGCCGGCGCCCGCCGGGGTCCGGTCGGCGTACGGCCAGTTCCATGGCTTCCAGGTAGCCGATGGATTTGGACACCGATGCCGGACTGACCTGCAACCAGCGCACCAGATCGGCTGCCGTCAGGCCGCTGGCGTCCGCGGTGAGCAGGCAGACGAACACCCGGGCGGTCATCCTGGGCAGACCGGTCGCGGCCAGCAGGGTCGCGAACTGGTCCACGAAGTCGCGCACCGTCTCGGTCGACTGCCCGTCACGCATCGTCTCAGTCCGCCGGGGACGGCGTCGGCGGGCACGGTGGCCAGCGGCCTGCTGGGCGTCGTCGGCCAGGTAGGCGCCGGGGACGGCGTTGCGGGCGACCTCGCGGCTGATCGTGGAGGTCGGCCGGCCGAGTCGGCGGCCGATCTCGGCGTATCCGAGCCCGTCGGCCAGCCATGTCGCGATCCGCCTACGGTCCTCGTAGGTCAGCCTGACTCCTGGCACCGGCACCTCCTCCCCTTGCCTTTATCAACAGTACATTGCAACGGCTCGGCTGAGATAGTTGCATTGATTCACAATGCCGTTGCAACGATTGGCTCGTGGCCTGAGTTTTCTGCGCTGATTTGTTTGACGAAAGTAGAAATGCAACGTAGCTTTCAACAAACCTGAAGGGGAGGACAACGATCATGCACGTGATGGCCGTATCGACCGTCTCGGACAACAGCAATTTCTGGAGTGGCCTGAAGAAGGCACACACCATGCTCCCCAAGGGAGCCACCTGGAAGGTGGCGGTCGCGAGCAAGGACGGGGCCAAGGCGGTCAACATCATCACGCACGACTCCGTCGACGGCGTGCGGGACTTCTTCGAGACACACGCAGGCGCCTACGCCACGACGGAGTACTTCGAGGCGGACGCCGCGAACGCGGTCGGTCTCCCCCGATGACGATCGACGTGCCAGGCGTTCAGGCCCGGATCGCCGTACTCCTGGCGGAGTACGGCATCCCGAGCGCCGCGATCGGCGTGCTCCGCGCCGGCGAGTTCACCGAACTCGCGGTCGGCGTCAAGAACGTGGAAACGGGCGAACCCGCGACGATCGACACCGTCTACCAATGCGGCTCCATGACCAAGACATGGACCACGCTGGCCTTCATGCAGCTCGTCGACGAGGGGAAGGTCGACCTGGACACGCCGGTGCGGACCTACCTGCCCGGCTTCAGGGTGGCCGACCCCGAGACGAGCGCCAAGGTCACCCCGCGTCACCTGCTGCACCACACCAGCGGTGTCGAGGAAGCCTACGGCGATCCCGGCGAAGACGAAGACGTCTACGAGCGCATGGTCGACAACATCGCCGATGCGCCCCAGGTCGCCCCGCCGAGCCGCACCCACGGCTACAGCGCGGCACTGGGGTACGCGATTCTCGCCCGGATCCTGGAGGTCATCGACGGCAAACCCTGGGACGACGTCATGCGAAATCGTCTCTTCGAGCCCATGGCCCTGACCAGCACGAACAGCTGGCGCGACCAGGTGGACGAAACCCGGGCCGCGACCGGGCACCTGATCCGCTCCCTGGAAGAGGGCCCGATCGTCACACCGGTGGACCACCTGCCGCGCGCCTTCGGCCCCGGCGGCAACATCACCTCAACGATGCGGGAAGTGCTCGCCGTAGCGCACGTCCTGCTCCACGGAGGCACGGCTCCGAACGGAACGTCCATCGTCTCGGCCGGAAGCATCCGGGAGATGATGCGCTCGCGTGTGTCCGTACCCGATCCCTACATGTTCGGGCCGGAATGGGGACTCGGTCTCGTCGTCTGTGACTGGCGCGGCGAAACCGTCTACGCCACCGACGGCAGCACGATCGGCCAGAACGCCCGGCTACGGATCCTGCCCAACTCGAACACCGCCATCGCGATGCTCACAAACGGCGGGCCACGGGAGAGCTTCTACCGCAAGGTGTTCAACGAACTCCTGACCGAACTCGGCACGGTCACCATCCCGGACCTGCCCGCACCGGACCCGACGCTGAACCTCGACCCGTCCAGGTACGAAGGTGTCTACGAGCGCCCCGGCAGCCGGTACGAGGTGTCCGCCGACGGTGGAACCCTGGCCCTGACCCTGATCCTCGACCCGACGCAGGCGGAGTTCCTCCAGAAACCGGACCGGATCAGATACGAACTAATCCCGGTGAGCGAAACACATTTCCTGATGCCACCGACGGGTCCGTTGGAGGACACCCAGACGGTCGCGATCTACGACTTCGCCGACGGCACCGCCCGGTACCTTCACACCAACTCCCGGGTACACCCACGATCAGGGTGATCGCGTAAACAACGATGCGGACATCAACACCCTGACAGTGGTCGGTCTCAACCGAGGGCATCGAAGATCGACGGAGGATCATAAGATGCTGGTCCGGGCCGATCGGGGGAAACTCATGAACAGCAAGCCGACGCTGGCCGGTCACGTCGATACGGCGGACCCGCCGTACGCGTTGCATCCGATCGGGCGGGTCGAGTCCCCGCTGGTAGACCGGGCAACGGCGCCGAGGCAGGGCGACGAGGGTTCGCCCGAGGCGTGGCTGGTGTTCGAGCCGGAGATCCGCGAGGGCCTGCGTGATCTCGAGGTCGGCATCGACGTTCTGCTGCTGACCTGGTTCGACCGGTCCAGTCGGGACGTACTGGTGGTGCATCCCCGGGGTGACCTCGGCCGGCCACCGACAGGAGTGTTCAGCACCCGCTCACCGGACCGGCCGAATCCGATCGGGCTGCACCGGGTGTCCATCGTGGAGATCGACGATCTCCGGGTCCGGGTACGCGACCTGGAGGCCCTGGACGGAACACCCATCCTCGACGTCAAGCCGGTACTCGACCGGGACACCGAGCGCTAGTCGTCTGCCGGCCCGTCCGCCGGGTCGTCGTAGACGATCGTCAGCGTGCTCCGGTACGCCAACCGTGCGCCCGGGTCCGACTCCGGCATCCGATCGGGCGGCTCACCGGGACCGCCCGTCATCAGACCAGCATGGAACGGCGCCCGGCCCGTTCGGCATCCGGGGGGTGGGACCGGGCACCGACCGTACGCCTCAGCCGACCGCCGCCATGACCTCGTCGGAGACGTCGAAGTTGCCGAAGACGTTCTGCACGTCGTCGGAGTCCTCGAGGGCGTCGATCAGCTTGAACACCTTGCGGGCGCCCTCGGCGTCCAGCGGCACGGTCATGCTCGGGACCAGCGACGACTCGGCCGACTCGTAGTCGATGCCGGCGTCCTGCAGTGCGGTCCGGACCGCGATCAGGTCACCCGGCTCGGAGATCACCTCGAACGCCTCACCGAGATCGTTGACCTCCTCGGCGCCGGCGTCGAGCACGGCGAGCAGCACGTCGTCCTCGGACAGGCCCGCCTTCGGAACGATCACGACACCCTTGCGGGAGAACATGTACGACACCGAACCCGCGTCCGCCAACGAACCACCGTTGCGGGTCAGCGCGGTCCGGACCTCGGTCGCGGCCCGGTTGCGGTTGTCGGTCAGGCACTCGATCAGCAGGGCGACGCCGCCGGGCGCGTACCCCTCGTACATCACCGTCTGCCAGTCGGCACCGCCGGCCTCCAACCCGGAGCCGCGCTTCACCGCCCGGTCGATGTTGTCGTTGGGCACCGAGTTCTTCTTCGCCTTCTGAATGGCGTCGAAAAGAGTCGGATTACCAGCCGGGTCACCACCGCCGGTACGCGCCGCGACCTCGACGTTCTTGATGAGCTTCGCGAACATCTTGCCACGCTTGGCGTCGATGACCGCCTTCTTGTGCTTCGTCGTCGCCCACTTTGAGTGGCCGGACATAAGCTAACCTCCGTTGCTACCCGCCGTCTGCGTCGACTGCACCGCGCGCATCTCCACGAAGAACCGCCGAACCCGCGACAATCCTACCGACGCCGCTCCGGCCCATCCGCGCCCGGCACGGGGTCGGATCAAACGGTTCGCACATCGCAGTCCGGATCGACCACGCTCGGCGCCGCCTCCCCGCCCGGTTCAGGCCCCGGATCGGTCCTCGGACCGCCGGACGAGATCCACGAACCAGCGGTGCAGGCGCCGGTCCCCGGTCAACTCCGGATGGAAGGATGTCGCGACGGCGTTCCCCTGCCGAACCGCGACGATCCGGCCGGCGGCCGGCCCCTCGGTCACCCGTCCCAGCACCTCGACCCCGTCGCCGACCCGCTCGACCCAGGGCGCCCGGATGAAGACGGCGGAGAAACTCGGCCCGGGTACGCCGACGATCTCGACCGGCGCCTCGAAGGAGTCGATCTGCCGTCCGAACGCGTTGCGCCGGACGGTCATCTCGATGCCGCCGAAGCTCTGCTGGTCGGGGCGGCCGTCCAGCACCTCGGTCGCTAGCATGATCATCCCGGCGCAGGACCCGTACACCGGCATGCCGGCGTCGATCCGCTTGCGCAGCGGGTCGAGCAGCCCGAACTCGTCGGCGAGCTTGCTGATGGTGGTCGACTCGCCGCCGGGGATGACCAGGCCGTCGACCTGCTCCAGTTCCTCGGCCCGGCGGACCCGGCGGGCGGTCGCGCCAGCCGAGGTCAGCGCCAGCAGATGCTCGCGGACGTCGCCCTGGAGCGCGAGAACCCCGACGGTCACCTCCGCCGAACCCGCCGGGCCACCGTCCGTTCGCGACTGCGGGGCTCGCAACCCCGACTCACTCCTCGCGCTCACCGGGCCACCGTCCGTTCGCGACTGCGGGGCTCGCAACCCCGGCTCACTCCTCGCGCTCACCGGGCCACCGTCCGTTCGCGACTGCGGGGCTCGCAACCCCGACTCACTCCTCGCGCTCACCAACCCCGCTCCGCGAGGCGGTGCGGGGCCGGGATGTCGTCCACGTTGATTCCCACCATCGCCTCGCCGAGCCCGCGCGACACCTTGGCCAGCACGTCCGGGTCGTCGTAGAAGGTGGTCGCCTTGACGATCGCGGCGGCCCGCTGTGCCGGGTTGCCGGACTTGAAGATCCCGGAACCGACGAAGACGCCCTCCGCGCCGAGCTGCATCATCATCGCCGCGTCGGCCGGGGTGGCGATGCCACCGGCGGTGAACAGCACGACCGGCAGTTTCCCGGTCTCCGCCACCTCCCGGACCAGCTCGTACGGGGCCTGCAACTCCTTGGCGGCGACGTACAGCTCGTCGGTCGGCAGCGAACCGAGGCGACGGAGTTCGTCACGGATCTTGCGCATGTGCGTGGTCGCGTTGGAAACGTCGCCGGTGCCCGCCTCGCCCTTGGACCGGATCATGGCCGCTCCCTCGGTGATCCGCCGCAGCGCCTCACCGAGGTTCGTCGCCCCACAGACGAAGGGCACCGTGAACGCCCACTTGTCGATGTGGTTCGCGTAGTCCGCCGGGGTCAGCACCTCGGACTCGTCCACGTAGTCCACTCCGAGGGCCTGGAGCACCTGGGCCTCCACGAAGTGGCCGATCCGGGCCTTCGCCATCACCGGAATGGAGACGGCGTTGATGATGCCGTCGATCATGTCCGGATCGCTCATCCGGGACACCCCGCCCTGGGCACGGATGTCGGCGGGGACCCGCTCCAGCGCCATCACCGCGACAGCGCCGGCATCCTCTGCGATCTTGGCCTGCTCGGCGGTGACCACATCCATGATCACGCCGCCCTTGAGCATCTCGGCCATGCCCCGCTTGACCCGTGCGGTGCCGACCACGGGGGTGGCACTTCCGGCCTGCGCCGGGGCCGTCGAATGGTCGGAACCGGACTTGGCGGTGGAATCGGACACGGCGTTCTCGCTCCTCGACAGTGGTGTGGCGGATGAAATCCGCCCCCGATGTTACGCGGAGTACAACGCGCGACCGACAGCCAATCAGCCCCCGGGTGGCCTGCCCTGTGTCCCGGCTCACGGTCGCCGAAGCGGCCCGGTGCCGGGCCGAGCAGCCCGATCAGCTGACGGAGAGCCCGGTCCGGGTGTCCAGCGTCGGGTCGTCGATGTCGAAGTAGCGGGGCCGCTCGCGCTTCCGCGACATCCGCATCAGCCGGACCAGGGGACGCCGCCGCGCAGACAGCGCGTCACGGACCAGGTCGGTATGGACCTGACGGGCCAGTCCGAGCCGACGGCTGGCCCCGATCACCGCCCCGGCGACCTGGTCGTCCGGGTCGAGCGGCGTGATCCGCAGTTGCCGGGTCAGGTCGTTCTCGGCGGCCTCCCGCTCGTCGCCCTCGGCGTCCAGGGCGATCCGGGACGCGGCATACAACTCCACCGCGTACCGCTCCTCGGCCAGCACCGCGGCGGCGGCCGCCCGGCGGAGCAGATGCGCGTCAAGCGCCCGGGCCGCCGACTCCACCCGGGAGTGCAGGCGGTCGACCCGGGCCGCCGTCCAGGTCAGGTACGTCGTTACCAGGACGATCGCCACGACGACGCCCACCACCCACCACATGCCCGGCATCGTAGTGCGGCCCCATTCCCGTTTCCCTGGCACGTCAGCCGGACCGGCTCGGTCCAGCCGACCCGGATCAGCCCGATCATCCCATCGCGGCCCAGCCCGCCCAGGTCGGCGCGATCGGCGCAGTCCGGCCCGGTCGGCTCAGATCGGGCCGATCCACTCCTCGTCCAGCACGCGACCGTCGGTGGCCTCGATCGCTGTTGCGTATACCTCCAGAACCCGGCGGGCAACCGTCGGCCAGTCGAAGGCCGCGACCACCTCCTTGGCGCAGGCGGAGAGTTCCGCCCGGCGCACCGGATCATCGAGCAGCCTCGCGAGGGTGTTGCGCAACGCCCGGGCGTCCCCGGTGGGAAAGATCTCCCCGGCCCGGCCACCGTCCAGCACCCGCCGGAACGCGTCCAGGTCACTGGCCACCACCGTCGCGCCCGCTGCCATCGCCTCGGTGAGGATCATCCCGAACGACTCGCCACCGATGTTCGGCGCGACGTAGAGGTCGACGCTGCGCAGCATCCGTGCCTTGTCCTCCTCGGATACCCGGCCGAGGAAGGTGATCCGGTCCCGCAGCCCCGGCGGAACGCCCTCGTACAGGTCGTCCAGGTCCCCCGGCCCCGCGACCAGCAGCCGCAGCCCCGGACGCTCGGGGGCGAGCGCCACGAACGCGTCCCGCAACACCCCGAACCCCTTCCGGGTCTCGGTGAACCGGCCGAGAAAGCCCAGCGTGCCGCCCTGACCCGGGCCGCTGCGGCCGGGCCAGCCCGGCAACGGCTCGGCATTGGCGAACTTCGCCACCGCCACCCCGTTGGGGATCTCCACCGCGCCACCGTCGAGGTGCTCCACCTGGAGCTTGCGGGCCAGCGCGCTCACCGCGATCCGGGCGGTGATCCGCTCCAGCACGAGTTGCAGCATCCCCTGGGCGACGGCCAGCGCCCGGGACCGGGTCATCGCGGTGTGGAAGGTCGCCACCACCGGCCCCCGGGCGGAGAGCACCGCGAGCAGCGAGAGGCTGAGCACGAACGGCTCGTGTACGTGCAGCACGTCGAACTGTCCGCGGGCCAGCCAACGCCGGACCCGGGCGGTGGAAACCGGTCCGAAGGTGATCCGGGCCACCGAACCGTTGTACGGGAACGGCACCGACCGACCGGCCGGAACGACGTACGACGGCAGGGGCGAGTCGTCGTCCGCGGGCGCGAGAACGCTCACCTCGTGTCCGAGACCGATCAGCGCCTCCGCCAGGTCGACGATGTGGTTCTGCACCCCGCCCGGCACGTCGAAGGAGTACGGACACACGATGCCGATCCGCACTGGTGTCCCCTCCCCCTCTAGGCCGACCCGGGCATCGGGGTCGGGTTGGCCACTTCTGGCTCCGCACCGCCACGCCCCGCGTCGGACCGGCCCTTCGACGTTCCCGTCGCCCCTGTCGAGCCGACGGTCGTCCCCTCGCCGATCCACACCCGCTGCAGCATGTGCCAGTCTTCCGGATGCGCGGCGATGCCCGTGGCCAGGTGATCGGCGATCTGCTGGGTCAGTGCCCGGACCCGCTCGTCGAGTGGCCCGCTGTCCGGTTCCGGCACCTCCAGCGGACCCATCAGCCGCCCGCGCGGCCCGTCCGGGTCGTACCAGAGCGCCGCCACGTACAGGGGGGCGCCGGTGCGGATGGCGAGCAGGGCCGGTCCGGCCGGCATCCGGGCCCGCCCGCCGAAGAACCGCACCTCGATCCCGCGCGCCGACAGGTCACGGTCGGCGAGCAGCGGCACCAGGTATCCGGCGTCGAGCCGGTCGGCCAGCACCTCGAACGGTGCCCGTTCGCCGCCGTGGGTCGGCAGGATCTCCATCCCGAGTTTGCGCCGGAAGGCGAAGAAGCGCTCGTACACCCCCTCCGGCTTGAGTCGCTCCATGACGGTGGCGATCGGCCAGCCCATCGCGGCGACCCAGGCACCGGCGGCGTCCCAGTTGCCGGAGTGCGGCAACGCGACCACCGCGCCGCGGGCGGCCGCCATGTCGGCGGCGAGCTTGTCGGTGCCGTCGAGCTGGAAGTGGTTCCGGATCTGCTCCCGGCTCAGTGCGGGCAGCCGGAAGGCGTCCAGCCAGTACCGGGCGTACGAGCGCATGCCCCGGCGTACCAGTTGGTCGAACTCGTCCTCGGGCAGCTCCGGGCCGACCACCCGGCGCAGGTTCGCGGCGAGTCGGGTCGTACCCCGGCCACGCTTGCGGTGGGCGTAGTCGGCGGCGGCCCGGAACATCGCGGCGGCGACCGGCCGCGGCAGGGCCCGCACGATCCGCCAGCCCGCCAGGTAGGCGAACTCGACCGGGGTCACCGGCCCGCCCGGCGCCCGGTCACGCGTCCACCCGCCCGGCCGACGCGGCCGTTCGCCCGGCGCCCGGTCACGCGTCCACCCGCCCGGCCGACGCGGCCGTTCGCACGGTCACGCGTCGACACCCAGTTCGGCGCGCTCGGCCTGCCGGTAGACGTGCGTCATCCGCTGCCCCACCGTGAACAGCGAGACGGCGGCGAGCAGCCAGAGGGCGGTGGTCAGGGCCCAGTCGAGGCCGAGGCCGGTGAGCAGCCCGCCGACCCCGACGATCAGCAGCCGTTCGGTCCGCTCGGCGATCCCGACGTTGCAGGTCATGCCGAGCCCTTCGGCCCGGGCCTTGACGTAGGAGACCAGCCCGCCGGAGACCAGGCAGATCAGCGCGGCGGCCACCCCGACCCGGTCGTTCTGGGTGGCCAGCCAGTACGCGACGGCGCCGAAAACGGCGCCGTCGGAGACCCGGTCCATGCTCGAGTCGAGGAAGGCGCCGAACCGGCTGGACCCGCCGCGCATCCGGGCCATCGTGCCGTCGAGCAGGTCGGTGAGCGCGAAAAAGGTCACGACCAGCGCACCGGCCACCAGGTAACCCCGGGCACCGAGCGCGATCGAACCGACCAGCACCCCCAGGGTGCCGGTCACGGTGACGGCGTTGGGCGTCACTCCGACCCGTAGCAGGGTCCGGGCAATCGGTTCGACAACGCGGGTCATGCCCGCACGGGCCGACACTTGGAAGATCTTCGCCATGGCCGTCCCACCATAACGGGCCCGCAACCGGGCCGGTACGTCCGGTGGCGGCTAGTTCGCGCTGCGGGCTTGTGTCACGTCTTGTACGGGTGTGAGATCGGAGCAGGGACGTGACTTCGCTCACCTTGCCACCCGGCACGTCCCCCGGGCACGGCAGGCCACCCGAGGATATCGCCGCGGAGTCGCCAGGGCAGCTCCCCCGTCGCACGCGGCGGTCGCCACCAACCACCGGCTTAGGGAGGTGCGCCCGATGGCGCAGAGGAGCTCGGAGAAAGGACTCACCGGCCCGGCGCCGGTGGTGGATGAACCCGGCAGGGTTCGCAACGTGGTGCTGGTCGGCCACTCCGGCGCGGGCAAGACGACGCTTGTCGACGCGCTCCTGGCGGCGAGCGGAACGATCTCGCGGCCCGGTGCGGTGGTCGATGGCACCACGGTCTGTGACCACGACCCGGCCGCGGTCCGGCAGCAGCGGTCGATCGCCCTGGCCTGCGCGCCGCTGATGCACCAGGGCGTCAAGGTGAACCTGCTGGACACCCCCGGCTACGCCGACTTCGTCGGCGAGCTCCGAGCGGGGCTGCGGGCAGCCGACGCGGCGCTGTTCGTGGTCTCGGCGGTGGACGGGATGGACGGCGCCACCGCCGCACTGTGGCAGGAGTGCGCCGCGGTCGGCATGCCCCGGGCCGTCGCGGTCACCCGGCTGGACCATCAGCGGGCCGACCTCGACGAGACGGTGGCGCTGTGCCAGCGGGTCTTCGGCGACAACGTACTTCCGCTGTACCTGCCGATGCTGGACGACGACGGGGTCGACGTGGTCGGACTGATGGGTCTGATCACCCGGCGGATCTTCGACTACTCCGACGGCCTGCCCGCCACCGTCCGCGAGCCCGATCCCGAGCACCTGCCGGCGATCGGCGACGCCCGGAACGAGCTGATCGAGGGCATCATCGCGGAGAGCGAGGACGAGACCCTGCTGGACCGGTATCTCGGCGGGGAGGAGATCGAGGTCGAGGTCCTGATCGACGATCTGGAGACGGCCGTCGCCCGTGGGCACTTCTATCCCGTCGTACCGGTCTGCGCCGAGACCGGGCTGGGCATCGACGCGCTGCTGGAGCTGCTGACCTCGGCGTTCCCGACTCCGCTGGAGCACGACCTGCCCACCGTCAACGGGGTCGACGGAACCCCGCAGCCACCGCTGACCTGCGACCCCGACGGCCCGCTGGTGGCCGAGGTCGTGAAGACCACCATCGACCGGCACGTCGGGCGGGTGTCCCTGGTCCGCGTCTTCTCCGGCACGTTGCGGCCCGATCAGGTCGTACACGTCTCCGGGCACGGCATGGCCGAACGCGGCCACCCGGACCACGACGCCGACGAGCGGATCGCGCACGTCTACGCCCCGCTCGGCGCCGCGCTGCGCGAGGTGCCGCACTGCGTCGCCGGAGACATCTGCGCGCTCACCAAATCGGGTACGGCCGAGACCGGTGACACCATCTCGGCCAAGGAGCATCCGCTGCTGATCGCCCCGTGGGAGATGCCCGAGCCGCTGCTGCCGGTGGCCATCGTCGCCAAGAGCCGGGCCGACGAGGACGCGCTGGCCAAGAACCTGTCCCGACTGGTCGCCGGTGACCCGACGATGCGGCTGGAACGTAACCCGGAGACCCACCAGCTCGTGCTGTGGTGCATGGGAGAGGCACACGCCGAGGTGGTGCTGGAGCGGCTCCGGGGTGGCGGCGTGGACCTGGAGACCGAGCCGGTACGGGTGGCGCTGCGGGAGACGTTCGCGGTCGCGTCACAGGGCCACGGCCGGCATGTGAAGCAGTCCGGCGGGCACGGCCAGTACGCGGTCTGCGACATCGAGGTGGAGCCGCTGCCCCGCGGCGGTGGGTTCGAGTTCGCCGACCGGGTGGTCGGCGGGGCGGTGCCGCACAACTACATCCCCTCGGTCGAGAAGGGCGTACGCGGCCAGATGGACCGGGGCATCGTCGCCGGGTATCCGGTCGTCGACGTGAAGGTGACCCTGCTCGATGGCAAGGCGCACAGTGTCGACTCGTCCGACGCCGCCTTCCAGACCGCCGGTTCGCTCGCCCTGCGGGACGCGGCCGAGAAGGGCCAGCTCACCCTGCTGGAACCGGTCGACGAGGTGGTGGTCCGGGTGCCGGACACCTCCGTCGGTGCGGTGATGAGCGACATGTCCGGACGGCGCGGCAAGGTGCTCGGCACCGAGCCGGACCCGGGGGGCACGGAACACACCCTGGTCCGGGCGGAGGTGCCGGCGACCGAACTGGTCCGGTACGCCGTCGAACTCCGCTCGATGACGTCCGGCGGGGGCACGTTCCGGCGGACCTTCGCCCGCTACGAGCCGATGCCCCCCCACCTGGCGGAGCAGTTCCGCAAGGAGCACAGCAACGGCCACTGAGGTGCGCGGGCGTGCCGAGGTGTTAACAGGGGCCCCTTCCTATGCGGAAAGCGATAAGAAGGGGCCCTTCCTTACAGCTTGGCGAGGAGGGTGTCGACTTCGGCGAGTTGGTCCGGCTGGAGGGGGCCGTGGGCCAGCGCGCCGACGTTCTCCTCGACCTGGGCGACGGTACGGAACCCGGGAATGGGGAGCGTCCTGGCGCTGCGGGCCCAGAGCCAGCCGAGCGCGCCCTGGGCGAGGGTACGGCCGTCCGCCGTCAGCGCCTCGCGGACGGCGGCGACCCGGGCGAGGAACTCCGGGGCGGGTCGGCCGTCCCGGAACCAGTCCAGCCACATCGGTGCGATTCCGCGTACGTCGTCGGCGGCCAGCGTGGACGACTCGGTGAACTTGCCGGACAGCAGGCCCATGGCCAGCGGTCCCCGGTTGACGCTGGCGAGGTCGTACCGCTCGCAGACCGCCAGCACCTCCGGTGCGTCCTGGAGGACGGAGAAGGAGTGCTGGACGGCGGTGCAGTGGGTACCGGAGATCGCCCACGCCTCGGCCCGGTCCGGGAGGTCGGTGCTCCAGCCGTACGACCGGATCCTGCCCTCGGTCACCAACTCTTCCAGCGTGCCGAGCAGCTCCGCCGCCTGGTCGATGGCGAGGTCGCCCAGGTGCAACTGGTACAGGTCGATCCGATCCGTGTCCAGCCGGCGCAGCGACGCCGCCACCGCCCGGCGCAGGTACTCCGGCGACGGGTCCGGGCCGGTTGCCTGCCGGGTGGCCTCGTCGTACGTGTATCCCCACTTGGTCGCGATCACGACCTCGTCGCGGTGCCCGGCGAGTGCCCGGGCGAGGATCCGCTCGCTGTGCCCGGTGCCGTAGACGTCGGCGGTGTCGAAGAGGGTGACCCCGAGTTCGAGGCCGCGCCGGACCGCGCGGATCGACTCGTCGTCGTCCACCTGCCCCCAGCCCAACGGCTGGTCACCCTCGTGCCACACACCTCCGATGGCCAAGCAGCCGAGGCCGAGCGCGCTCACCTCGATGCCGCTGCGACCCAACATCCGGGTATCCGAATTCATGTCCGCAAGCGTGTCACATCCGGCCGACTCCGACCGCGACACCGTCCGCGACACCGGGCGGGACACCGGGCGGCTGGCCACCCGCCCGGCAACTCGGTGGACTCCATCGGGGACGGACGGCGATGATCGGTTGATGCGGATCGGAGTGGACATCGGCGGGGTCATCATCCAACAGGTGGATCGGTTGTATCCGATCGAGACGACCGGTCCGGGTGCGGAGCAGGTAGAACAGGCGGACCAGGCCGACCAGGACACCTCGCTGCTGGCGGACTTCCGGCGTACGCCACCGATGCCGGGGGTGTTCGAGGCGCTGGCCACCCTGGTCTCGGAGGTGTTCGGCGCGCACGTCCACCTGGTGTCGAAGTGCGGTGAGCGGGTCGAGCAGCGCAGCCGGCTGTGGTTGGCGCACCACGACTTCTACCGCCGTACCGGCATCGCGGCCGGCAACGTGCACTTCTGCCGTACCCGCGAGGCGAAGGCGCCGATCGCCGCCGCGTTGGGGCTGACGCACTTCGTCGACGACCGGTTGGAGGTCCTCTCCTATCTGGACACCGTGCCGCACCGCTTCCTGTTCCGGCCCAGGGAGCACGAGGTACGCAGCCACCAGCGGCATCTGGCGGCCGTGCACCGGGTCGGGTCCTGGCCCGAACTGGTCACCCTGATCGCCGAGCGGACCCCCAGCACGGGCTGAGCGGTCCGGGCCGTGAGCGGCGCCACGGCCGTGGACGGCTGTCAGGTCGGTGCGGACCGGAGTGTGTCCACGACCGGGCGCCGGGTGGCAACCATCGCGGGGACGGCGGTGAGCGCGGCGACGGCGAGCAGAACTCCGAGCGCGGTGGCGAGCAGCCAGGAACCGGGTGGGTACTGGACCTCACCGATGCTGACGAACGCGACGAGCCCGATGCCGGCCGGGATCCCCACGGCGACGCCGGGTACGGCGGGAAGCAGTTGCGCCAGCGCCAGGCCCACGCCCGCCTGTCCGGGCGTGGCACCGAGCGTCCTCGCGACGGCCAGCGGCTGCCGGGCGTCGAGGACCGCGGTCCAGGTGCTCACGACGGCGTTGACGAGCGCAAGAACGCACACCACGACGGTGAGCACGAGCGTGGCCTGCTCGCCCCGTTCCACCCGGGGATTGGCGAGTGCCGTGTAGCCGAGGTCGAAGTGCACCGCTTGGGTGTTGACGATGAGTACGGCGACGAGCGCGGTCGTGGTGATCAGGGTGTTCACGGTGACCAGTCGGGCGCGGCGCGGCCGGCGGGCGTTGATACGCACCCCGATCAGCAGGGCGGTGGGCAGCCGCCGCGACAGCCAGATACGCCACCGCCGGCGCCGCGGTGGCGTTGCGGCGTCGGCCAGCGCGTGGATGGTGCTGGTGGCGGCGGCACGAACCACCGGTACCAGAGTCGCCGCCACAGCGATCGTGAGGGCGAGGGCCGTGGCGGCGATCACCGTGCGCAGCGCGGGTGGCTGGGCGTTGACGGAGCCGATGAGTCCGGCGCTGGGGCGGATCAGCACGGGTGCGGCGAACCAGCCAGTGACCAGGCCCGTGGCGGCGGCGGCAAGCCCGATCACGAGGTACTCGGCGAGGTGGATGGCAGCGATCATGGCCGGTCCGGCGCCGACGGCCTTGAGCAGCCCCACCCGGCGGCGCTGGCCGATGATCCGGCCCGCGACGATGCCGGCGACGCCGGCCAGTGCGAGGCCGCTGAGCAGCCAACTGCCGACGAGCAGCGTCATCTGCGCGTCGCTGTACAGCCGACCGTTGAGGCGGTCGATCGCCTGCCAGGTGGTGAGTTGGTCGCCGACGGGGTATGTGGCGCTGGCCGCCGGGTCGGCGAGTTTGAGGTTGAGGGTGTACGACAGCGACTGGCTGCCCGCCAGCGTGGCGATGTCGCTGCGGTCGACCCAGACCAGGCCGCCCCGCTCGACCAGGACGCTACCCGAGTAGTGCCACCCGGCGTACGGATATGTCGCCCTCGCGGCGGTGACCGCGGTCCCGGTCACGCGCAGCGGATGGCCGTCGATGCTGACCGTGTCGCCGGTACGGATGCCGAGGGCGTCGGCGAAGGCTCGCTCGACGACCACGCCGCCGGGGCGTACCCAGGTGCCGTCGGTCACGGCGGGTCGGTCGATCGATACGGGTGCGTCGTCCCGGCCCTCGACGACGGCGTGCGCGGACCTGCCGTGGGCCGTCATCGTCAGGTAGGCGATCGGGAACGGGCCGCTGTGATCGGTGACGCCGGCCGCGGTGGTCCGCGCTGCGAGTTCGTCCAACGCGGCCTGGCCGGTGGTCCGGGGGGTCACGATCACGTCCGGACCGGCGGTGGCGGTCCGGGTCTGCTGGTACGGCCGGTCGGCGATTTCGTTGAGGGTCAGGCCGAGGGTCAGCGTGGCGGTGGCGGCGGTGATGGCGACCAGCAGCAGCACCGTCTCGGTCCGGCGTCGACGCAGGTCGCGTACCAGCAGCTGGCAGATGAACAGGAGGCGGCCGGCCATCTCAGCGCCGCCGTCCGTAGACGGTGCCGGTGGCGGCGCCGACGACCTGTCTGTCGTCGGCGAACGCCCCGTCGCGCATGGAGATCACCCGGTCGGCGACCGCGGCGATGCGGGGATCGTGGGTGACCACCACGAGGGTCTGTCCTGCGGTGTGCAGCTCCTCGAAGAGCCGCAGCACGTCCAGGGTGGCGGCGCTGTCCAGGTTGCCGGTGGGTTCGTCAGCCAGCACGACCAGCGGCTCGTTGCACAACGCGCGGGCGATGGCGACCCGTTGGCGCTGGCCGCCGGAGAGCGCCGACGGCAGGTGCGCGGCGCGGTCGGCGAGCCCGACCCGCTCCAGCAGGTGCAGGGCGCGTTGCCGGGCCCGGCGGGGCGGCTGCCCGGCCAGCAACGCGGCCAACTCGACATTCTCCATCGCGGTGAGTTCGTCCATGAGGTGGAACGACTGGAAGACGAACCCGAGGCTGTCGCGCCGCAGCCGGGCCGAGGCCCACTCGCTCATCGTGTCGATCCGACGGTCTGCCAGCCACACCTGCCCGCCGGTGGGGCGTTGCAGCCCGCCGAGCAGGTGCAGCAGGGTGGACTTGCCGCAGCCGCTGGGCCCCATGATGGCCAGGGCCTGTCCGGCGGGTACGTCCAGGTCGACCTCGTCCACCGCGCGCACCAGCCCGCTGTCCCGGCCGTAGCGCCTGGTCAGCCCACGCGCCCGCAGTACCACCGATCCGCTCACGCCCTCGCCTTCCGCCCAGTCCGATCACCCTTGGTCCACATGCGCTCGCACGCCTCCAGCCATTCCATGTCGGCCCGCAACCGCAGCACGACACCCTCCAACAGCAAGCCGGCGACCGGGTCCACCGCCTGACCCAGTGCGGCCCGCTGGGCGTCGCGCAGCCGGCGCAGCACCTCACGTCGCTGCGCGTCGACCAGCGCCACCGGATCGGCCAACCGGGCGGACGCGGCGGCCACCAGTTTGAGATGGAACTCGGCCAGGTCCGGCTTCGGCCAGGTCACTTCGGTCAGCCAGGCGGCGACCCGCTGCTGTCCGGCGGGGGTCAGTGTGTAGACCCGACGGTCGGGCCGGTCCGGCAGGCCGTCGGCCCGCTCCGAGGTCACCAGTCCGGCCTTGGCCAGCCGGGTCAGCGTCACGTAGATCTGCCCGGCGTTCATCGCCTCCCCCAGAGGACCGAGCGCGTCACGCATCCGGCTGCGCAGCTCGTACCCGTGCGCCGGCTCCTTCGCCAGCATGGCCAGCACCACGTCCTGCACCAGACACACCCTTCGTAGAGATCACTATTAGATAGCCGCTAGCCATAGGGCTGTCAAATCCGGCGGCGGTATCGCCCACATCCGATCGACAGATAGCACACATGTTCGAATATCCTGGTAGCGGGTATCCGACTGGCGAGGAGGTCGGGCAGATGTCACCGCTGCTGCGCGCCGCCCTGAAGTACGCCGCTGCCGGCGTCCCCGTACTGCCACTGCACACCCCGACCGAGGCCGGATGCAGTTGCGGCGGCACCGACTGCGACCGCCCCGGCAAACATCCGCGCTGGCACCGCAGCCTGCTCCGGCACGGCCTGCACGACGCCAGCACCCGCCCCGAGCTGATCCGGCGGTGGTGGACCCGCTGGCCGGAGGCGAACGTCGCGGCCCGGACCGGCGTGCGCTTCGACGTCTGCGACGTCGACGTACCCGACGGGGTGTCCGCACTGCGTGAACTCGTGTCCGACCACACGATCCCCGGCCCGGTGGTCCGGACCGGCTCCGGCGGCTGGCACATCTACCTGCGGCCCACCGGCACGGGTAACCGGACGGCGCTGCTGCCCGGCGTCGACTGGCGCGGTGTCGACGGGTACGTCGTCGCGCCGCCGTCGCGGCACGCCAGCGGCCGACGCTACCGCTGGATCCGCCCACCGGACGTCCCGCTCGGCGACTGTCCGGCGGAGCTGGCCGCCCTGCTCTTCCCGCCCGTCCCGGCCGGCGACCTTCCGGGCAGCCGGGGCCCGGACGGCAACCGTCCGGGTATCAGCGCCCCGGGCAGCGACGGCAGCGGCGAGCGGGTACGGCATCCCGAGCGCTACGCCAGCGCCGCCCTGGCCGCCGAGGCCAGCACGGTCGCCAGCGCGGTCACCGGCACCCGCAACACCACGCTCTACCTGGCCGCGTACCACCTCGGGCAGCTCGCCGCCGTCCGTCTGCTCGACGACCACGACATCACGGCGGTGCTCGGTGACGCGGCGCGGCAGGCGGGGCTGGGTCGACAGGAGATCGACCGGACGATCCGCTCCGGACTCCGTACCGGCCACCGCCGCCCCCGGCCCGGTCTCGCCGCATAGCGGAGCCGCACCAGTCCCGAAAGCCGCAGGTCAGCCCAGGGGAAGAGACGCCAGGGCGATTACTTGATCTTCGTCCGGCGTTCATCTGAGCGCCGGCTGCCGCTCGTCCATCCGTGGGACCTTCCGAACCGGAAGTCGGAAAAGCAACGGAGAGACGATGCCCTCGAGAAAGACCTACGCCACGCTCGCCGCCGTCGCGCTCGCCGCCGGCACCATCGCCGTCGCCACCTCCGGGGTGGCCGGCGCGGGTACGGCGACACACGGCAAGCCACGGCCGGACCGGCAGTTGGCGTTCGACCGTACCGCCACCTATCCCGTGTTCTCCAACCGTCCGGCGGGTGAGGACCCGGCGACCCCGACGGTGGCGGAGATCTCCACGGTCAGCTCCGACGGCCGGACCCTGATCTACACCGACGCACTGGCCCGCCGGATCGGCTTCCTGGACATCAGCGACGCCGACCGGCCACGTGGACTCGGCACCCTCGCGCTCACCGAACTCGGCGACGCCGAGGACGAGCCGACCTCGGTCGCGGTGGTCGGCCAGTACGTCCTGGTCGTGGTGAACACCAGCGCCAGCCACACCGACCCGTCCGGCCGGCTGGACGTGATCAGCCTGGCGAACCGTCGCCGGGTGACCAGTTTCGACCTCGGCGGACAGCCCGACTCGATCACCATCAGCCACGACCGCCGGTACGCCGCGATCGCGATCGAGAACGAGCGCGACGAGGACGCCGCCCCGTCCGGTGGCGAGGACGGCGACCTGCCGCAGGCACCCGCGGGCTTCGTCCAGCTCGTCGACCTGGACGGGAACTCACCGGACCGCTGGCGTACCCGGGCCGTACCGCTGACCGGCCCGAACGGTACGGCACTGCCCGCCCTGGCCGCCGCCGGCATCGCCGCACCGACCGACCCGGAGCCGGAGTACGTCTCGATCAACAGCCGCAACCAGCTCGCGGTGACCCTGCAGGAGAACAACGGCATCGTCCTGGTGGACGTGCCGACCGGCCGGATCGACAAGGTCTTCAGTACCGGCACCGCCACGGTGCGGGGCATCGACACCGAGAACGACGGCACCATCGACCCGGCCGGTGCGATCACCGACACCCCGCGCGAGCCCGACGCCGTCGCCTGGGTCGACGACCGATACCTGGCGACCGCGAACGAGGGCGACTGGCGGGGCGGCACCCGGGGCTGGTCGGTCTTTGACAGCCGGACCGGCCTGGTGGCCTGGGACGCCGGCAACAGCTTCGAACAGCTCGCCGTCCGGTACGGCTTCGCCAACGACGACCGGGCGGACAACAAGGGCACCGAGCCGGAGGGCGTGGCGGTCGCCGAGTTCGACGGAGTGCGGTACGCCTTCGTCGGCTCCGAGCGGAGCAACTTCGTCGCCGTCTACGACCTGAGCCGGCCGACCGCTCCGGTCTTCCGGCAGGTTCTGCCGGCCACCAACGGTCCGGAGGGACTGTTGCCGATCCCGTCCCGCGACCTGCTCGCGGTCTCGAGTGAAGAGGACGACGCCTCCGTCGGGGTACGCGCCTCGGTGACCCTCTACCGGCTCGGTCGGGGCACTCCGGCGTTCCCGAGCATCGTCTCCGCCTCGGAACACGGCGGACCGCAGCACGGCGGACCGCAGCAGGACGGTGCGGCGTCGATCGGCTGGGGTGCGCTCGGCGCCCTCTCCGCCGTACCCGGCAAGTCGCACCTGCTCTACAGCGTGACCGACGCGGCGTACCAGCCGAGCCGGATCCTCACCGTCGACCCGACCTCGACGCCGGCCGTGATCGACCACGCGTTGACCGTCCGGGCCGCCGACGGGACCCCGGTGGGCTACGACGCCGAGGGAATCTTCGCCCGTCCGCAGGGCGGGTTCTGGCTCGCCGTCGAGGGTGCGTCCGGTGCCGGCAACCAGTTGGTCCGGCTCGACCAGGCCGGGGTGACCCGAGAGGTCGTACCGATGCCGGCGGACGTCGCGGCGGGCCTGGCCAAGCAGGGCTTCGAGGGCGTCACCGCGACCACCGACCCGCGCGGGCGCGAGGTCGTCTGGGCGGCGTTGCAGCGTGAGGTGGCCGGCGACCCGGCCGGCGTCGTCCGGCTGGGCCGGTACGACGTCACGGCGGGCACCTGGAGCTGGTTCGGCTACCGGCTGGGCAGCACGAGCACCCCGGGCGACTGGATCGGGCTGTCCGAGGTGACCGTGGTCGGGAACCGGCTCGCGGTGATCGAGCGGGACAAGCTGAACGGTCCGGCCGCCACGCTCAAGCGGATCTACACCGTGGAGCTGCCCCCGGCCGCCGCCCCGGGACCGCTGCGGGTGCTGCCCAAGACCCTGGCGTACGACGTGCTGCCCGACCTGCGGGCGACGCACGGCTGGACCCAGGAGAAGCTCGAGGGGTTGACGGTCGCCGGTGACGGGCAGGTCTACGCCGTCACCGACAACGATGCCGTACAGGACGCCACCGGTGAGACGGTCTTCCTGCGCCTCGGCTCCGAGAAGCGGGTCTTCAAGGGGCGCTGACGTCGCCTCCGTACCGCCCGATGGTGGCCGCCGGATCCGCTCGGTTCCGGCGGCCGCCGCTGTTCGGCCAGCCGCCGCCGTTTCGCGGTCGTGGTGCGGCGGTCGCGGCCCGGACGGTCAGAGTCAGGCCGGCCCGGGCCAGGCCTGGGCCAGCAGCGTACGGGTGTCGGCCAGCAGTTGCGGCAGCACCTTGGTCCGGCCGATCACCGGCATGAAGTTGGCGTCCCCACCCCACCTCGGCACGACGTGCTGGTGCAGGTGGGCCGCGATGCCGGCACCGGCCACCCCGCCCTGGTTCATCCCGATGTTGAAGCCGTGCGCGTTGCTGACCTGCCGGACCACCCGCATCGCGGTCTGGGTGCAGTCGGCCAGCTCGGCCGTCTCCTCGGTGTCCAGTTCGGTGTAGTCGGCCAGGTGCCGGTACGGGCAGACCAGCAGATGTCCGGGGTTGTACGGGTAGAGGTTGAGCACCACGAAGACCCGCTCACCCCGGTGCACCACCAGGTTCTCGTCGCCCTCGCGTTCCGGGGCGAGGCAGAACGGACAGCCGGCCGGTTTCTCGTGCCCGTCGGCCGGCCGGTCCGGTCCGGAGATGTAGGTGAGCCGATGTGGTGTCCAGAGCCGGTCCAGCCCATCGGGCATGCCGGGTTCCGCGTGGGGCGCCGCGCCTGTCACGCCGATGATCCTACGACCAGCGCATCGGGTCCCAACCATCCGGACCGGTCCGGATGGTTGGGACGTCAGCGCCTACTCCGACACCGCCTCGGGCCCGGGCTCCGCGCTCGGCCCGGAGTTGGTACGCGACCGGACCACCTCGACCACGTGCGCCACCGCCTCCGCCAGCGGTACGCCGTTGCGCTGCGAACCGTCCCGGTACCGGAAGGAGACCGCCTCCGCCTCCACGTCGGCATCCCCGGCGATGGCCATGAACGGGATCTTCTGCTGCTGGGCGGTACGGATCTTCTTCTGCATCCGGTCGTCCGAGGTGTCCACCTCGGCACGGATCCCCTCGGCACGCAGTGCCGCCACGAACCGGTCGAGATGGGTGGCGTGCTCGTCCCGGATCGGGATGCCGACCACCTGCACCGGAGCCAGCCAGGCCGGGAAGGCCCCCGCGTAGTGCTCGGTCAGCACGCCGAAGAACCGCTCGATGGAACCGAACAGCGCCCTGTGGATCATCACCGGCCGCTGCCGGGTGCCGTCGGACGCCTGGTACTCCAGCCCGAACCGCTCCGGCTGGTTGAAGTCGACCTGGATGGTGGACATCTGCCAGCTCCGGCCGATCGCGTCCTTGACCTGGACCGAGATCTTCGGACCGTAGAAGGCCGCACCGCCCGGGTCCGGCACCAGATCCAGCCCCGACGCCTCGGCGGCGACCCGGAGCGCGTCGGTGGCCTCCTGCCACTCCGCGTCGGAGCCGATGAACTTCGGCGAGTCGTCCCGGGTCGACAACTCCAGGTGGAAGTTGTCCAGGCCGTAGTCCCGGAGCAGGTCGAGCACGAAGGTCAGCAGCGTGGTGAGTTCCCCGGGCATCTGCTCCCGGCTGCAGTAGATGTGCGAGTCGTCCTGGGTCAGCCCGCGCACCCGGGTCAGGCCGTGCACCACGCCGGACTTCTCGTACCGGTAGACGGTGCCGAACTCGAAGAGTCGCAGCGGCAGCTCCCGGTAGGAACGCCCGCGCGCCCGGAAGATCAGGTTGTGCATCGGGCAGTTCATCGCCTTGAGGTAGTAGTCCGCGCCCTCCAACTTCATCGGCGGGAACATCGTCTCGGCGTAGTACGGCAGGTGGCCGGAGGTCTCGAAGAGCTGACCCTTGGTGATGTGCGGGGAGTTGACGAACTGGTAACCCGCCGCCTCGTGCCGGCGCCGCGAGTAGTCCTCCATCTCCCGGCGGATGATCCCACCCTTCGGATGGAAGACCGCCAGGCCCGAGCCGATCTCGTCGGGGAAACTGAACAGGTCGAGGTCCGCGCCGAGCTTGCGGTGGTCGCGCCGGGCGGCCTCCTCCAGCAACCTCAGGTACGCCTTCAGCGCGTCCCGGGTCGGCCACGCGGTGCCGTACACCCGTTGCAGTTGCGGGTTGCGCTCGTTGCCCCGCCAGTACGCGGCGGCCGAACGCATCAGCTTGAACGCGCCGATCAGCCGGGTACTGGGCAGGTGCGGGCCCCGGCACAGGTCCGACCAGCAGACCTTGCCCGAGTCGGCGTCCAGGTTGTCGTAGATGGTGAGGTCACCCGCGCCGACCTCCATCACCTCACCGGCGTCGAACCCCGCGCCGCCACCCTCGGTCCCGGCCCCCTTGACCTCGATCAACTCAAGCTTGTACGGCTCGTCGGCCAGCTCGACCCGGGCCGCCTCCAGGCTGTCGAAGCGCCGCCGCCGGAACCGCTGCCCGGCCTTGACGATCTCCTGCATCCGCTTCTCCAGCCGGGCGAGATCATCCGGCTGGAACGGGCGGTCGACGTCGAAGTCGTAGTAGAAACCGTTGTCGATCGGCGGGCCGATCCCGAGCTTGGCCTCGGGGAAGGTGTCCTGGACCGCCTGGGCCAGCACGTGCGCGGTCGAGTGCCGCAGCACGTTCAGCCCGTCCGGCGAGTCGAGCCGGACCGGCTCGACCGGGGTGTCCGCCTCGGGCGTCCAGTCCAGGTCGCGCAGCCGGCCGTCCGGGTCGCGGACCACCACGATCGCCCCCGGGCCGGCGCCGGGCAGACCCGCCGCGGCCACCGCCTCGGCCGCCGTCGTCCCGGCCGCGACGACAACGGGGTCGGCCACGACAGGGGTACGGGCTTCGGACACGGGGGACTCCTTCGATCTAGGACGAAACGGACTGCACCGGAACGTTCGGCTCCTGAGATGCTATCGGTCCTGGCTTTTCCGCCTGCCGGCGCCGCTACCTCGGCGTTAGATTGACGCCGTGACACCCATGGACGCCGTGAGCGCACTACAGCGCAGATACGAGACCTTCTTCGCCACCGAACCGGCGGTGCCGTTCGCGGTGGCTCCGGCCGGCGGGCCGGCACAGATCCTCGGCAGCGGAGAACCGCTGTTCACCATCATCATCAAGGACGAGCGCGGCGCCAAGGCGCTCGCCGCCCTGGACCAGTTCGCCGTCGCCGTCGCGTACCTCCAGGGTTCGCTGGACGTCGACGGCGACCTCGCCGCAGCGCTGCGGATGCGGTCGTTCTTCCCGGACCGACATCCCATCGCCTGGCTCGGCCGGTTCGTCCCCGCGCTGCTGCGGGGCGGCCGGAAGGAGGACGACCGCCGCGCCATCTCGCACCACTACGACGAGGACTCGGACTTCTTCCTGACCTTCCTCGACCAGCGGCACCGGTGCTACACCGAGGGCGTCTTCGTCTCCGACAACGAGCCGCTCGAAGACGCGATGACCCGGAAGATGGATCTCGCCCTGGACGCCATCGGGGTGAAGCCCGGGGACCACGTGCTGGAGGTCGGCGGCGGCTGGGGCGCCTTCTCCGAGCACGCCGCCCGCAAGGGCATCCAGGTCACCACCACCACGCTGTCGGTGGAGTCGGAGCGCTTCCTCACCGAACTGTTCGAGCGCGAGCGACTGCCGGTACGGGTGGTCCGGGAGCACATCTTCGGCTACTCCCCCGGCGAGCGATTCGACGCGATCGTCAACATGGGGGTCACCGAACACCTGCCCGACTACCGCACCACGCTGCGCAAGTACGCCGAACTGCTCCGCCCCGGCGGCCGGGTCTACCTGGACGCCCTGGCGATGCGCCGCAAGCACCTCGTCTCCACCTTCATGAAGCGGTACGTCTACCCCGGCGGTTCGGCCCCGCTACTGCTGCACCAGTACCTGCGGCACGTGGCCCACTCCCCGTTCGAGCTGCTCAGCCTCGCCGACGACCGGCACAACTACTACCTGACCTGCCGCGAGTGGGCCCGCCGGCTGGACGGCGCCCGGGACGAGATCGAGCAGCGCTGGGGTGCACCGCTCTACCGCCGCTTCCGACTCTTCCTCTGGGGCTCGGCGGCCGGCTTCGACACCGGCATGGTCCAGGCGTACCGCTGGGTCCTCCAACTGCCCGCCCGGTAAGGAAGGGCCCCTTCTTATCGTTTTCTGCATAAGAAGGGGCCCTTCCTAACACCTGCCGTGGCTGCACGCCGGGGATCGGCGGCTCGGTCGGGAGCAGGCCGCTGCGAAACGGGTCGATCGACCTATACCGGACGTCGATTTCTCCGACTTGCCACGGGCAGTACGGTCATCAGGTGGCCACGGTGCTTTTGGTCGAAGACGACCATGTCGTACGCGGCGCGATGCTGCGCTCCCTGGCCGACCGCGGGCACGCGGTGCACGCGGTCGGCACGGCTCTCGATGCCCTCCGCCGGGTTGCCGCGGAAACACCGGACCTGGTCGTCCTCGATCTCGGGTTACCCGACCTCGACGGCGCCGACGCACTCCGGATGCTGCGTGGCATCACCGACGTTCCGATCATCATCGCCACCGCCCGGGACGACGAGCAGGCGATCGTCCGGCTGCTCCGCGCGGGTGCCGACGACTACATGGTCAAGCCTTTCACCGGTGCCCACCTGGATGCCCGGATCACCACGGTGCTGCGTCGGGTCGGCCGGGCGAGCCGGACCGTCGAACCGGCCGTACACTCCGTCGGCGGGCTGCGGATCGACGTCGGCGAACGGAGCGCACTCCTGGACGGGGTGCCACTGGCGCTGACCCGCAAGGAGTTCGACCTGCTGGCCTATCTCGCGGCCCGGCCGGGCCGGGTAGTGTCCCGCCGGGAGCTCTTGGAGGAGGTATGGCGGCAGCCATCGGTCGGCGAGGACCAGACCATCGACGTACATCTGTATTGGCTCCGCCGCAAAATGGGCGAGTCCGCGGCGAAGCCGCGCTACCTGCGCACCGTGCGGGGGGTCGGATTCCGGTTGGTGGTACCGGACTGAGGTTGGCCCTGGCCTACCTCGGGGCCGGCATGACCACCATCGTCGCGCTGGCCTTCCTGATCCCGCTCGGTACGGCGCTCGACCGCGACGTCCGGGAGGACGCGCTCGCCGACGCGGCCCGACGCAGCGCCATGATCACCGGGGCGTTGGCGGTCAGCTCCGATCCGGCGGTGGTCCGGCGGGTCATCGAGGCGGGCAGCGGCAACTCGACCGACCCGCCGGTCGTGCACGGGCTTTCCACCGGCGGTTCGCCCCGGGCCCAGTCGCAGGACGTCGACCGGGCGATCCGGAACGGCTCACCGGTCGTCGCGGACGTACCCGGCGGAGTCGTCCGGCTGGAACCGGTACCGGTCGCCGGCCGGGTCCTCGTGGTCGAGGTCTTCGTGGCCGAGGCCGCGCTCAACGCCGGCACCGGAGGCACCTGGCTGATGCTGATCCTGGTCGCGATCGGGCTGGTGGTGGCCTCGGTGATCGTGGTGGACCGGCTCGCCGCCCGGGCGGTCTCGTCCGCCCGCGGGTTGGTCGACGCGGCCCTGGCGGTCGGCGACGGAAACCTGGAGCTGCGGATCCAGCCCAGCGGACCACGCGAGCTGGCCGAGGCCGGGTACGCCTTCAACCGGATGGCGGACCGACTGGTCACGTCCCGCACCGACGAACGGGAACTCGTCGCCGACCTGTCGCACCGGCTGCGTACCCCGCTGACCGTGCTGCGGCTGGACGCCGACGCCCTGGACTCCGACGACACCAGCGTCGGATCGTTCAGTGCCGCCGAACTCGACCGGCGCCGGACGATCCGACGAATCCGGCAGGCGATCGTGACGCTGGAAGGCGAGATCGACGTACTGATCAACACGACCCGCAAGACGGTCTCCCAGGAGGCCCTGCCGGGTAGCTGCGACGTCAGCGAGGTGGTTCGGGACCGGATGGTGTTCTGGGCGGCGTTGGCGGGTGACCAGAACCGCTCGCACCGGGTCACCGGCGCGCAACTGCGGATCCCGGTGCCGGTGCCCCGCGCCGAGCTGGCCGCCGCGCTGGACGCGGTGCTGGGCAACGTGTTCCGCTACACCCCGCAGGGCACCGCCTTCGAGGTCGCGGTCTCCCGCCGGGACGGGTACATCGCGGTCCGGGTCGACGACGCGGGCCCCGGCATCGCCGACCCGGACCGGGCGTTGCGGCGGGGAACCAGCGATCGCGGCTCCACCGGCCTGGGCCTGGACATCGCCCGCCGGGTCGCGCAGCAGGCCAACGGGTCGGTCAGCATCGACCGGGCCCGGCTCGGCGGTGCCAGCGTGGTGATGCTGCTGGCCGATCCGGACGCGGCACCACGGCAGGTCAGCCGATTCGGTCTGGTCGGCCGGCTGGCCCGGGAGAAGGAGTCCGCCACCCGCCGCCGCTGGGGTCGTCAGCGCCAGACCGACGAGTGACCGCCGGCCCCGCCCGGTGAATGCGCTTTCCTAACCGGGCGGGCCGGCGATCCGGCGATTTCCTGACCGGGCGGGCCGGCGATTTCCTGACCGGGCAGGCCCGCGATCCGGCGATTTTCTGCTCCGGCGCAAGTCTTCCTTAGGTCTGAATTAACGCTCGTCCGGCGGCCCGGCTCCGATGGCAACATCAGTCGCGATCCCATCCCGCTCCACCGGACCACTACCCGCAGATGTTCGCCCCAACCCGGTCCGGGGGAGCCGTGCACGCGGCGGGAGCATGGTCCCCCACACCTCGCTCCCGCCGCGCGCCAACAGCTACGACCTCGCACCAACCCGGCGACCCGACCGGGACCCGCACCGCCGCGACACACGTTGGCGCGAACACGGTGCGACAGCGGTCGGGACGCCCACGATCGCTGGCCCGGCGCGGCCGCCCGCAGCACCCCGCGCCGGGCCAGCCTCCACTCTCCGGCACTGCGTCAACGCGGCGTTGTCCGACCAGTCGAGCCACTGGATCAGCCACCGAGTGGGAGGGGCGCTCCCTCCACAGAGGGAGGTGGCCCCACGCGCCCGGTCCTAGCGTGAGCGGCATGAGGAGAGCTGACGGGCCTGACGGTGCCGCGCCACCACCTCCGGCGACCGCCGAGGCAGAAGGATCGCGTTCACCTGCGGCGTGGAGGGCCGCCGACGCCCCGGACGCGACACCGGGGAACCACTGGTCGCGGGTCGGGCGCATTGCGGCGTACGGCGCGGTGTTCGCAATGGCGCCGTACTTCGTCATGAAGATCTTCTGGACGATCGACGGACTGCGCGGCGGAGGACTGCACGAAGGAGCCTGGAGCCATCTGAACTGGGCGGCCATCAACGGGCTGACGGTGGCGATGTCTGGGCTGGCCATGCTGCTCGGCCTCGCGCTGGCGCAGCGATGGGGCCGACGGGTGCCAGCCTGGCTGATGCTGCTCCCGTCCTGGATCGGCATGGGTTTCCTGGTACCGATGATCCCGCTCATCCCGATTCTCGCGCTGGTGGGCACGGACACCGGCGACACCGCCCCGGAAGCGCAGATGACCGCCGCGGAAATCGGTCTGCTGTCGGTGTCGTTCGCCGGGTTCGCGCTCGGTGTGGCGATCGCCGCTCCGGTCTACGCCGTACTGCGGTGGCCGTGGGCGTTCTCCGGCAGGGATGTCCCTGTGCGGCCGGGCGTACGGGTCACCGTGGCCCGACTGGCGGCGGCGCTTTGCGTCGCTCTCGGCCTGCCGCAACTGTTCTGGGCGCTGGGCGGGACGATCGGCTTGAACGAGGCGACCCTCGACAGCCGCGACGCGCAGTGGCACCTGCTCACCGCCAACAGCGGAGTGTGGTTGTCGGCCGCCGCGTGGAGCGCATGGATGCTGACCCGCCGCACTGGCCGGGCGTCCCTGCTGCTGTCGTGGCTGGCTTCCGGGTTCCTGTTCGCGTGGGGGTCGTGGAAGGCAGTCTTCTCCTTTGCGGTGACGCCGGAGTTCCCGCCGCCGGAGCAGCCGTGGGTGCTGACAGTGCAGAACCATTTCGGCGCGGTTGCCGGGCTGCTGATCCTTGTCGTGGTCCTCTTCACGGTGTCCGACAACGCCGAACGGTGCTGCCCCCCGGCTGCCGCCGGGGGGCAGGGCAGCGAGCTCAGTGGACGACGTCGTAGATCAGCTTGGTGATGCCGTTGGCGTACGTCTCGGACTCGACCACCTTCAGCATCTGCTTGCCCTTGTCGGTGTCGCTGAACATCCGCTTGCCGGCTCCGAGCAGCACCGGGAAGAGCAGCAGGTGGTAGCGGTCGATCAGGCCGGCGTCGGAGAGGTTGCGGGCGAGGGTGGCGCTGCCGTGGATGACGATCGCGCCGCCGTCGGTCTCCTTGAGCTTCGCGACGTCCTCCAGGGAGCGCAGGATCGTGATGTCACCCCAGTTGTCGACGAGGGCGTCCTGGCCGAGGGTGGTCGAGACGACGTACTTCGGAAGTTCCTTGAGGGCGGCGAACTCCTCGATGCCCGGCCACAGCGGCGAGAACGCCTCGTAGCTGGCCCGGCCGAACATCAGCGCCGTGGTCTCCTCGGTCTCCCGCCCCTTGAGTTCGTACGCCTCGGGCCGGAACTCCAGGTCCTTGTACGTCCAGCCGCCGCTGCGGTGGGCTTCGGAGGGAAGTCCGCCGCCGGGCGAGTCGACGACGCCGTCCAGCGAGACGAAGGCGGTGTAGATCAGCGTACGCATTCTCGATGTCCTATCCGTGGTCCGATTGGGTGTCCTCAGTCGTTCGTGGCCACAGGCGCGGCCACGAACAGGCTAAGGGCTCATCGGAGGCTCTTGTTCCCCCACCGGTCCTGGAGGATCAGGAGTTGTGCGCCGCGAGGTAGGCGTCGATCTCGGCGGTCAGCTTCGCCTTGTCCGGACCGGGCAGGAAGGACGCCGCGACCGCGTTGCGGGCCAGACCGGCCAGGCCGGCCTGGTCGAGGTCGAGCAGCCGGGCGGCGACCGCGTACTCGTCGTTCAGCGTGGTGCCGAACATCGGCGGGTCGTCGGAGTTGACGGTCACCAGCAGCCCGGCCGCGACGAGCTGGGGCAGCGGATGCTCCTCGATGGTGCCGACCGCCCGGGTACGGACGTTCGAGGTGGGGCAGACCTCCATCGGGATCTGGTGCTCGGCGAGGTAGTCCAGCAGTTCGGGATCGCGTACGGCGGAGATGCCGTGCCCGATCCGCTCGGCGCCCAGCTCACGGATCGCGTCCCAGATGGTCCCGGGGCCGGTGGTCTCCCCGGCGTGCGGCACGGACCGCAGGCCGGCCGCCCTGGCCTGGTCGAAGTACGGCTTGAACTGGGGCCGTGGGACGCCCACCTCCGGGCCGCCCAGCCCGAAGCTGAGCAGACCGTCGGGCCGCTCGTCGAGGGCGATCCGCAGGGTCTGCTCGGCGGAGGGCAGCCCGGCCTCCCCCGGGATGTCGAAGCACCAGCGCAACGAGATGCCCAACTCGGCCTCGGCGCTGCGGCGCGCGTCCTCGATCGCCTCGCAGAACGCCGGCGCGGGGATTCCCCGGTGCACGTGCGAGTACGGCGTGACGGTCAGCTCCGCGTACCGGACCTGCTGGCGGGCGAGTTCCCGGGCCACCTCGAAGGTCAGCAGCCGAACGTCCTCCGGGTCCCGGATCAGGTCGACGACGCTGAGGTAGATCTCGACGAAGTGGGCGAAGTCCCGGAACTCGAAGTAGTCGGCGAGGGCGGCCGGGTCGGCCGGCACCCTGGTCCGGCCCTCGTGCCGGGCGGCCAGTTCCGCCACGATCCGCGGCGACGCGGAGCCGACGTGGTGGACGTGCAGCTCCACCTTTGGCAGTCCGGCGATGAAGGCCGATAGGTCGGTCACGGTTGCTCCCTAGTGACGTGCGCCGGTACGGGCGACGAAGAAGACGCGGCGGAACGGGAAGTACACCAGCCCCTCCCGGATCGGGTACGCCTCGACGAGCCGCCGCGCCAGGCGGGCCCGGAAGGCGTCCCATTCGGCACCTTCACCGCCCAGTGCCGCCCGGACCGGACGTAACGCCGTCCCCTCCATCCAGGTCAGCACCGGATGGTCGGTGCCGGAGGCCGACAGGTCTGCGCCGGAGGACGACAGGTCGGTGCCGGAGGCCGATAGCAGGTGCACGTAGGTAGTCTCCCAGGCGTCGACCAGGCAACCCGCCCCGGTCAGCAGCCTCGCGTAGCCCACCGCGTCGGAGACCGGCGCGTCGCGCAGGACGGGATCGACGACAGCGTGCCAGCGGGGTTCCTCGGCGGTCGCGTACAGCGCCCGGTGCGAGGCGGCGTCGAAGTTGCCCGGCACCTGGACCGCGAGCCACGAACCGGGGGTCAGCTCGCGGGCCCACCGCACCAGTAGCGCCTCGTGTCCGGGTACCCACTGCAACACGGCGTTGGAGACCACCACGTCGACATCGGGCCCGGGCGACCAGGTCCGGGCATCGGCCACCGCGAACCCGACACCGGCCCCGCCGAGCGGCCCCGGCCCAACACCTCGGCTCGGTGGCGAACGGAATCCCGCCCCCGGGGTGCCGTCGGGCGGTGTCGCGGCATCGACCCCGGACGTGTCCGGAGAGTTGCCGCCGAGCGCCGTCGCGGGCCCGATCATCTCGACCGAGGAGTCGAGCCCGATGACCCGGGCCGCCGGCCAGCGCGTCGACAGGGTCATGGTGAGGTTTCCGGGCCCACAGCCCAGGTCGACCACGACGCGGGGCTGTTCGGCGCCGATCCGGGCGGTCAGGTCGTAGAACGGCCGGGACCGCTCGTCGCCGTACCGGAGATAGGTTGCGGGATCCCACATGACGCCTCCAAACCGTACGTACGTCTTGTTTACCACAACCATCGGGCTCGGCGGTTAGGAAGGGACCCTTCTTCTACAG
>NZ_JADPUN010000007.1 GCF_015690345.1 Plantactinospora alkalitolerans | reverse complement strand
AGTGAGTGTTTGAGAGTGGTGTCGGACGGCGGGTCCGTCGGGTGAGGTCGGGTCGTTCGGTGATCTGGGTATGGGACGGACGCGAACGTATGACTCGGACCTGACCGATGCCCAGTGGGAGATCGTCGAGCCGATGCTGCCGTTGATCAAGGAGCCGGGTCGGCCGCCGAAGCATCCTCGGCGGGACATCGTGGACGCGATCCTGTACGTGCTGCGTACCGGGTGTTCGTGGCGGCAACTGCCGGTCGACTTTCCGCCGTGGCAGACCGTGTACTGGCAGTTCAGGCAGTGGGAGAAGCGGCAGGTTGCGGATCGGATGGTCGACCTGCTGCGGGAGGAGGTCCGTCTTGCCCAGGGCCGCGACCCGCAGCCGTCGGCGGGGATCATCGACTCCCAGTCGGTGAAGGGTGCCGACACCGTCGGCGTCGACAGCCGCGGCTACGACGCGGGGAAGAGAATCAACGGCCGGAAGCGGTTCATTGTCACCGACACGCTGGGTCTGCTGGTCACGGTGTGGGTTCTCGCCGCGTGCTGGCAGGACCGCGACGGTGGCAAGGGCGCCCTCCTCGCGGCGTACGCGGCCACGCCGATCCGGTACGTCTTCGCCGACCAGGGGTTCGCCGGCCGTCTCGTCGACTGGTGCCGCGATGTCCTCCACACCACCCTGGAGATCGTGCGGAAACCAGCCGACCAGCAAGGATTCGCCGTACAGCCACGACGGTGGGTGGTCGAGAGGACCCTGGCCTGGCTTACCAGCTACCGGCGCCTGGCCCGCGACTACGAACGCGACCCGGCCGTGTCCGAAACCCTGATCCGCTGGGCTTCGATCAACCAGATGCTCCGCCGACTCACCCGAGGCGGCCCGGCCCGCCGACCGCAACGTCGCACCTTCGACCAGCACGACTGACACCACTCTCAAACACTCACT
>NZ_JADPUN010000008.1 GCF_015690345.1 Plantactinospora alkalitolerans | reverse complement strand
GTGCGGTCCTCGGCGGGCGGGGGGCTCGGGTGGTCGGTGGAGGCCGTCGTCGGGTTCGGCGTGAAGGTCGTCTGGACCTCCGACGAGCTGGCCCGGACCGACGCACTGGCGGAGCGTCCGGTGGCCTGGTACGACTCCCGGGCCGAGGCGGCGCAGCGGTACCTGCGAGTTTCCGGGCTGACCGGCCTGGTCGACGCCGACGACTCCGAAGTGGATGCCGGACTGGCGACGGCGGGGGACGGGCGGTGGCGGCTGGCCATGGATCCCCGCGCCTTCTCCGTCGGGGCACCGGAGGTGGCCGAGCTGCTCCTGGCCGCCGCACCGGCTCGGGTTCTGCTCGCCAGGGGAGAGCGGGACCCGCTGGTCAGCGACGACGATCTCGCCCGGCTGGACGTTCCGGCGACGACGCTGCCCGGACTGGGACACAACGCCCACGTCGAGGACCCGGCGGCCGTGGCCTGCCTACTGAAGCCGTACGGGCTGGCGGCCCAGGGCTGAGCGGTTTCGGACCGAATGTCCGGGTTTGGCGAGCTGGACATGAACGATTGGCCGATCGGGCCCGCTGGCGGGAACACCCGGTGGCCGGCCACGGTTATACCCAGCGTAGGTCCGCAGCAGCCCGCCCCCGGCTCAGGCCGGGATTTGGGGTTGTCTGTCGGGTCGGGGCCCGGTTCGGGTCCCCGGGTCCGGTGATCCGCCCGTGGTCAGACACGGTCGGGTGGCCGGGAACCCGGGAATGCCAGCCGCCGGCCCTCGGTTACATCCCCCGTACGTCCGGAGCATGAGCACGAGGTACTGCCGCCCGGACATGCGCATCCCCCCTTGTGTATCGGGTTGGGATTCCTTTCTGACGAGCCGTTGACGGTGGCGTGCGCCCCCTGCGCGTCGCGTGGTTCGCGGTCCGTCTTACCCCCGGAATGGAAGGCAACCATCATGACTACCGTCAAGAAGTGGCTACCGGCCATCACCGAGACTCCGATCCGTAAGACCGCGCTCGGTATCGCGGG
>NZ_JADPUN010000009.1 GCF_015690345.1 Plantactinospora alkalitolerans | reverse complement strand
GGTGGTGTGGTCGGGTGTGGGTAGGGCGGTCCGGTCGAGTTTGCCGTTGACCGTCAACGGCAGGCTTGGCAGGGACACGAACGTGGTCGGGACCATGTAGTCCGGGAGCCGTTGGCCGAGGAACGTCCTGAGTTGTTCGGTCGGGACCTCGTCCTGGGTGGGTACCAGATAGGCCAGGAGTCTGTCGTCACGGACGAGCACAGCGGCCTGGTCGACCCCGGGACAGCCAGCCAGCACCGTCTCGATCTCGCCGGGTTCGATCCGGAACCCGCGGATCTTCACCTGCTCATCGGCCCGACCCACGAACACCAACTGCCCGTCACCGGTCCACCTCACCCGGTCACCGGTCCGGTACATGCGCTCACCCGGGGCGTACGGGCAGGCGACGAACCGCTGCGCGGTCAGCCCCGACCGGCCCACATAACCACGGGCGACCGGGATACCGGCCACGTACAACTCACCGACGACACCGGTCGCCGCCGGCACCAGCCCGTCGTCGAGCACGAACAGGCTCGCGTTCGTGATCGGCCCGCCGATCCCCGGCCGGTCCCCGACCCCCAGAGGCGCGGACATCGACGCGCACACCGTCGTCTCGGTCGGCCCGTACGCGTTGATGAACCGCCGGCCCGGCGCCCACCGGTCGACCAGGGTCCGCTCCAACGCCTCACCGGCCGACACCAGCGTCGTCACCGACGCCAACTCGTCGGTCGTCAACGTGGCCAGCACCGCCGGCGGCAACGTCACGTGCGACACCTGGTACCGGTCGATCACCTCGGTCAGCCCACCACCGGGAAGCAACTCGTCCGCCGGGGCGACCACCAACGCCGCACCCGAACACAACGCCATCAGCATCTCCGAGGTCGCCGCGTCGAACCCGACCGACGCGAACTGCAACACCCGTGACCGGTCAGTGACCACGAAGTGCTCGATCTGCGCCACCGCCAGGTTCACCGCACTGGCGTGCGTCACGGCCACCCCCTTCGGGGTACCCGTCGAACCCGACGTGTAGATCACATACGCCAGAGCGTCCGC
>NZ_JADPUN010000010.1 GCF_015690345.1 Plantactinospora alkalitolerans | reverse complement strand
ATCCGGTGTCGTGGGCTCGGAGATGTGTATAAGCGACAGCCCCCATGCCGCTCCAACAACCACCGCAGGCTGCACCGCAGCGCGCTCTCCATCCCCGACGGCGTGACCCGGACCGGCTCCCCCTCGTCCACCAGCGGCCGGTCGTCCGACAGCGGCCGCAGCCCCCACCAGTCGTCCGGATGCGCCCCCGGCACCCCGGCGGCAGCCAACCGGGCCAACTCCACCGCCGCGCCCCGTCGCCGCACCCCCGTCGCCGCCGGATCCGTCACGGCGGTCCGCAGCTCCGCCACCAACGCCGCCAACGTCAACGCCCGGGGCGGCCGCCCGATCGGCAACGCCGCCGGCTCGTCGGCTGCGCCGGGTGCGCCGGGTGTAAGGAAGGGCCCCTTCTTATCGTTTTCTGTAGAAGAAGGGCCCCCTTTTAACACCTCAGGCTCGTCGTCCGGCTGCTCCACCGCCGGGCCGAGTTCGTAGAGGAAGCGGCTCGGCTGTTCCTCGTGGTCCGCCACCCCGACCGCAGCCGAGGCGACGGCGCTGACCAGCAACTTCCGCCGGGCGCGGGTGGCGGCGACGTAGAACAGCCGGCGCTCCTCGTCCAGCACCGCCGAGGTCTGACCGACCAGGGTGGCCGCCGTTCCGGCGCCCTCGCCCCGGCCGGCGAGGATGTCCACCAGCCGTTCCGACCCGAGCAGGCTGCCCCGCAGCCGCAGGTCCGGCCAGATCCCCTCCTGTACGCCGGCAACGGCGACCAGATCCCACTCCAGCCCCTTCGCCGCGTGGGCGGTGAGCAGGCGTACCGCCTCGCCCCGGTCGGCGCTCGGCGCGAGGGTGTCGGCCGGCAACTGCTGCCCCAGCACGTGATCGAGGAACACCTCGGTACGCGCCCCCGGCAGCCGGTCGACGAACCGGGCCGCCGCGTCGAAGAGTACGACGATCGCGTCCAGGTCCCGGTCGGCGGCCGCGGCCCGCCAGCGTAGTCCGGTGTCGGCGGCGCCGGCCGCCGTCCGGGCCCGGGCCAGCGCGCCGGACCAGCGTTCGGCCAGCCCGCTGGCCCGCCAGACCGCCC
>NZ_JADPUN010000011.1 GCF_015690345.1 Plantactinospora alkalitolerans | reverse complement strand
TGTACTGCCCAGGGACGTTGGTCAACCTGGTGATGGGTGGCCGGCCGCCGATGGCGGTGTGGGGTCGGTGGTGATTGTAGTGATGCAGGAAGGCTGGTAGGGCCTTCCTGCGGGTGCTCTCGGAGGTGTAGAAGCGGGCGAGGGCCCAGCCGTCGGTCATGGTGCGGTGGAAGCGTTCGACCTTTCCGTTGGTCTGCGGCCGGTAGGGGCGGGTCTTCTTCGGGGTGATTCCGAGTTCGGTGCAGGCGTCGCGCCAGGCGTGGGACTTGTAGGCCGAGCCGTTGTCGGACAACACCCGCTCGATGGTGACACCGCGGGCGGTGAACCAGGCGACGGCGTTGCGCAGGACGTCGATCGCGGTGAGGGCTTTCTCGTCGTCGCGGATCTCGGCGTAGGCGATCCGGGTGTGGTCGTCGACGACGGTGTGCACGAACGCGGTCCCGACGCGGGGCGCGTGATGGGTGTTGCGGGCTCCGGTGCGGCGGGCGGTCGCTTGCCGGTTGCGGTCGCCCTGGACGCGGCCGAGGTAGCGCCAGCCGCCGCCGTCGGGGATGTTGCCGTACTTCTTGACGTCGACGTGGAGCATGGCGCCGGGATGGGGATGTTCGTAGCGGCGTACGGGTTCGCCGGTCGCCCGGTCGATGTGTGACAGGCGGTTGACCCGGCACCGGGTCAGCACGGCGTGCACGGTCGAGGCGGCCATGTTCAGCCGGCCGGCGATCTGCACCGGGCCGAGACGCTGTTTCCACCGCAGGTGAACAATCTTGCGCACCACCGGCAGTGGTGTCCGCGACGGGCTACGACGCGGACGTGATGACCGGTCCGCCATGCCGGCCGGACCGTACTCGACGTACCGATCAGCCCACCGCTTCGCGGTCGGCCAGGACACGTCATACCGTTCGGCCGCCCGGGCGACCGGCCAACCCTCATCCACGATCAGACGCGCCAGACGCAGACGTGCGCGCGGGGTCAAGGCAGCGTTAGCGTGGGACACGAAGGCCTCCTGGTTGGCGGAGCGGTTCCTAGACAGCTCCACTCCACAACCGGAGGCCTTCACCTACCTACGACATCAG
>NZ_JADPUN010000213.1 GCF_015690345.1 Plantactinospora alkalitolerans | reverse complement strand
GCCCCGAGGCGATCCCGGCCCCCGCCCGGACGGCGATCGGGTCGACCCGGGCCGGCACGCCCCCGAGTTTCGGCGATCACGGCGCGGGAAGGCGGTTGATCTGGCTCCCACTTCTGACGATGACGAGCGCAGCGAGGAGGCGGCATGGGGAAGCAGATGGAGGGTGACAACCAGCGACGTCGCGCGTTGGCCCGGCAGGCCCGCGAGCAGGGCCGGCGGCCGAGCGAGGTCGGGGTCACCCTCGGGGCCGACAAGCAACTCGAGAGCCTGGACCGGGGCCGCCGGGACGGGCCGCCACCGGCCGGCAGCCGCAAACCGAACGCCGAGCGGGGCGGCCGGATCATCCCGCCACCCACACCGACCGAGCGTCCTGCACCGCTGCCCGACGATTCCGGCAGCGCCGTCGGCACGGACGTCGCCGTCATCGCCTACCGGGATCTCGTCTCCGACGTCGGACGGCGGGCCGGCGTGGACTTCGAACAGGCCCGTGCCGCAGCCGGGGCCACGGTGACCGCGCTGGCCGGAGCACTGGACGAGGCCGACCGGCAGCGTCTGCTCGACGCCGTACCCGGTCAGCTCTGCGATGAACGATCGATGGCGTCCGGCGACCGGCGCCCCGACCTGGCGGGTTTCCTCGACGAGGTCGCCCGGCTCAGCCACCGCAGCCCGGAACAGGCCCGCTACCAGGCCCAGGCGACCCTGAGCGCGCTCGCCGAGCAGGATCATCGGCTGGTGGAGTCGCTCGACCTGCCGGAGTACCTGCGTGACCTGCTCGGACCGCCACCGACCGGCGGAGGTCTCGTCGATCCGGCCGGTGCCGTCGCCGCCCTGACCGACGAGGAACTGCGCGACGCGCTGTCCACGCTGCCGTACTGGTCCGGTGACCGACGCCGGCTGACCCGCACCATCGAGCTGCCGGCGGAGAACCTGGACCGGGTGCTGGGCCGGCTGGCCCGGCTGCGTCCGGACACCGGTCGGGGCCCGATGGTGGGCCGGGAGACGCCGGAGACGGCGGTACTGACCGTCCGGACCCGGTCGCTGGACGCGGTCACCGCGCTCGACGTGGCACTCGCCCACCAGATCGACGACGCGATCGACGAGGTCGGTGGCGGCATGGCCGCCGGACCGGGACAGCCCCGTCCGCCGCGCCCGGGCCCCTGAGAGGAACGCGGCGCGGGCCCCTGAGAGGAACGCGCCCGGGCCCCTGAGATAAACGCGGCGGGGGCCCCTGTGCGAGCGGGCCCGAGCCACCGAAAAAGAGGTGAGCCGCCTATCTCCGGGCCGGCAGCTCCGGCGACGCGCTCTCCAACGGTACGGCGTTCGCCGGCACCAGACCGAGCTGTACGGACTGCCGGGTCAGCGCCGCGTCGAGCAACCAGTCGGCGCTGACCCGGGCCCGGTTCGCCGGCAACGCCAACAGGTGGTAGCCCCGGGTCACCGCCTTTGCCGGCAGCCCCGCCAACGGCACGTGCAGCGGGTTCGCGGCCGCGTCGGTGCCGCCGAGATCCACCACGAACCCGAGGTCGTGATGCCGGTACGGTCGGCGCTTGCCCTGCCCGTACGACGCGGCGACGTTGTGCGCGGCCAGCTTCCCCTGCCGCTGGGCGTGCTGCGCCGTCATCGCGGTCGACTGTCCCGGTCGGGTCAGGTCGGGTACGGCAGCGGCGTCCCCGCAGGCGAAGACATCCGGGAACCCGGGTACCCCGAGGAACTCGTCGACCACGAGCCGCCCCCGCTCGGTGGGCAGGCCGAGATCGGCCACCAGCGGATCGGGGCGCACCCCGACGCACCAGATCAGCGACCGGGTCGGGACGTACTCGCCGTCGCTGAGCCGTACGCCGTCGGCCATCGCCTCCTTGACCGTGGTACCCATCCGGACGTCGACGCCCCGGCCGTCGAGGACCCGTCTGGCCGTCTCCGACATCCGCTGGTCCAGCTCGGGCAGTACCCGTTCGGCGAGATCGAGCAGCAGCCACCTCGGCCGTACGCCCAGCCGGGGATGCTGGGCCGCCAGCGCGTCGGTGAACAACTGGCCGTGCGCCGCCACCTCCGTACCGGTGTAGCCGGCGCCGACCACGACGAACGTCGTACGCGCGTCCCGCTCGGCCGGGTCGTCGGTCGCCTCGGCCAACTCGATCTGGCAGACCACGTGGTCGTGCAGGTACAGCGCCTCCGGAAGGCCCCGGAACCCGTGCGCGTGCTCGGTGACCCCCGGGATCGGCAACAGCTTGTTGACGCTGCCGACAGCGATGATCAACCGGTCGTAGCCGATCTCGGCGGGCTCGCCCTCTGCCCCGATGTAGTCGACCCGCCTGGCGTTCAGGTCGATGTGGCTCGCCTCGCCGATGACGATCCGTACCCCGTCCAGGGTTCCGGCGAGGGAGACCGAGACCCGGCTCGGTTCCAGGATCCCGGCGGCCACCTCGGGCAGGAGCGGAAGGTAGAGGAAGAAGTCGGTGGGGTTCAGTAGCACGATCTCGGCCTCACCACGGGCGATCCGGGACAGGCTCTTCGCCGCGTGGTAGCCGGCGAACCCGGCCCCGACGATCACAACGCGCGGTTTCGTCATGGCCCCGCCGTTCCCGGACATCGGCCCGGCAAACCCCGGTCCGTCCGTTGTCCGGCCGACGGACGCGAACCGGTGCGGACGGGCGTGCAGCGCCGCGAACCGGGCCGTGGTGATGATCCCGTCCGTTGACATCCAGAACACGCATTGATGACGATGCCTGGCATGACAGCCGATGAGCTCCGAGGCAACGGGCCCACGAAGTCCAGCCGCCGCACGTTCCTGTCCGCCGCCACCGTCACCGCGGCCGCCACCGTCGCCGTACCGGTGGCCGCCGCCGGCTCCCCCGCCACGGCCACCGTCCGGACCGGTGACGCGGGTCCGGGCCGACCGGTCCGGCCGCAATCCCCCGATCGCGAACTGCGGGAACTGCTGGGTGAGATCGACCAGCGCCGGATCGAGGCGATCGTGCGGCGGCTCGCCGCGTTCGGCACCCGGCACACCCTCTCCAGCCAGGACGACCCGGCGCGCGGGATCGGCGCCGCCCGGGACTGGATCCACCAGCAGATGCAGGGCTACGCCGCGCGGTCCGGCGGGCGGATGACGGTGGAACTCCAGTCGTACGTCCAGGGGCCGGCGTCCCGGATCCCGGTGCCGACCCGGATCACGAACGTGGTGGCCACGTTGCGCGGCGAATCGTCGCCGGACCGGATCTACGTGGTGACCGGACACTACGACTCGCGGTGCACCGACGTGATGGACGCGACCAGCGACGCGCCCGGTGCCGACGACGACGCGTCCGGGGTGGCGGTGCTGATGGAGCTGGCCCGGGTGGTGGCGACCCGGCGCAGCGAGGCGACCATCGTCTTCGCCGCCGTGGCCGGCGAGGAACAGGGCCTGTACGGATCGGGGTACCTGGCCCGGCAGTACAGGGCCGCCGGGGCGGACGTGCAGGGGATGTTCAGCGACGACATCGTCGGCAGCAGTACGGCGGACGACGGCACCCGGGACCGGCGGACCGTCCGGCTCTTCGCCGAGGGGGTGCCGACGGCCGAGACACCGGCGGAGGGGAACACCCGGCGGTCCGTCGGCGGGGAGAACGACTCGCCGAGCCGCCAGTTGGCCCGCTTCGTCAGCGACGTCGCGGACAACGACAGCACCGGAATGAGGATCCGGGTGATCTACCGCCGGGACCGCTACCTGCGCGGCAGCGACCACATCTCGTTCCTGGAGCAGGGCTATCCGGCGGGCCGGTTCACCGAGCCGAACGAGGACTTCGCGCACCAGCACCAGGACGTCCGGGTGGTCGACGGCAAGCAGTACGGCGACCTGCCGGAATTCTGCGACTTCGGGTACATCACCCGGGTGGCCAGGGTGAACGCGGCGACGTTGTGGTCCCTCGCCCAGGCTCCGGGTACGCCGAAGAATGCCATCGTCGTCACGACCAACCTGACCAACGACACCGAGCTGCGGTGGTCCCGGGGCACCGAACCCGACCTGGCCGGCTACGAGATCGTCTGGCGGGAGACGACCGCGCCCGAGTGGACCCACGTGATCGGGGTCGGTGACGTCACCACGGCCACCGTCGACCTGTCCAAGGACAACGTCTTCTTCGGGGTACGGGCCGTCGACACGGCCGGGCACCGCAGCCCGGTGGCGTTCCCCCGCCCCGGTAGCTGAGCATCGCCGACCGACCGCCACCGCCGGTCCCGCCCGGGAAGGAGACCTCCAGGGCGGGACCGGCGGTTGGTGCGCGTCAGCGCTCCTGGAGATTCCAGCGCTGGTGGAGCCGCCGGAGCGGGCCGGGTGCCCACCAGTTGGCGTTCCCGGCGAGGCGCATGACGGCCGGGACCAGCAGTCCGCGGATGATGGTGGCGTCCATGATGATCGCCAACGCCAGGCCGATCCCCATCAGTTTCAGGAAGCTCATGCCGCTCGTGCCGAAGGCGACGAACGAGATCGCCAACACCAGGGCCGCCGCGGTGATGAGGCCACCGGTCTTCTCGAGCCCGGCGGCGATCGACCGGGTGTTGTCACCGGTGAGGTCGTACTCCTCCTTGATCCGGGACAGCAGGAACACCTCGTAGTCCATCGACAGGCCGAAGGCGACGCAGAACATCAGAATGGGCATCGACACGTCGAGTTGGCCCGTGGCCGTGAAGCCGAGGAGCCCCGACAGGTGACCGTCCTGGAAGATCCAGACCATCGCCCCGAACGTGGCCGTGAGCGACAGCAGGTTCAGCACGATCGCCTTGACGGGTACGAGAATGCTGCCGAACACCAGGAACAGCAGTACCGAGGTGGCCACCGCGATGATGGCCAAGGCCAGCGGCAGTCGGCTGTGGATGGCGGCCTTGGCGTCGACGAGTTCCGCCGCGGCACCCTCGACGCCGAACTCGAACGGCGGATCCAGCGCACGAATGTCCTTGACGAGCTTCTCGCCCTCGGCCGACCGCAGCACCACTGAGGGCACGACGGTCAGCCACGAGCCTGCGTCCGCCGAGTGCACCGCCACGTCGGTGACGCCGTCGACCGCGCCGACCTGGCCGGCGAAGGCCGCCACCGCGTCGGCGTCCGTACCCCGGGCGTCGACACCGGGCAGGACGACGCCGAACTGCGCCGTCCGGTTCCCGGCGAACCCGGCGCTGATCGACTCGGCGACCTGCCGGGCCTCGTTGCCCGGCGGCAGCGCCTGGTACGACGGCAGTCCCGGGTTGACGCCGAGGAACGGGCTACCCAACGCCAGGAGGAAGACGATGACACCGGTCGCGACCAGGGCCGGCCGGCGCATGACCGCGTTGGCGAGCCGGTGCCAGAAACCGGTTCCGGCCGGACGGGAGCTACGCCGGCCGAGCCGGATCGACCAGGTGTTCACCCGGGGCCCGAGGGTCGCCAGCAGAGCCGGCAGGGTCAGCAGCGAGGCTGCCGCGGCGCAGATGACCACCGCGACGCCCGCGTAGGCGAAGGACCGGAGGAAGGACAGCGGGAAGACCAGGAGCGCCGACAGGGAGATCGCGACGGTGAGAGCCGAGAACGCGACGGTACGTCCGGCGGTCTCGACGGTGCGCACCACCGCCGCCTCCGTCGTACGGCCGGCGGCCAGCTCCTCCCGGAACCGGCTGAGGATGAAGAGTGAGTAGTCGATCGCCAACCCGAACCCGAGACCGGTCATGAGGTTGATCGAGTAGACCGAGACGTCGGCGACCTGTGCGATACCGAGCAGGGCCAGGAGCGCGCCGACGACCGCGACCAGCGCGATGACCAGTGGCAGTCCGGCCGCGACTATTCCGCCGAACACGAGGAGCAGCAGCGCCAGCGTGGCGGGGATCGCCAGCAGTTCGGCGTTGACCAGGTCGGTGCTGAGCTGTTCGCCGATGGCGTTGTCGATCGGGTACCCGCCGCCCGCCCGGACGGTGATGGGCCCCCGGGTGCCGACGTAGGTGTCCTCGATCGAGGCGGCCGCCTCGTCGACCTGCTCCTCGGTGCCGGCGAGGTCGATCACCACCAGCGCCGAACGTCCGTCGGTCGACCGCAGTGACCGCTCCCCGCCCGTCGACCAGTAGGACGTCACCGTGTCCACCGCGGGCACACCCGAGACGGCTCTGGTCAGCTCGTCGCCGGCGGCGCGTACGGCCGGGTCGTCGACGCCGTCGCCCTCGATCGCCTTGACCAGCAGGACCAGCTCGGGGTCGGGAGCGCCGATCTCGGTCATGAAGGCACTGGCCCGGGTCGACTCGGCGTCCGGATCCTCGAAACCACCGCCACCGAGATCGCTGAAGACGCCGGTTCCGGCCGCGCCTGCCGCGACGACGAAGAGAACGGTCAGGGCCAGCACCAGGCGGCGCCACCGGACGGTGAAACAGCCGATTTTGTTGAACACGAGAGGCTCCGATGTCCGCGAGAAAGTGATGACTGCATCGTCTGCTCCGGGACCCACCGTGCACATCGGACCGCCGACCGCAAAAGATCAGGTCCAGGGCCGGGCCCGGGGCCGTACCGGAGGCCGGGGTCGACAGGTACCCGGGGACGGGTCCCCCCGGTTGCGAACGGCGGTACTCTCCGATCATGGAAGCGACCGGGCTACGTGCATGGGGCGGTTCGTTGACCACCGGCCTGGCCTTCCCGATCGCGGCCCTGGCGGCGGCCCTGCTCGTGTTCGTGACGACCGACATCACCATCGGTCTGGTCGCGACGCTGGCACTCGCGCTCGTCCCCTGGGCGCTGCTGGCGGGCCAGGTCCGGGTCGGGCCGTGGACCATGGCCGTCGCGGGCGTCGGTATCCCGGCGGTCGTCAGCTTCTTCTACGAGGCGTTGGGCGCCACCTTCCTGGCACTGCTCGCGGTGGCGTGGCTGGCGGCCATGGGAAACTCGTGGCTGGCGGAGACGGCGGCGGTGGTCGGTGCGATGGTCGGCCCGGCGGTGGCCATCCTCCACTTCGGGCAGTGGCGCGAGGACTACCCCGCCGCGGTCTTCTTCGCGACCGGCGCCCTGTTCAACTGGCTGATCGGTCGCATCCTCCGTCGGGAGCGCCAACTTATCGCCGCACTGACCGAGGCACAGGACCGGCTCGACGTCGCCGCTGCCGCTGCCGAGCGCCGACGGATCGCCCACGACGTCCACGACGCGGTCGGGCACGGCCTCACCGTCGTCCTGCTCAACCTGGTCGGTGCCCGACAGGTCCTCGACCGCGATCCGGCGGCGGCGGCCGAGGCGCTCGACCGTGCCGAGCAGGTGGGACGGGACAGTCTGCAATCCGTACGGACGATCGTCGGCCTGTTGAGGGATCCGGACGAGACCGGGGCCCAACCGCCGGTACCCGGCGCCCCGGACATCGTCGCCCTGCTGGAGTCCGTGGCCTCGGCGGGTCTTCCGGTACGCAGCGAGGTGACCGGCGACCTCGATGCCGTCGACACGTACACCGGGCTCGCCGCCTTCCGGGTCGTGCAGGAGTCCCTCAGCAACGTGCAGCACCATGCCCCCGGAGCCGAGATCGTCGTTCGCGTCGTTCAGGACCCCGAACACCTCGTCGTCTCGGTACGCAACGGCGCCGCACGTCGGACACCCTCGGCGCAACGCGGTCGGGGTGGCACCGGCCTCGACGGCATGCGGCAGCGGGTCACCGCCCTCGGCGGGACGATGTCGGCCGGTCCCGACGGTGACGGCTGGCTGATCGAGGCGTCGCTCCCCCTGCGGCGGGCCGGCGCGGCGGTCGGCTGATGATCCGCATCGTGCTGGTCGACGACCAGGAACTCGTCCGCGCGGGACTGCGACTGATCCTGTCCGCCCATGACGACCTCGACATCGTCGGCGAGGCCGCCAACGGGCAGGCCGGGATCGACGCCGCGCGGTTGCTGAGCCCGGATGTCGTCCTCATGGACATCCGGATGCCGGTCCTCGACGGAATCGAGGCGACGCGCCGGCTGCTCCAGACCACCGCCGACGGCGGCGCGCCGCAGCGCGTACTGGCCCTCACCACGTTCGAGGACGACGAGGTGCTGTGGGGAGTCATCGAGGCGGGCGCGGCCGGCTTCGTACTGAAGGACGCGCCCGCGGTCGACCTCGTCGGCGCCATCCGGGTCACCGCACGCGGTGGCTCCTGGCTCGATCCTCAGGTTGCGCAACGGGTCCTCGGGCGGGTTCGTCAGCGGCGCGCGACCGCCCCTGCGCCGTCCGTCGACGGGCTGACCGGCCGTGAGCTGGACGTGCTCCGCCTCGTCGCCTCGGGAGCGAACAACACCGAGATCGCCCAGTCACTCCACCTCAGCGAGCGGACCGTCAAGGGGCACATTTCGGCGATCTTCCTCAAACTCGGCGTCCGCGACCGGGCCGGCGCCATCATCCACGCCTACGACGCCGGCATCGTTCCGGGCCGACACGGCTGACGTCATCCCATATCGCCCGGTTAGGTCACCCTGGCAGGGGTAAGCGAGCGCCCATGCTGCGCAGACGCGATCAATCCGGGGTGGCGTGCCGTGAGCGCCGGTCGGGTTGACGACTACGGCTATCTCGCCGACGGCCGGACCGGGGCCCTGGTCAGCCGCGACGGTTCCGTGGACTGGTGGTGCCCGGCCCGGTTCGACGCGCCGTCGGTGTTCGCCCGCCTGCTCGGCGACGACGGCGGGCACTGGTGGATCCGGCCCGCCGGTGAGTTCCAGGTCGAACGGAGCTACCTCGACGACACGCTCGTGCTGCGGACGGTCTTCCGCACCGAGCAAGGGTCGGTGGCGGTCACCGACGCGCTGGCCCTGGATCCCGAGGCCCGTGGACACGACATCGGCCGGAATCCGCCCGGCCTCCTCCTCCGGCTCGTGGAAGGACTCTCGGGGCACGTCCCGATGCTGATGTCCTACGCGCCCCGATTCGAGTACGGCCGGGTACGGGCCTACCTCCAGCCGCACGGCGAGACCTCCATCTCCAGAGCCACCGGCAGCACGCTCGGGATGACCGCGAGCGTTCCGGTGCGCCACGAGGGGATCGACGCATCGGCGTCGTTCACTGTCGATCCGGGCCGGCGGGAAGCGTTCTCGCTGTCGCACTCGTCGACCTATCACCAACGCGAGCCGATGGCGGTCGACGTGCCAGCGGCACTTGCGGACACCGTTGCGGGATGGCGCTCCTGGACGGCGGAGCACAGCTACACCGGGCTCTATCCGCAGCTGGTGCGCCGGAGTGCGCTGGTCCTGCAGGGGTTGACGTATCAGCGCAGCGGGGCGGTGGTCGCCGCCGCGACCACCTCGCTGCCGGTGCGGCCGGAGGGTCATGACAACTACGACTATCGCTACGTGTGGCTGCGCGACTTCAGCCTGACCCTGCGGGTCCTGTCGATCGCGGCCTGCCCGAAGGAGTCGGAGCGGCTCTTCCGGTGGATCGCCGAGGCGATCGGCGAGGTGGGTATGGACCCGATACCGATCGTGCTCGGCGTCGAGGGCGAGCGCGACCTGTCCGAACGGGAACTCGACGAGCTGACCGGGCACGTCGCCGTCGGTCCCGTACTGCTCGGCAACGACGCCTGGCGCCAGCGCCAACAGGACGCTCTCGGTCAGGTTCTCGACGCCGCGTGGCTACTGCGTGAGCGCCTCGAACCCATGCCCGACGACATCCGACGGCTGCTACGGTCCCTCGCCGAGCAGGCGGCCGGAACCTGGCGGATGCCGGATTCGGGGATGTGGGAGCTGCGGGGCGAGGAGCGGCACTACGTCTCGTCGAAGGTGGGGTGCTGGATGGCGTTGGACCGGGCCGTACGGTTCGGCCGCGTCCTCGCCGACGCGGCGGAGTTGGCGCGCTGGGCGGCGGTGCGCGACGAGATCCACGCCTCGGTCCTGGAGAACGGCTGGAATCCCCGGGTTGGTGCCATCACCGGCGCCTTCGGGTCCGACCGGCTCGACGCGTCGGTACTCGTCATGCCCCTCATCGGGTTCCTTTCCGCGGCCGACCCCCGGATGCGGGCGACGATCGACCGGATCGACCGGGAGTTGACCACCGACGGGTTGGTCCGGCGCTGGCCCGACGACTCGGCCGGCTTCGTCATCTGCTCGTTCTGGCTTGTGGGTTGTCTGGCGTTGGCCGGCGAGCGGGACCGGGCGACCGCGCTCTTCGAGCGCCTCACGGAACGCTCCAACGACCTGGGCCTGTTCGCCGAGCAGATCGATCCGGACACGGGTGACCAGTTGGGGAACCTGCCACAGGCGTTCTCGCACATCGGGTTGATCTCGGCCGCCTGGCGCCTGACCGCGGCGGCCACGGGCCGGCCGACACCTGTCACCGCGGTCATCTAGTCGCACTGACCCTCGGAGGACCGCCGGCTACGTCGCCACCACGATGATCAGGGCCACGCCGACACCGAGGTCGACGACCGCACAGAACTCCGACCACGGCCGGTTCACCACCTGGTTCACCCTGAAGTGGTACGCGTCCCAGAGACCGTGCGCGAGAAAACCGACACCGGCCAACGTGACGCCCAGCCGGGGCGCAACCGTCGCGCACAGCAGCGTGAGCGCGCCGAAGCCCACCATGCCGGCGGTCTGGATCGAGAAGATCCGGCCCTCGGTGAAGCGATGCCGCGCCACCGTCCACAGCCACAACAGGACCAGCACGATCGTCATGCCGACCCCCGGGTCGACCCCCAGCACCTGCCGGTCGTTCAGGACGTGTAACACCGACATCACGACGCTCAGCACGCCAAAGGCCAGCCAGGCTGTCGATGGGCGGCCGATGGCATATGCCATCAGGTAGATGCCGGCCATCACGGCGATGCTCGGACCGAAGAGCTCCACCTCACGATCGAGCAGAACCATGACCGCGACCGCACCGGCGATGGCCACCATCGCCAGGGCCGTCGGCCAACGATCGGCCAGCTTCGTCCGCCGTGGCAACGCCGCATTCGTCATGGCACCGATCGTGCCCGGTACCCCGCGACCCGACGTCGAGCCGTGATCGTTCACGTCCGGATTCCTGCGCAGCGGCGCCGGATTTTTGGGGTCAGCCGGTCTCGGACGGTTGACGCTCGAGCCGATAACGCGACGGCGGAACCGAATAGTGGGCGAGAAACGCCTGCCGCAGCGACTCGGTCGTGCCGAATCCGGACCGTCGTGCGATCGCGGCCACGGGCAGCGCGGTCGAGGTCAACAGGTACGCCGCCGCCTCGGTCCGGGCCCGCCGAACATACTGCGCGGGCGTCTCGTGGACGTACGTCAGGAACAGCCGGGACAGGTGCCGCTCGCTGACCCCGGCCAGCCGGGCCAGAGTGGCGGTGCTCAGGTCGTCGCCGAGATGGCTCACGATGTGGTTGCTGGTCCGGCGGACCACGAGATCGTCGGTGGAGCAGCGGGTCAGGAACATGCTCTGCTGCGCCTGCGCGCCCGGCCGTTGCAGATACGCCACCGTGCCCAGCGCGACACCACGGGCCAGGGCCATTCCGTGATCCTCCTCGATGAACGAGAGGGTCAGATCCAGTGCACTGGTGACACCGCCGGACGTCGCGAGGCCACCGTCACGGATGTAGATCGGGTCCGGGTCGACCTGCACGGCGGGATAGCTGGCGGCGAGCTGCTCGGCGTACATCCAGTGGGTGGTGGCGCGGCGGTTCTTGAGCAGGCCCGCCTCGGCCAGCACGGTCGCCCCGGTACAGACCGACGCGACCCGGCGAGCCAGCGCGGCCAGCCGCCGGACGTGCGCGATCAGCAGCGGGCCCGCCGCGGCCCGGGCGTGCCCCAGACCGCCGGAGACCAGCAGGGTGTCTAGGGGTGCGGTGAATCGCTCCAGGGCCGCCTGGGCGTGCAACCGCAGCCCCGAGTCGCACGTGATGGTGTGCCCACCGGGCGTGGCCAGCACGCTCCGGTACGGCGGGTTGGCGCCGATCCGGTTGGCAATGTCCAGACTGGAGGTGACGCAGGCGATGTCCAGCAGTTCCGCTCCGTCGTAACCCACGACCAGGATCACCTTCTCCGGCATGACCCCACGCTAGTGCCGAGAGGCACAAGGTCGACATGGTGGCCGGGCCGGAAACGGCTCATCCAATCCTGGGGTCCGTTGGTTCGCCCTCTCTCGGCGCGAGTTGGTTGGTAACGTCGGCCTCGACAAGGCGGCGCACAGCAGAGTCTTCGAATCGTTCCGCCTGGTTGTCTGCCCGCTCCCGCCGCGCGGCTCAAGGAGGCGAAACCAGTGGCAAAAGTCTTGTTCGTGGTGTCCGGAGCACAGTATTGGACACTGAAGGACGGTCGCCGTCATCCGACAGGTTATTGGGCTGAAGAATTCGTGGCGCCCTACAGCGTCTTCACCGAGGCGGGCCATCAGGTCACCGTCGCGACCCCCGGCGGCGTGATTCCCACCGTCGACACCATGAGCCTGCGACCCAGCATGACGGGCAGCGAAGACATTTCGCTCAAACAGGAGGCCGTTATCGAAAAGGCCGAAGAACTTCGCCATCCCCTCGTCCTGCGGGACGTCAGTGTCGACGACTATGACGTCGTCTACTACCCCGGCGGGCACGGCCCGATGGAGGACCTGGCATATGACCGCCACTCGGGGAAGCTCCTCAATGACGCACTCGCATCCGGTAAACCCCTCGCCGTCGTATGTCACGCACCCGCCGCTCTTCTCGCCACCCGTGATGTCAACGGAAACTCCCCGTTCGTCGGATACCGAACCACCGGGTTCACGAACGACGAGGAAGAGGGTGTGCACCTGCGGGACAAGGCGAGGTGGCTCATGGAAGACGAAGTGCGCAACCTTCCTACCGACTACTCCCGTGGCCCTGCTTTCGAGCCGTACCTCGTCAGCGATCGAAACCTCTACACGGGTCAGAACCCTGCCTCGTCCGGCCCTCTCGCGAAGGAAATCCTCAAGGTGCTGTAGCGGCGTGGGGCGGCGACGGTGGCCTCGGGTGCACACATCCGGCGGGTCAACTCGAGACCGTCCTGGCGCATCCCCGGTACCTACCGGTCGGCAGATACCGGGATGCGGCCGGACCCGCGAGGCAGACTGCCGCAGACGCCGCCGTCAGTGGGTACACGTGGGTCCTCGGTGAGCTTGCCGGGGGAGGCGGCCGGCGTGCGGTGCACATATCTTGATAAGCATGACTGCTCAATGGACCCTGTCGGATGCCTGGGTCTTTTCGTCTATCGAGGGAACCGGCCCTGACGATGGTTACACTCTCGCCCAGGTCATCGCGAAGGGTGACGGCATCAATCACGCCATCATGGCCGAGACCGAGTTCACCCAGGCCGTACCCCGCCTTGTCGCTGCTGGTCTCATCGGCGCGGATGCCGACACCAACCGCTACTGGCACACCGTGGCCGGGCGGGCGCTCTATCAACACCGGATGAAGCGGCGCGGTTCGTTCGGCTGGATCAAAGCGATACCACCGGCGTTGACCCGGCTTGGCGAGCCCCAGGACGGCCCTTGGCATCTGCCCCCTGGTGCGTTCGACCGTGCCGTGCAGGAGTGGCACGAGCAGGCCGCTGCGATTCTCACCAGGCCCAGCCCTCGATCCCGAGACGCCAAATCCTGACTTGTCCCTTGACCTCGGCGGCCGTTCTGGCTGTAGAGCGGCTCGTTGGCCGCCGCACTCGCCCGCAATGTCGGCGCGTACGGCGACCAACGGCTCTGCGGTCAGGGGGTCGGGTTGATCCGGCCCGGGTCGGTGATCACGGCGGCGGTGCCAGTGATGCCGGTGGTGGCGATGCCGGACCAGACGCCGCGATCAACCACCGCCACGACGGCCAACGCTTCGGCGAGGGCGGCGACGGCCCAGAAGGCGAGCGCGATCGCGGTCGGCCGGATCGGCTGGTGGGCCAGGTTGACCGGGCCCTGGACCTCGAAGAAGGCGCCGGTCAACCAGATCATCGACCCGAGTCGGGCCACCCGGTTCACGATGCCGACTGGCCAGGCGGCCGCCACCGACCGGTACACCAGCGCATAGCCGATCGCGAAGCCGAAGTAGCTGCCGATGATCAGCCCCGGGCTGCTGGTCAGCAGGGGTAGTGGTTCGATCTCCTTCCAGATCGCGATCAGCTTGGCGCTCTGGGTCGACGGGTCGAAGAGCATTCCGACCTCGCCGCGTTTCGAGCCGCCCCAGGTAGCGAAGGTGGCGTAGAGGGCGGCACAAACGGCCGCGCCACCGGCCAGGCCGCCGGCCAGGGTCCGGAGCAGGGTCGGTCTGGTGTTCATCGCGCGACTCCTATCCGCCCAGGTCGGCGAACGCCCGCCGCTTCAGTGGTGGCACCGCATCCAGGACCCGCAACCCGGCTCTGGCCATGGCCAGTGCCACCCGCCCCTCGATCGAGGTCTGCTGTCGGAGGTCGCGTAAGGATGCCCGGACCGCGTCGAAGCCGTACCGGATCATCTCGGCCTCGTAGCGGCCGATCGCCTCGGTCGGCGACAGCTCGCCGCGTCGGGCCGCGCCCAGGGTGCGGGTGAGCAGCGCCGCGTCCCGAAGGGCGGTGTTGGCGCCGACGCCCCGAGCCGGCGTCATGCTGTGGATCGCGTCGCCGAGCAGCGTGATCGGGCTCGCCGGCCACGGCGGTACCGGCTCGGCGCTCCGGATCGTGGTCGCGGTGATGGCGTCAGGGTCGGTCGAGGCGACCAGCTCCCGCAGGTGCGGATGCCAACTCCGGATCACCTCGAGTACGAGCGTCCGCAGCGCCGGGCCGTCCAGTCCGGACAGCTCCGCGCCGGTGGGCAGCTTCGCCCGCTTGGCACCGAGCCCCCAGGAGATGAAGTCCTCGACCGGATCCAACTCGAGCCCTTCGGGTGGGCGCTGGAACTGTTGCGCGGCCACGAAGACGCCCAGCCCACCGGGGGCGTTGACCACGGCGGGACCGTCGAAGACCCGGGCCGGCACGAGCGCGCGGGTGGCCGCCGTGATGGGCACCCTGCCGGCGATTCCACGTACGCCGGTGTCGACCCGCCGCGCGTGCGGGAGGTACTGCCGACGCACCGGAGAGCCGCCACCGTCGGCACCGATCAGGAGATCGCCCTCGACGCTGGTGCCGTCGACGAAGCAGGCGGTCAGGGTGCCGTCGGGCGCCTGCCGGTAATGGTGGTAGGTCTTGCCGAACTGCACAACGCCGGCGAGGCCGGTCAACAGGACCTGGCGCAGGATGTGCCGGCTGACCGACCGATGCCCCTTCCCCGGTTCGACGTCGACCGTCAGGAGTCGGTCGAGCTGCTCGGTGTAGAAGGTCATCGTGCTCGGGTTGGCGCCACAGGTCGAGACGAACGTCTCGAACAGGTCCGGTGCCAGGCACTCGCGCAGGGCCTGGCTACCGGCGGGGTTGATGTGCAGTCGGTATCCCTGGGGTCGGTCGGTGCGGCTGCGATCGCGTTCGTAGACCGCCACCGGCACGCCGGCCCGGCGCAGGCCGTGGGCCAGGGCCAGTCCGCCGATGCCGGCGCCGATGATCAGCACCCGGAAGGGAGGTGTTTCGGGCATGCGAGAACTCCGAATCTGTCGGGAACAGATCGCAATCTGGACCGTCGTTGGACGGCCGATCCCGGCGGAGGTTCGGTCTGGCTACCCTGGAACGCGCGCAACTGAGTCAAAAGACGCGCACCTGGGTGCCGCACCGCTCCGCGGGGCGACTCGGGTCGAGACCCCGGGGTCGCGTGCGCCAACATGCTTTCCCGGGGTCTCGGTCAATTACGTCATCGGACCCCCCGACTCCGCGTCCGGGCCGGGTGCCGGCACCGGCGCCGATCGGATCGCCACCGGGTCCCAGCCGAGCGCACCGTCGGTGAGATCGGCCAGCAGCGCGCGTACCCAGTGCAACTCGGCCCGACGCAGCGTGAGCGTGTACTCCAACTCGACCAGCAGGACGCGGTGAAGTTGGCGGCCCAACCCGACGAGTTGCGCCGCCATCTCGGCGATCTGGCCCTCCAGCAGCACCGCCCGGGTTTCCAGGTTCCGGGCGGCCGACTCCGGCGACAGGTGTGCCAGCAGTGCCACCGCGGTCGCGAACGTCGGCTGATCCGTGTCGGGCACGGACAACAGATCGTCGAGCTGGTCCTGGAACCGCTCCAGGCCCTCGGCGGTGATCCGGTAGACCGTGCGCTCCGGCCGGTTCCCGGCTCGGCTGGTCTCGGCGGGCTCGATCAATCCATCGCGTTCGAGTCGCTCCACCGCCCGGTACAGACCACGCGGCGAACCGGCCGCGTGCTCCTTGCGGCGCTGTCGGATCAACCGCTGCATCTCGTACGGGTGACAGGGACGCTCAGCGAGCAGGGCGAGCACGGTCAGGTCGACCAGATCCGCAACAGACTTCGCCACGGCAGTTCACCGCCATCCGCATTAGTGTCATCCGCACTATATCCCGACCCCGTCCCGCCGTGGGGTCGGGCCGCGAGCCGCCCCCGGATCCGGACCGTTCGCGACGGCCGACTCCCCGGTGCTCCTTGATGACGACACGTGGTGTCGACGATCGCGTGGATCATTCATACCGGCTGGTACGGGCCGGCTACGCCGAACGGGTTCGAGACCCGGCCGACCGCAGGCGGGTGCTGGTCGAGGCCGCCGAGCCCGCCCAGCGGTTCGCAGACGACGTGTGGGGGAGACAGTCGCGGAGACCGAGGAGCAGTTGAAGAAGTACGCCACCCTAGACCTTCGGTTGATCCTCGGCTTCCTCCGCGACCAGGTGGAGTTGCAGCGGCGGCACGCGGACCGCATCCGCGAGCGCCCCTGAGCGAGGCATCCTTCGAAACGGTGCGAGGTCGGTACGGCGCACGGACGGACCGGTGTCTGGCAGCGGTCCAGCGTTGGGACGTCATCCCGCTGCCATGTCAATTGTACCGGTGAACCGGCCCGGCCGAATCGACCCGAATGCTGATCTCTCTCCCCTGACCTGCACATATCCTCGTCGGGACCTCAGCTCGCACTTCCCTGGAGAGCACTGTGTCCGACGTCAGAACTCAGGAGATCGCCGCCGAGCAGCAGGTCGTCGACCGGGTGTACGAGCAGCTCGACGGGATGCGAGCGCAGGCGAACGCACTCGCCGGCGAGGGACACCGGAGGGCGGCGGCAAACTCGATCGCCGGACTGGTGGAGCGCGACGCGTTGGTCCACCGGGCGGCCGCGCAGTTGCGGGCGCTCGACGCCGAAGCGGAAGGCCTCGTGTTCGGCCGGCTCGACTTCGACGACGCGGCGATCGAGCGGGTGGGAGCACAGTTCGAGGGCGTACTGCGCTCGTGGTCACGGTCGTGGGCACCGAACGAGGACGGGTTGCTCAGGGACTCCGCGATGTACTCCATCCTCGCCGAGGAGTGGCCGGCCTGCCGGACGACATTGGAGATGCGGGTCAGGAAGGACCGTTGAGGCGCATCCTCAGCCGAGGCACCGAGGCACCGAGGACACGGCCACGTGACGAATTCCGGGTTCAGTCCCTTCACAGCAGGCCGCGCTCGCGTAGCCGGGCGAGCCGGTCTGGCGGCAGGCAATCGGCCAGGTTCCGTTCCAGGTCGACCAGCTCAAGGTCCACCGCGTACACCACGAAGTCGCCGGTGACCGGCAGGGTGTCCGACCAGTCGCGGAGGTTGAGCCGACCCGCCACCGCGCACGACAGTCGCCGGCAGACCTCGGATCCGGCGGCGGTGTCCGGGTCGTCGGCGTCGAGTAGGGCGATCTCCTGTCCTACCAGCCGCGCCAATGCCGCGTCCTCGAAGTCGACGTGGGCGCTGGCAGCGAAGTCCTCCGGCGACCATCCGGCCTGGGTGTCGATCGCCGCCAGGACGGCGCGCTCGTCCTCCGTGGCCGCGTGGACATCGAAGGACAGTGCGTCCTTCGATCGGTGATAGCTCAGCGCGACACAGGCGGCGGGGCCGTCTACCACCAGGCGCGCCACGGCGTCCGGGATCAGTGCGAGTAGTGTCTCCTCGATGGTGCGGCACGCCGCGTCGAGGTCGAATCCGGCTGGCGGCCGCTCGTAGCGCACCTCGGACCGACCGCCGATGGCCTCGACGACACGGACCAGGCCGCGGTCGTCGTGTTCGGCCGTCAGCACCGAAGTCGCCCGGCCGTCGTGCTCGATCTCGATGCGACTGATCCTCCCATCGGCATATCCGTACGCCTCCCGCCCCGAACCGCGCCGCGCGACCATGTCGGCGGAGCGCATCAACCCGTCCGCGAAGCGGTACTCGTGCAGGTATATGGGCCCGTCCGTATCGAAGTGCGCCGTCTCGACGACGTCGCCGTCGTGGCGGACGAACGTCTCGTAGTACAGGCGGCCGTGCAGAAAGCCGCTGTACTCCTCGGTCACCGCCGCGCGACCCTCGGCGTCGAACCCGATGCGCAGCACATCCCGATCGACCGGCGGTCGGGCGTCCAGCCGGCGGCCAGCTCTGAGCAGGTCCCGTTCGAAGCGCAATGGACGAAGATCAAGGCCCGGCCAGGTGTACCACTCCCAGCGCCTGACGAGCGCGGTCGCCGTTCTCCTTCGGAGGTCGTGCTCGGAAGCGAGCTGGGCGAACCGCGCTGCAAGATCGGACACGTCCGGGATCCTACGGGTCGCCCTACCGGACCGGCCGCCACGGACATCCGGACCTGGCGCAGACGGCGCGTGGAATCCCGGGCCGGTCCGGCCTCACCGGCCCGGTCGGGATCGCCGCCACAACTCGACTCCGCTCAACGTCGAAGAGCCGACAGGATCCCTGTCATCTGCGACTTCACCCGAAGCGATATCGATACAGATCATTGACGTATGACGTATGACGACGTTACGTTGAGGCCCTGCCGCAGGCACCACGATGTGCTGACGTCACCGCCCGAAACGCCCGGCGCCGGCGGCAACGCGCGTCCGTCCTGATCGCGCACGGTCTCGGTCGAAGGAGCGAATCAATGAACGGTGAGGCTCGTCCAGACTCTCCCCCCAGACGGCGCTGGTGGTCGGCATTGGCTGCGGTGGGCGCGGCGCTACTGACGGCCGGTACGCTCACCGCGGTGGACAACGCGCCGGCGGCCGCGGCGACGGTGGATACGAACGCCTGGTATGTGCTGGTCAACCGCAACAGCGGCAAGGCCTTGGACGTGTACAACCTGGCCACCAACGACGGTGCGCGGATCAGTCAGTGGACCCGCAACGACGGGGCCAACCAGCAGTGGCAGTTCGTGGACTCCGGCGGCGGCTACTACCGGGTCAAGTCGCGGCATTCCGGCAAGGTCCTGGACGTGTCGAACGCGTCGACCGCCGACGGTGGGGCGATCGTCCAGTGGTCCGACCACAATGGCACCAATCAGCAGTTCCGGCTGGCCGACTCCGACGGGGGTCGGGTACGGCTGATCAACCGGAACAGCAGCAGGGTGGTGGAGGTGCAGGGCGCCTCGACTGCGGACGGGGCGAACATCGTTCAGTACGCCGACCTGAACGGCACCAACCAGCAGTGGCAGTTGATCCCCGTCGGCGGGGGCGGCCCCACGACGCCGCCGCCGACGGGCGGCCCCACGACGCCGCCGCCGAGTGGCAGTTCGAGCGCGGGGTGCGGCAAGGCCCCGACGCTGGGCAGCGGTTCGCACACGATCCAGAGCAACGGCAAGAACCGTAGCTTCATCCTGCGGATCCCCGCCAACTACAACAACAGCAATCCGTACCGGTTGATGTTCGCCTTCCACTGGTGGGGCGGCACCGCCAACGATATCTCCTCGGGCGGAACCGACGGGGCGGCCTGGTCCTACTACGGACAGCAGGAGCAGTCGAACAACAGCGCCATCCTGGTCGCGCCCCAGGGCATCGACAACGGCTGGGCCAACTCCGGCGGCGAGGACATCACCTTCGTCGACGACATGATCCGCCGAATCGAGAACGACCTCTGCGTCAACACGACGCAACGCTTCGCCCTCGGCTTCAGCTACGGCGGCTCCATGAGCTACGCACTGGCCTGCGCCCGGGCGACCGTCTTCCGGGCCGTCACGGTTTTTGGTGCCCCCGGACTGCTCAGCGGATGCAGTGGCGGTACCCAGCCAATCGCGTACTTCGGAATCCATGGGATTTCGGACAGTATCGCGAACGGGCGGTCGCTGCGGGACAGGTTCGTCAGCAACAACGGCTGCACCCCACAGAGTCCGCGCGAGCCGGCCGCGGGTAGCCGTACCCACGTCACCACCGTCTACTCGGGGTGCCGGGCCGGGTATCCGGTGCAGTGGGGCGCCTTCGACGGAGGTCACACCCCCGGCCCGGTGGACGGGGGCGGTGACAGCGGCGCCAGGACCTGGACCAAGGGAGAGGTGTGGCGGTTCTTCGCGCAGTTCTAGTCACACCGAGCGGAGCCGGTGGCCCGCGGTCGGGTGACGTCGCCGGTCTCCGAACCGGGTAGACGATGTCGCATTGAGCCGTCAGAACGGCAGATGCGGATCCGCAGGGCGGACTCTTGGCGGCGGGCGTTCCGATGTCCTCCGCAGACCAGGGAGTCCGCCCTGCGCATATCAACCCTGTTCCAGGCGACGCCATCGGCGAAGGGCCAGGGGGAACGACTGCCACTGCCGGCAGGAACTTCGAAACTTGCCGCCCTACAGCAACGGCGGACCACATATCTTCCATGCGCCGTCCTGCTTCTTGACGTAGAGATTCACCTCGGTGTCCGGCTGACCCGAATAGCTGATCTGAGCGGTGACTACCCGTTGGGTGGGAGTCTCGCTCGGCCGGGTGATGGTGACGTCGGTGATTCGGAAGCCGGTCGGGGCGGCGCGGCGCTCGACGACGGGCTTCCAGGTTGCCCGCGAGAGCTTGCGGCGGTCGGATTCGCAGAGGAGGTCGTAGGCGGCAGTGTTCTCGCCTTCGACCGCGGCGGTGAGATACGCCTCGCCGGCGGCGCGGATGCCGGGCTCGTCCCGTGAGTCTTTGAGGTACAGGTAGCCACCGCCGATCGGAACGCCACAACAGAGCAGCGCGGCGATGACGAAGATCGAGATCACGAAGCCACGGGTGGAGACGTTTCTCTCGTCGGCCATGACAGCGAGGGTAGAGATCGCTGGCAACGGAGGCGGAGTTCCGCATGGTGGGCGGAAGGCACAACGCCTCGTGCGTCGCCGTACCGGCTCGGTTTCCGGCTACGTCAAGTGCCCCTCCCGCAAGAGTTCCGGTGAGTCGACGCCGTTCCTCTTGCGGGAGGGGCACTTTCGCTCGTCCGCACGCCGGCGAACCGGCTCACTTGGTGAGCGTCGCGCGTCGCCCAGCTCAATACCCAAAGATCATCTTGTAGGCGACCTCGGGTAGGAATTGCCCGGCGCTGGATCCGGCTCCGACCCCGCAGTTGCCGTCGGACTCCCCCGGCGTCTTGAGCCACAGCAGCATCTCGGCACCGCCGCCGGTCTGGGTCGGTGTGCCGATCCTGCGGCCGCCCGGGTTGCACCACTGACCATTGGAGCCGTTACGGTTCCGGCTGGTGTCGATCACGTAGGGCTTGGTGTACCCGAAGTTGCTACGCAGCGCGGACGCGACCGCGTTGCCGTAGTTGGTGTTCTCACCGGTGGTGAAGTAGTTGGAGACGTTGAGCGCGAAGCCGTGCGCGTTGGCGACCCCGGCCATGTTGAGCCGTTGCGCCATAGTCCGAGCGTCGACCCAGCCGGGATTGCCGGCGTCGAGGTAGGCCCAGGTGTTGGGCGCTTTGGAACGGAACTGGTTGGCGGCGCGGGCGAGCATGCCGACGCGGTCGTTGATCTGCGCCTGGGACATACAGTTGAAGTCGCCCAGTGAGTCTGGTTCGAGGGCCACCACCGCGGGCCGGTTACCGATGGCGCCGGCGAAGGCTGCGATCCACGCGTCGTAGGCAGCGACGCTTCCGGCACCACCACCGGAGTGTCCGCCGCAGGCGTCTCTGCCGGGGAGGTTGTAGGCCACCAGCAGGGGGAGCTTGTCGACGGCGTCCGCGGCCGCGACGTAGTTGCCGACCGCAGCGGTGATGTCGCCACTCCAGTTGCCGAACCAGGAGGCCATCGGTCTTTGGGCGATCTCGGTTCTGATCGCGTTGGCGCGTCCGTCGCCAGGGTTGGCTGCGACCCAGGACGCGGGACTGGAGCGCGGGTTGACGTAGAAGCCGCTGGTCTGGCTGATCGGATCGGCGTGGGCGGCCGACGAGCCAAACAGGGTCGTCGGGATCGCCACCGCCAGCGCGACACCAAGCGCGAGCAGCGGACGGGCGGGTCGTTTCATCGCGAGTCTCCCAGAGGGTTGAGAAGTGCATCGGCATGAACTGGTGCCGAGTGCCTGGATGTGCGGTTCCTCCAATCTCGAACGCGCCATCGTGACGTGGTCAGAACACGTTCGCCTCATCCACTCCCTACCGGAGCGCGATCAGGTGACCGGCAGGGGGACGTGCTCTGAGCGGGCGTCCGGATCCCGGAGTGGACGGACCGATCTCCACTGTCCGAGCGCCGCGTTGCGGTCGGTGCTCTGCGACGTCGCGGGGTGCGGCGCTCGGAAACTCCTACGGGCCTGAGGTCGGGCTTACTGGAAGCGCTTCCAGTAGCGGCCATCTATCTACATCGATTTAATGTTGAGCATGTGACAAGCAAAAGTCAAGGTTGTCCATGAGTTCCTGGACCTGTCGCATCGTCCTCTCGTGGACGATGCTGGAACCGCTTCCAGGCTGTGGCACCGGTTGGGGCAGCAGTGTCGGACTCGGGCGGTGCGACGCGCGAGCGCGAACCAACGTCCGCGCCTGGCGTGACCGTGTCGACCTTGGTCTTCGGAGGCCGATACCATCTGTCGGAGTCGTCAGCACGGCCGGTCGCCGGGTTGGCGCCGACGGAGCCACGCCGGGTGCCCCGTCGCCGGCCTGTCTCCCACGGCAGGCAGGAAGGACGCGGCATCAGATGGCAACAGACACGACTCGGCGCCAGCCCACGCTCGATGAGGTGGCCGCACGCGCCGGTGTGTCACGCTCTGCCGCGTCGCGGGTCCTCAACAAGGCACCGCACGTCAGTCGCGCCACCCGCGACGCCGTCGAGAGGGCCATCAAGGAACTGGGGTACCTGCCCAACCGCACCGCTCGGGCGCTGGCCACCCGGCAGACCGGAATCGTCGCCCTCGCCATCTCCCACGACGATCCTGAGTTGTTCGCCGACCCGTTCTTCGGCCAGGTCATCGTCGGTGTCTCCTCGGCGCTCGAGGAGACCGACCTACACCTGTTGCTGTGTCTGGCCAGCTCCGGTCGGGGCCGCTCCCGGCTCACGAACCTACTGAACACGCGGGGCGTCGACGGCATCATGCTGATGGCGCTACGCGGGGACGACCCGCTGGCCCACATTGTGCGCCGGGCCGGACTGCCGGCCGTGTACGGCGGTCGGCCGTTGCATTTCACGCCGCAGTGGTACGTCGACTCCGACAACCTGGGCGGGGCCCGGCTCGCCACCGAGCATCTCCTCGGCCTCGGTCGAACCCGTATCGTCACGATCACTGGCGAGCTGGGCACCGAGGCCGGCACCGCCCGCTACCGCGGTTACCGTGAGGCGATGGTCATGGCGGGCCTGACTCCGTACGGTATGGCCGAAGGCGACTTCACCGAGGCCAGCGGCGCCGCGGCGATGAAAACGCTGCTCGACAACCACCCTGATCTTGATGCCGTGTTCGCTGCCAGCGACAACATGGCCGCCGGGGCCCTGCGCGCGCTGAGCGAGGCCGGCCGGTCCGTGCCGGCGGACGTGGCGGTCGTGGGCTTCGACGATCTAGGAATAGCCGAACGTACCGATCCGCCATTGACCACGGTTCATCAATCGATCCAGTCCCTGGGCAAGGAGATGACCCGAGTGCTCACGGAATTGATCGCGGGGCGGGAAACCGCGTCCCTTATCCTTCCTACGAGACTGGTGCTGCGCGACTCCGCATGATCGGGTTATCGACCCATCATCGGGCCGAAGCCGGTGCGGCCAGCAACCCCGTCACGTTCATAACGCTGTACAGGGCTCGGATTGCGGCAATGGGCTCACCGTGACTGGAGCAGCCCACGTTCGGCCATATAGGCTCGCAGGGTCTCGGCGTCCTCGGCGGACATCAAGCGGCGTGGGATGACGGTCGCCGGCATCCGGCCGACATACACGATCCAGAACTCAGGGGTGTCCCTTACCTCGGCGACCCCGTCCCAGGCGATGCCGCCGGACTCCGAGCCACTGCGCATCATGATGTTGTCGTCGGTGATGTCGTAGGCGCCCTCGACAGCGTAGCGACCGGAGCGGCGTCGGGCACGCAATCTCACCCATGGCGAGTACAGCATCGACAGCAGGCCAGCCACGACCATCGCCATGCATAGTGGCGAGACCCGGTCGCCCCACGCGAACCCCCGCGAGACCGCGAACCCGATCGCCCCGACGGCCGCCAGCACCGCGCCGATGTAACCGTACTTGCGCAGCCGAACGCCGCTGAGCACAGCGGCCACCCTGCCCGGGTAGGCGGGATCGGCTGGGACGTCGAAACGGATGTGCACGCGAGAACGATAGTGCCCAACACCCGCCGGGGCAGCCTGACCCGCGCCCCGCTGCCGGATCGTCGGGATCGCGCGCACGGTCGGCGGCAGATCAACGCGTGTGGCGTAGAGCCGCCTGACGATGTCACCGGGGGCCGTACGCGGTCATCGTGGTGGTAGCACGGCCGGGCCTGTCGCCACCGCGGGCGCCGGAACCAGGCGAGTCAGCTGGTCGATCCGTCGCAGTCGCCCATCTTCGGCCAGCTGGCCGAACATGTAGATCTCGGTGGCGATGACAGTTCCCTTGACCATCACCGCGGTCAGGATGTAGCGGGCCGCCACGCGGTCACCAGACACCAAGGTCTCGTGCAGTTCGATATGCACGCTGGTGGCCCTTCGGCGGGCGGGCCGCACATGCGCAAGGAGCTTCTCGCGGTCGAGTGGCGTCCCGTCGTTGTAGAGCACGAAGTCGGGCGTGTGGTAGCGGTCGAAGACCTCGGCAGCGTCGTCCGCACCGAAGGCGACCTCGACCGGATAACCAGTGAGGTACGCGCCGAGATTGCGGCCGGGCAGACCTTCTTCAGTGGACATGCCGCGTCGCTCCCATCGCAGAACAGTTAACTCTGACACTGCTGTCCAATGTAAGCCAGGCAGGTAGCCTTGACAACCGTGTCCGAGTTGCCCAAGCCGCGAGCACGACGACGGCGTGCCGACGCCGAACGAAGCATCGTCGTGACCCTCGACGCCGCCATCAACCTGTTGGGCAGGCGACCCGAGGCGAGCATGGAGGAGATCGCAGCCGAGGCAGGCGTCGCCCGTCAGACCGTCTACGCCCACTTCGCGTCGCGCGACGCCCTGCTCCAAGCCATCGTCGATCGAATCACCACCGAGGTGGTGGCAATCTTCGACGCGGTGGATCTCGAAAGCGGTACCGCCGCTGACGCCCTGGACCGGTGGACGGATGCCAGTTGGACGCTTCTCCACCGGTACCCGATCCTGCTCAGCCCCGCCGTGGCCAGCGCGAACCCGCAGGAAGATCACGAACGGCATCTGCCGATCACCGAGCGACTCGACTCGCTCATCCGTCGGGGGCAACGATCAGGCGAGTTCCACCGCGACACGCCCCCGACCTGGCTGGTGGCGGCCATCATCAGCCTCGGTCACACCGCCGGACAGCAGGTACAGGCAGGCTTGATGAGCATCCGCGATGCCGGTACGGCCTTCCGCGAGAGCGCGCGACGTGTCTGCACCAGATGCTGACGCCAGCAGCTACCCCTGACACCGGGGCATCAGCGTCAGGTCGCCTGGCCGGGCGCGACGTCGTACTTCGGGCTGGGACCAAAACGGTTCGGACCGGGCGTGCCGTCCTGCACGAAGAACACCAGCAGGACAATCGCACCGACAAGCGGGATCAGCCCGATCAGAACCCACCAGCCGGAACGGTCGGTGTCGTGCAAGCGACGCACGGCGAGCGCCAGCGCCGGCAGGAAGAGCGCCAGGTTGGCGATCAGGCTCAGGAGGCCGTCAGACACACCTGATCCTTTGAAGTCGGTGCCCAGCGCGGCATCGAGGATCGAGGTCACGATGCCGACGAGGATCAGGAAGAGGAAGAACCACCAGTATTCGGCACGGCGAGCCCGTCCTCCGAACCCGACATACTGGGAGAGCGCCGAACGAACAGCAGCGGTGAACGACATGGCAACTCCAGCGTCTGAACGTGAAGCGATGCGTGACGTCAGGGTACGCGGCGCCAGCAACCCTCCACTCCGACGCGAACTCGACGGGACTGCGAGCCCCAGCGCGCAGCCGCTCATCGGTCGGTCTCAGATGCGGTGTTGTCGCCTCGACCAGGCATGGGCGTGGGTGAATGAGACAACTACTCGGGCGGATCGTCGCCGCTGGCGCGCCCGGCGTCATCGCTGCTGCTGCGCTCCCAGAAGTGCCGCGGTCGCCGCGGTCGACCGGCTCAGTCCGGCGGCCAACCTTCGACGAAGGCGGTGTACCGGCCCGGCGCCAGCTGATGCGCCGTGAAACTGGCCATCGGCGCCTGGTCGCGGGCGAGACCGGCCAGCACGGCCGCGTACGCGGGAACGGCGGGACCGGTCAGGCGGCCGACGAGAGTTCCGCGGATCCGCTCGGACGGCGGCGTCCAGGCGGTCACCGCTTCCGGACCCGCGGGCCGGAGCAGCACGTCGATGTAGATGGGGCAGACGTGACCGGGAGCCCGTTCCTGCACCATGGCGATGAACCGGCCGAACCGATCGACGGCCAGCGGATCCAGCTCGACGTCGGCGCGCGGCACCTGGTCGATTGGCAACCGGTACCGCTGTTGCCTGCTCAGCTTCCGCCAACTCGGCCGGCGGTTCAAAAGCCCATCCCTCCATCGTGGCACATCCGGCGCCCTCAGGTGATCCCGCACAGGGCCGGCACGGTTCGCCGACTCTCGTCGTTGCCATACCGGGGCACGCGGATCGCATCATCGGGCGCCGCCCCAGCCGTACGCTCGACGCTCTGTGAGCCGTGCGGAGCCCGCCGCCGCGCGTACTCTGCGGCAGGTCCGGACATCGGTCGCCAGGAGCTGGCTACGCGGGCCTACCTGGCGGTGCACTCGGTGGCCTGCTCGGCGCGTCCACCCTGTTGTGGATCGGCGCGGCAGGAATGACCGCCGCGTTCCTGCCCGCGCTGTTCTCCCCGCTGCGGAGCACGCGCGAACTGCCGGCCACGGCGACGGAGGCGCCTGTTGCGGTCAGCACGTGACCGGTTGCCGGGCAAGAGGCGGGAATGATTCGATCCCCCCGCCCGCCATCGAGGGCATTGCCCTGGCAAGTGACGTCGTACAGTCGCGATCATTTCTTCTCGGGGACATCCCACGCGGCCGCGACCAGGGCTGGGAGGATCTGGGCCGCGGGTCCACGCAGGTTGGTGGCGCAGATCATGTCGAGTGGTGTCGGCTCCGGGTTGACCTGGATCACGGTGGCGCCGGAGTCTGCCGCGATCCGAGGTATCTCGGCTGCCGGGTACACAACGCCGGCGGTGCCGACTGTCAGCAGCACGTCGCAGGCGGCGGCGGCTTTGACGGCCGAGGCCAACGCCGCCTCGGGCAGTGCCTCACCGAACCACACCACGCCCGGACGGACGAGTGCTCCGCAGCGCGTACAACGGGGCGGTGGCAACCGACGACCTTCTCCCGGATCGGCGGCCTCGTCGTCCGCTGTGCCCGGAAAGGGCGCCGGGTGGGCGGCTTCCGCTATGCAGCGGGGTGCGAAGAGGCTGCCGTGCAAATGGACCGGAGCCCGAGAACCGGCCCGCTCGTGCAGGTCATCGACGTTCTGGGTGATGACCATGCTGTCCGGGACCAGGGACTCGATGGCAGCCGTGGCCACGTGCCCGGGATTGGGACGAGCCCGGCGCACCCGGGCGCGCCGCCACTCGTACCAGCCCCAGACCAGGTCCGGATCGGAGTGAAACGCCTCCAGGGTGGCGAGCCGCTGCGCGTCGAAGCGAGCCCACAGTCCAGTGAGATCGTCCCGGAAGGTCGGCACCCCGCTCTCGGCCGAGATCCCGGCGCCTGTGAAGACGACGACCCGACGAGCCTCGCCGAGGAGCGTGGCGGCACCCGACAGCAGAACGCTCTCCATCCGGAAGATCCTGCCATCACACCGGGGCATCGCTGCACACGCACTCTGCGGCAGTTGAGGATGCTGGGTCCGCTAGGTGTCCGAATGTGGTCGCCGGCGGGCGGATTCGTGTGAGGTGCGGCTCGTCCGGACGAAGGCCTGCCAGTGGCCGGGGCGGCGCTGGTTGTCGCGTACCCGCCGCTGGTGCTCCTCGTACCCCCTCGGGCGTGAGCTTCACGCGGACCGGTTTGACAGGCTCGGAGCCCATCCTGATACTTAGCCATGTGCCTAAGTATCAGGATGGGCTCGACCGGATGTTCCACGCCCTCGGCGACGCCAGTCGCCGCGCGATGGTGGAGCGGCTGACGCGCGGCCCGGCGTCGGTGAGCGAACTCGCCCGCCCGTTCGACATGGCCCTGCCCACCGTGGTCCAGCACCTCGGCGTGCTCGAAGCCGCCGGGATCGTGTCATCCAGCAAAGTCGGCCGGGTCCGGACGTACCAGCTCAACGCCGACGCGCTCAGCCCGGCCGCCGAATGGATCAGCAGGCAGCGTCTGCCCGCCGAGCGTCGCCTCGACCGGCTCGCCGCCTTCCTCGATCCACCCACGAACAAGGAGACGACATGAACGACACAATCGAACGCAGCCAGACGCACGCCACCTTCGTCATCGAGCGCAGCTATCCGGTGCCCCTGGCCGAACTCTGGCACGCCCTGTCCGACAACGCCGCACGAGACCAGTGGTTCGGCGGTGGGCCGACGTTCGAGGTCGAGCACAAGACACACGACTTCCGCGTCGGCGGCCGAGGCATCGAGGAGGGTCGGTGGCACGGCGGGCCACGGTCGCGCTTCGAGTCCGTCTACACCGACATCGTCGACCAGCGCCGCATCGTCTTCACCTATGACATGTGGGTCGACGACCAGCACCTGTCCACATCCCTCACCACCATCGCCCTCGAGCCCGGCGGCGACGCCACCCTCATGACGTACACCGAACAGGGCGTCCACTTCGACGGCCTGGACTCGGTAGAAGGCCGCGAGGAGGGCACCCGGGGCATCCTCGACGGCCTCGCCTCCTTCCTGGCGCGGGACCGTCGATCGTGACCGATGTCGGAACCGCTCAGGCCACGGCACGACCGCCCGCCCGCGCCAGGACGAACGCCGGCCGACCGGCGTTGGTCGCCGCCGCGCTCGCCGGCCTGCTCATCATCAACCTGGCCATCTACGCCGTCGGCCGCGCTCTCGGCGGGGCCTTCACCTATCCGCAGAATGGCACAACCACACAGGTCGACTGGGTCTCGATCACGTTCATGTCGCTCGTACCGTTGGGCTTCGGCCTGACGCTGGTCGCGGTGCTTTCCCGCAAGTGGCCGAAGGTCATCCCCATCGCACGGGTCGTCGCCCCCGTGCTCGCCGTGGCCACCATCGCCGTGATGACGATCCCCGCCGGATTCGACACCACCAGCACCGTGGCCCTCTCGGCGATGCACCTGACCATCATCCCGGCGGCCCTTCTCGCACTCAGGGGTCTTCCGCACCGTCGTCGCGGGAGCACCCGGCACACCCCACCCAATTAGTCGCCACGAGGAAGCGACGCCGAGACCGTCAGCAACGAGATACTCGATCGTCGCGCCGAACCGGGCGCGACGATCGAGCCAAGGTACTCGACCGGCGCACTGTTTTGGCATGACAAGGCGGGGTTCGCCGCGTTGCCCGGACTACCTCAGCGACCGTCGCGCGAGGCAGGAAACGGTCCGGCAATACGCTGCGGTTTGGTGGAACTTGACGGCCCCGGCCGATACGGTCTTCGAATGCGGCTCACGGTTCTTGGCGGGTGCGGCGCTTGGCCGGAGGCGGGCCAGGCATGCAGCGGCTACCTTCTGGAGTACGACGGGTTCCGACTCCTCGTCGACCTCGGCTACGCGACCATGCCGCGGCTGCTGGAACGGGTCGCCGCGGACCAGGTCGACGCGGTCTTCATCAGCCATGGACATCCCGATCATTGTGCCGACCTGAACCCGCTGCTCCGGGCCCGAGCGATGCGCGATGATCCGCCGACGCCACTACCGGTGTACGCGCTGCCTGGCGCCCTGGACGCGGTGCTGGCGTTGGACCGCCCCGAGACGCTGGCCGGCGCCTACGCCATACGCGAGATCAACGTCGGTGACGGCCTCGACATCGGTCCGTTCCGCGCCCAGACCCGCCTGCTGCCGCACTGGGTGCCCAATGCCGGCGTACGACTGGCCGCGGGCGACCGGGTACTCGCGTACACCGGTGACAGCGGCCCAAGCCCGGACGTGGTGGAACTGGCACGCGACGCTGACCTGCTGCTCGCCGAGGCTACCCACGTGGATCAGGTACCGGAGGACTCGCGGCGCTACCTGTCGAGCGCCCGGCAGGTGGGTCGGCAGGCCGCGGAGGCCGGCGTCAGACACCTACTACTGACCCACCTCTGGCCCGGCACGGATCCGGCGGCTGCCAGGGCCGCGGCCGGCGACGGGTACGACGGCGAGATCGGCGTCGCAACCGCCGACCTGGTCATCGACCTTTCCTAGATCGGCGCCATCGCCTCGGCGTCGAACGTACGGCGGGTAGCCCCCTCTCGGGCACCTAGGATCTTGCGAACATGCACCCGGACGAGGAGGAGCCTGTCGTGATGCGCTCGGCAACGTTCCTGTTGGAGTGCCTGCTTCGGGCCGGAATGCGCGACGTCGTCGCGGTGGAGCCGGCGACGGGTGGGGTCGCGGCGCTCGCGGGCATAGCCACCCGCCATGACTCGCCGTCGGTGTTCGTCAAGGCCTTCGCGGACGCGCCGGCCGACGACGTCTTCGTCGCGGAGGCCGAAGGGCTGGCCGCCCTGCGGGAGATCGGCGGCGTGGCGACCCCCGAGGTGATTCTGGCGGACCGGGAACTGCTCGTGTTGTCGGTGCTGAGGCCGAGGCCGCGCAGCGAAACCTTCTGGGAGCAGTTCGCGCACGCACTCGCCCACCTGCACCTGAGCACGACCCATCCGCGCTTCGGATGGCACCGCGACAACTGGCTGGGCCGCCGCCGGCAGAGCAATACCTGGGATGACGACGGCTTTGCGTTCTTCGCACAGCATCGACTGCTTCGTTGGCTGGGGCAGCCCCGCGTGGAGGCGGCACTCGACCGCAGCGACCGGGCGGCGCTGGAGCGGCTGTGTCACCGGCTGCCCGACCTGCTGCCGGACCGGCCGGCATGCCTGACGCACGGCGACCTGTGGGCACAGAACGTCCTGGCCACCCCGGACGGGCAGCCCGCGGTGATCGACCCGGCGGTCTCCTACATGTGGGCCGAGGTCGACCTCGCGCACGTGTGGTCCACCTCGCCCCCGCCCGAGGCGCAACGGTTCTTCGAGGTGTACGCGGAGCTGACCTCCCTCGACAGCGACTGGCGCACCCGCATGCCGATTGTCCAGCTGCGCCAGCACCTCGCCGTCCTGGCGCAGTTCGACGACGACTGGGGCGCGGCCGACCAGATCCGGACCACCCTTGCCCCGTTCCGGACACGAACCTGACGAGGGTCCGACGGTCGACCGCAACTGCCGCGCGAGTGCCGGGGGCTCCGGACGGACACGGCGCTGCTCCGATCAGCCCCGCCGCCAGGTCGCCTGCAGGTGGCCGAACTCCTGGTGGAAGTCGGGGAAGGTCTTGCGTACGCAGTCGGGATCGTCGAAGCGGACGCCCGGCGTACGCAGACCAAGAACGCTCATGCTCATCGCGATGCGATGGTCCGCCCGGGTCTGTATCAGTGCTGGGTGCGGCCGACCGGGGTTGATCTCCAACCAGTCGGGCCCGGTGTCGGTGCTGATGCCGCACGCGCCCAGCGCCGTGGCCATCGCCTCGATGCGATCTGACTCCTTGACGCGGCAGTTTCCGATGTCGGTGATCCTGACCGGGTCGTCGGCGAACGGGGCGATCGCGGCCAGGGTCATCATCGTGTCGCTGATGTCGCGCATGACCACCTCACCGGGGCTGCGTAGGCGTGCCGGGCCCGTCACGGTGGTCCGGTCGTCCTCCACCCTCACCTCGCAACCCATCGCGGGGAGCACTTCGGTGGCAAAGCGCAGGTCACCCTGCCTCGTGCCGCGCCCGAGACCGAGCGCGGTCACGGTATTGCCGGTCACCGCGGCCGCAGCGAAGAAGTACGAGGCGGTGGAGGCGTCCGGCTCGACGACGTACTCCCGTGCCTCATATCCACCCGGGGCGATGGTGATCCGCGATCCTTCACGCGTGGCGTGCGCACCGAACTCGCGCATCATCGCGAGGGTCAGTTCCACGTACGGCACCGACACCTCGTCCAGGACCTCGATAGTCAGACCGTTCCGGGTGCCCGGGCCCATCAGGCACAGTGCGCTCAGGAACTGGCTGGAGGTGCCGGCGTCCACCTGCACGGCGCCGCCGGCCACGCGGTCGGCGTCGATGCGCAACGGCAGCCGGTCCCCCGCCGCGGCGTGCACCTGCACGTCCAGTGCGCGTAGCGCCCGCAGTAGTGGCCCCATCGGCCGGGCGCGCATCTGCGCACTGGCATCGACGACGAACCGGCCGGTTCCGAGCGATGCCAGCGCTGGCAGGAACCGCGCCGCGGTACCGGCGTCGTGACACCACACCGTCGCCGCCTCGGTGGACGGCCCGGCCGGATCGCCGGTGACGTCCCACCCCTCAGGCGTCCGTTCGAATCCGAAGCCCAACGCGGCGAGTCCGTTGGCGAACGCCACCGTATCGGCCGACTCCAGCGGTGCGATCAGGCGGCTCGTGCCGTTCGCCAACGCCGCCACGAACAGCGCCCGAGCCGTCACCGACTTCGACCCCGGCACCCGAACCGTCACCGCGCGGGATGACTCCATCGCCAGTCCTCCACATCAAACCGCCCTTCCGGACCAGCCGCATGGCACAGTGCCGCTCCACGTCGATCCGGCAAACTCACGACATCCGATTGATCTACACAATATTCGGGGTGGGTGCCGGCGGTCCATCGACCAGCGGAGTCCCGCCGTCGGAACTCCCGGCACGCGCCAGAGGAGCGACTGCCGGCCGCCCGGGTGAAACACGTCGGGCTGTACCGGCTGGCCGGTACAGTGATCGGGTGACGGACACCCGGAACAAGCTGCTGGACGCTGCGGGCCGCCGACACCGCCACCGGCCGGACCACGGTCGCGCTGTTCGCCGCCGCCCTCGTCGATCCCGCCGCCCTCGTCCCACTCCGTAGGGCCCACCAGGCCTGGCAGCGACGGCTGGAGAACGACGGCATCGATCCCGCCGTCGCCACCACAGTCCGGCTGGCGGTCGACGGCTGGTGGCTCGCCCAACTGGTCGACCTGGCGCCACCACCACCCGGCCTCCACGAACGGGTGTACGCGACGCTGAGCGCGCTGATCGAGGAGGCTCCTTGATGGCCTGGTTCCTGGTCGCGGTGGCGATCGTCTCGGAGGTCGCCGCGACCCTCGCACTGCGGGGCACCGCCGGTGCCATCCGCCCCCTGAACATCACGGCGGTCGTCATCGGCTACGTCGCCTCGTTCACGCTGATGGCGTACGCGCTGCGCACCCTCAATGTCGGCGTCGTGTACGCGGTCTGGTCCGGCGTCGGCACCGCCGGGGTGGCCGTCATCGCCGCCCTCGTCTACGGCGAGCACCTCAACCTCACCGCGATCGGCGGGATCGTGCTGATCGTCGTCGGTGTCGTCGTGCTCACCACCTCCGGGGCCACCACCCACGGCTGACCGACAAGCCACTCGTGGCATGCGTTGGGTAACCTCACGGCTACTGTCGCGTACCGCCGGCCGACGGAGAAGCCCGATGACCGATTTCCGCCCGGATCCGGATCAGCCGAACCCCGCCGAGATCCGGACCCGGGCCCAGTTCGCGGAAGGGCTGGCCACCCTGCGGGAACAGGCGGGCCTCACGGTACGTACCGTCGCCAGCCGGGTCGGGGTCGGTAGCGCCACTGTCGGCGACTGGTTCGCCGGTCGCGGCCTGCCGTCGCTCTCCTCCCGGGACGCACTGGTCCGGGTCCTGCGCACCTGCAAGGTCGCCGACGACGCGCTCGTCGGCGAGTGGCTGCGGGCGTGGCGCCGGGTGCGGCAGGCTCCCGGACCCCGGCCGGCAGGCCCCGAGCCGTACCGAGGGCTGGCGTCCTTCCAACCCGAGGACGCCGAATGGTTCTTCGGCCGGGACGCCCTCACCACGCGGCTGCTGGACCGGCTGGCCGCGCTGGACGCGACCGGCGGCGCCGTACAGGTGATCGTGGGTGCCTCCGGCTCGGGGAAGTCCTCGTTGTTGCGCGCCGGCCTCATCCCCCGACTGCGCTCGGACGCCCTGCCCGGCTCGTCCCGATGGCCGCTGATCCTCTGCACACCCGGCTCCGCGCCGGTCGAGGTCCTGGCCGAGCGGCTGGCCGAGCTGCTCGTCCTGCCCCCGACCGAGGTCGCTGCGGCGATCCGGGCCGACCCGGCCCGGTGCACGGAGTACGCCGCCCGGGTGGCCGACGGCGCCGGGCACCGCCGCCTGCTGGTCGTGGTCGACCAGTTCGAGGAGGTGTTCGCTCCGGAGGTCGCCGACGAGCGTGACCTCTTCGTCGACGCCCTCTGCGCGCTCGGCAGCGGCGCGGCCGGAGCGCTGGTCGCGGTCGGGTTGCGCGCGGACTTCTACGCCCACGCGCTGCGTGTCCCGAAGCTGCTGGCCGCCCTGCAGGACGGTCAGCTCACGGTGGGGCCGATGGGCAGCGACGAACTGCGGGCCGCGATCATCGAACCGGCCCGCAAGGCACGGCTCGAGATCGAGGACGGCCTGGTCGAACTGCTCCTGCACGACGTGGGATCCGGCGGCACGCGCGGCGCGGCGACGTCCGGGGCCGGCGTACTGCCCCTGCTGTCACACGCGCTCTACGCCACCTGGAGCAACGCCCACGGCAACCGGATGACCATCGCCAGCTACCACGAGGTGGGTGGACTGGACGGTGCGATCGCGGCCAGTGCGGACGCGGTGTACGAGGAACTCGTACCGACGCAGCGCGAGTTGGCGCGCCGGCTGTTCCTCCGGCTGGTGCACGTCACCACCGACACCGCCGACACCCGATGCCGGGTGGACACCGGCGAACTGCTGGCCGAGTACGGACAGCGGGCCGCCGAGTTGGAGGACGTGCTCGACCGGTACATCTCGCGGCGGTTGATCACCGCCGACACCGACACGGTCGAGATCAGCCACGAGGCACTGCTGACCGCCTGGCCAACGCTGCGGGCCTGGTTGGACACCGACCGGGCCGGCCGGGTGGTCGGCCAGCGGCTCAGCACCTCGGCACTGAACTGGCGCCGGGAGGGCGACGACCCGGCAGCCCTCTACCGAGGTGCCCGGCTGGCCGCCGCCCAGGAATGGGCAGCCGACCACCGCCACGAACTTTCCGTGACGACCGCCTCCTTCCTGGCGGCCAGCGCCCGGCACGCCCGGCGTCGGGGGCGCCGGCTGCGTCTACTGGTCGGCTCGCTGACCGCGCTCGCCGTGACCACCTGTGTGCTCACCGGTTACGCCTTTCAGCAGCGGGCGGTCGCCAGCGAGCAGCGGCGGGACGCGGTCGACCAACGCAACCAGGCGATCTCCCGACTGGTCGCCGGCCGGGCCGACACGCTACGCGACTCCGATCCCGCCCTGGCCACGCAGCTCAGTTTGGTCGCGTACCGGATCGCGCCGACCGTGGAGGCCCGGTCCAGTCTGCTCGACGCGGCCGTGACCCCCGCGCCGACCCGGCTGGCCGGATTCGCCGGCGCGGTGCAGGCGGTGGCGTACGACCGTCGCACCGGCCTGCTCGCCGCAGGCGGCCTGGACCGCACCGTACGGCTCTGGTCCGCGCCCGAGCCGGCCCTGGTGCCGGTATCCACCGGACCGGCGCTGACCGGTCCCACCGGCGCGGTCTTCACCGTGGCACTCAGCCCCGACGGGCGCACGTTGGCGGCGGCCGGGGAGGACGCCTCGATCCACCGCTGGGATGTCACCAACCCGGCGCGGCCAGTACCCCAGGGAAAGCCGATCACCGGCCCGGAGTCCACCGTGTACTCGGTGGCGTTCAGTCCGGACGGGCGCATCCTGGCCGCCGGCAGCGCCGACCGGACGGTCCGGCTCTGGGACATCAGCGACCCGGCCCGGAGCCGCCCGCTGACCCGGCTGACCGGCCCCGGCGCGGCCGTGCACAGCGTGACGTTCAGCCCGGACGGCCGCACCCTCGCCGCCGGCAGCGCCGACGGCACCGTACGGCTGTGGGACGTCACCAGTCCCCACCGGCCCGTACCGGCCGCCCCCACGCGCGGCCACTCGCTCAAGGTCTACGCGGTGGCATTCAGCCCGGACGGCCGTACGCTCGCCAGCGGTGGCGAGGACCGCACGGTACGGCTGTGGGACGTCACCGACCCCCGCCGGCCCGTACCGCGCCGGGCGCCACTCGTCGGGCCGTCGAGCTGGGTGAACGCCGTGGCGTTCAGCCCCGACGGCGGCACCCTGGTTGCTGGCGCGTCGGACAACTCTCTGCACACCTGGGACGTCGGCAGCGGCATCCCAGGTCCCGCCGTGCCACACCCGACCCCGGTCACCACCGTCGCCTTCGGGTCCGACCCGGAGACGATCCTGACCGGCAGCACCGATGCGATGGTCCGGCGATGGCGGCTGCCCGGCCCGACGCTGCACGGTGCCACCGATGCGATCTTCAACATAGCGCTCGACCCGCACCGGTCGATCCTGGCCACGGCCAGCCGGGACCAGACGGTACGGCTGTGGCGGGTCACCGACCCGCGCCGGCCCGTTCCACTCGGAACCGCGCTGCGCAGCCCGTCCGCCCGCGACCCGTTCGCCGGGACCGTGGCGATCAGCCCGGACGGGCGGCTTCTCGCCGTGGGTACCCGTACCGGCCCGGTCCACCTGTGGGACCTCACCGATCCAGGACGGCCGGCGGCGCTCGGGCCGTCGCTGACCGGCCCGACCGCCCTGGTGCAGACACTTGCGTTCAGCCCGGACGGCGCGACGCTCGCCGCCGGCGGGGACGACACCCGGGTGCACCTCTGGTCGGTCGCCGACCCGCGCCGACCCCGCCGGCTGGCAACCATCGACGGCAACAGCCCCGCTCTGGTGCTGTCGGTTGCCTTCAGCCCCGACCGCCGCACCCTCGCGATCGCCGGCACCGACGCCACCGTCACGCTCTGGGACGTCACCGATCCGGCCCGGCCGAGCCCCCTCGGGCCGCCGCTGACCGGCTTCGCCGGATACGTCTACGGGATCGGCTTCAGCCCGGACGGGCGCACCCTGGCCGCCGGCAGCGCCGACCGGACGGTACGGCTCTGGGACCTGGCCGACCCGAGGCGACCGGTCCCGCTGGGGTCGCCGATCGGCGGCCCGACAAGCCATGTCTACTCTGTCGCGTTCAGCCCCGACGGGCGGCTGCTCGCCGTGGCGGCCACCGATGCCACCGCTCGGCTCTGGGATGTGTCCGAGCGAACGCGACCGGTCGCACTCGCCACCCTGACCCGACTGGCCGCGCCGGTGTACGCGGTCATGTTCGGCCCCGACGGTCGCACCCTGATCGGCGCGGGCGCGGACAGCACCGTCCGGCTGTGGGAGACGGAGCCGGAAACGGTCAGCGGGTGGGTCTGCGGCACGGCGGGCGCGCCCATCACCCGTGCGGAGTGGACACTGCACGTTCCCGGCGTCCCGTTCGCGCCATCCTGCTGAGCGGGCACCCGGCGCACGGTGTACGGCCTTGTCCGGACATCTCTGTGGCCCTTCTTCGAACGGTGTTCCCACCGTTTCCTGGTATACGTGACCGACGAGAGTGCACTGGAGAACGCGACCCCCGAGAACCCGAAGCGTCTCGTCCTGCTCCAGGACTTCCCGCACTGGATCGAATCCATGGAGATCCCGCTCCCCCGGGTCACGGCGCACGTGTTTGACGCCGTCCGGGCTGCCGCCGTCGACTGCTACGCGTCGGTGGTCTCGACCCAGGCGCTCGACCTGCCGCTGTTGCGGGACCTCACCGGCAGCCGACGCCGCCAGGACGAATACCTGGTGACCCTCGACAACGGCAGCTATTTTCCGCACGCCGACTTCGCCTTCTCGGTCACCCGGTGCGCCGCGGGGCTGCGAGACGTCTTCACCGGAAACCTGTCCAGTCAGCCCCGCGATCACGCCCTGCCATTGCACCGTCAACTGGAGTCGCTCCGGCTGGACTATCTCGCCAGCCGGAAGCCGCGGCTGGTGCTCTGTGACGACGGCATCAGTACCGGGGCTTCGCTGGCGGGGTTCGTCCGCCGGCTACGTCAGGCGGATCTCGCCGTGTCCGAGATCCGGGTTCTGCTGAATCCCACACCGGTGTTCGAGATCGAGGGGATCCCCGTCGACACCATGGTCGAGGTGCACGACGCGCTCTGGACACACGAACGCGACTTTTTCTGGGGTTCGCCCGGTGGCGGGGTTCCGCTCGTCGTGGCCGCCGGGTCGCGGCAGTACGGAGTGCCGTACTCGATCTCCAGTGGACTGTTGCACCAGCGGCTCGGGCTGCCCCTCGATGTCGTGGCTCCGCTGAGGGCACGGATGGCCGCCGTCAACATCGCCTTCTGGAACCTGCTGTCGCGGCTGGTCGGACGGGCTCTGTTGATCCGCGACTGCTACCGCCTGCACTGGACCGCCCGATTCTTCGGCGTCCCGTACGACACCAGGATCGTGGACGTCATCGCCCGGTCGGTCGATCGCGATCGAAGTTCCTGATCGCGGGCAGGCGCCGCAACCAGGGCGGGAGCCGGACCGCCAGTCGCCGGCCGGCACCGGCCCGACCGGCGGCCAGGTCGGCTTCGGCGAGCCGGTCCGCGGAGGCGATCGTGTCCGGATGTGTCTCCCCGAGGGTGTCGCGGCGCCTGGCGAACGCCTCGCGGTAGGTCTGCTGCGCCTCGCGCCAACGGCCCTGCGCCAGCAACACGTCGCCGAGGGCGTGCAGGGTGGTCAGCGTGTTCCGGTGGCCGTCGCCCAGCACCCGGCGGCGGGACGTCAACACCTCACGGTAGATCCGCTCGGCCTCTGACCACCGGCCCTGCTCCGCCGCGACGTCGCCGTACCGGTGCCGGGTCGCCATCGTGTTCGGGTGCAGGTCGCCGAGGGTCGCCCTGCGCGCGGCCCAGGTCCGGTCGAGGATCTCGCCGGCCTCTCCCGACCGGCCGAGTTTCGTCAGCACCCAGGCCTGTTCGTGGCTGGTCACCAGCGTGGCGGCGTGCTCGGGTCCCAGGACCCGGGTCCGGGCCTCGAGTACACGGCGATAGATCTCCGCTGCGGCCTCCCACCGTTGCTGGGCCCCGGCCGCCTCGCCGAGTCGGTGCAGGGTGGCCAGGGTCAGGGGATCCTCCGGCCCCAAGATCCGATCGCGCAACCGGTGGACCTCCTGGTAGATCGCCTCCGCCTCGGCCCACCGTCCCTGGTACGACATGCACCAGGCCAGGTTCTGGCGTACGGCAGCGGTCTCCAGGGAGTCGGTGCCGGTCCGGGCCTCCCGGACGTCGAGCACTTCGTGGTAGATGCCCGCGGCTTCGCGCCAGCCGCCTCGGATCGCGATCGCCCAGGCCAGGTGGTACCGCAGGGTCAGGACGGCGGCGGTATCCCGGTGGATCTCCGGGAACTGCCCCGTCATCGCGCGGGCGAGGGTCTCCGCGAGATGTGTCCGTCCACCCCAGTTCATGGCGTTGACCACCTGACCTGCGGCGGTGGCCAGGGATTCCACCTGGGCGGCGCCGAGTACGACCGGCACCTGCAACGGGCCCCGCAGGTGCGGCACGACAGCCTCGAAGAGGGGCCAGTGCCCGTTGTCCTCGGGGTCGAGGCGGGCGCAGTAGGACGCGAGCAGTTCGACCGCCACGCCGACGGCCTGCACCACCGCCGCGTCCGCGTCGACACCGGGCCGCGTCGTCAGCGCGGCCCGTACGCCGTCCGAGACGACCGGATGGACGGTCAGGCCCCGTCCCGGGCGCCGATCGTCCTCGTGGCTCGGTGCCACGTCGAGCAGTCCCAGCCGGGTCAACCCGTGCAGCGTCAACTCGACGGTGGCGGCCAGGTCGTCGCCCGAGCCGGTGTCCTCGTCGGGCTGGCCGAGCACCGGCCGCAGCCCTTCGGCCGACAGAAGTTCGAGCGGGATCGGAGTGGCCGGCGCGAAGACGGCTAGCACCGCGAGCAGGCCCCGGGCACCGGTAACCCCGCGTCGGTGCAGTGAGTCGAGGCTGATGTCCCAGGTGTGTACCGGAGAGGTGGTCCGGTCGGCACCGGTGCTCGCCGCCAGGGTGGCCGGTACTCGCGAGGTGGCGTCCGCCAGCGCCACCTGGTACGCCTCGAAGGTCGGCCAGCGGGCGAGTCCCGAGCCCAGGTAGGTCCCGGCGACCCGCAGCGCCAGCGGAAGGCAGCCGAGCCGGCGGGCCAGCTCGCCGGCTTCGGTCTCCCCTCCCCCACCTGGGGCCAGGTCCAACAACGCCCGCGCGGCGTCGTCCTCGTCCAGCGGCCCGACCCGCACCAACTGGCCGGAACCTCCCCACGCCCGCGCGCTGGCGTCCCGGGACGTGACGAGCACCAGCCCGCGCCGGCTGCCCCGCAACCAGCCACGACCGTCGACCGTGTGGTCGAGGCCGGCGGATCCGCCCCGGCGGCCGTGTTCGACCTCCTGCTGCTCGACGTCGTCGAGGTTGTCCAGGATGAGAAGCCAACCCTGGGCCGCCTTGTCGAGGAGACTCCAGAACCGGTCCGCCGCTGCGCCGTCACCCCGGCCGATCAGCGCGATGTCATGCTGGTCGGCACCCAGCTCCCGGGCGATCCGGACCGCACCCGCCACGAGAAGGGACCGGTCGGTGGCGGGAATCCACCAGACCGGGCGCCCGGGGCGCCGCGTCCGCCCGCCGTACTCCGCCGCGACGGTGGACTTTCCGACTCCGCCCATTCCGGCCAGCACCACGAATCTCCCGCCTGGCTGACGGCCCGCCGCACGTAACCGGCGCAGCAGGGTCGAGCGCCCGTGCACGACGCGCGGCAGCAGCCCGACCGGCACGGCCAGCGAGCCCGTCGCGGACGCGTCCCCGGTCTGCGCCGCCGCCGGGGCGGTCGGGGACGGCACCGGTACGGTTGTCACCTCGGCGGCGAGATCAAGATGCCGGAGCACGGCAACGATCGGGATGGCGTAGAGCACGTTGCTGGCCGGACGACGCGACCCGGTGTCCAACCCCGGGCTCATCCGGAGGGGCAGTTGCTCGACCAGGACGCCGATCACGACGTCGGGGGCGGCGGCCAACGTCACGGCGCTGCCGGAATATCCCTGGTAGCCGCCGAGGAACTGGTCGACCGCGAGCTGGAGGACCGGCGTCTCGACTCCGCCGGGCGCCCGGATCAGCCGATTCGCGGACGTGACGCTGCCGGTCAGCTCCGGGTCGTTGTCCTTCGGTCGCGCCGAGACGAGCCAGCGGTGCCCGTCGTCCGCCTCGGCCGACCGGTAGCAGGAGGCCAGTTCCCCCGCCAGTTCGAGTCCCACCACGTCGACCTCGCGGTCCGGCCGCAGAAGTCCGGCGATCCGCGTCGTCGACCCGTCCTCGGCGACGTACGTCAGCTCGGCGGGTTCTCGGTCGGCCACGACGTGCCGGGCCGTGACGACGATCCGGGGTGCGATGGCGAATCCGGAGCCGAGATCGCGGCCCGATGCCAGGATCCGCCCACCGCCCATCGGATTGCTAGGAGTCCCGTCTGGTGAAGGTCACCGACACCTCGAGGGACGCCGAAGCCGAGGCCTTGCTGACGATCACGCCGGACTCGGCGACCAGGGAGACGCCGAAGGTGGCGGTCACCTCGTTCATCTCCCAACCGGGGGCGGACGGCGCGGCACTCAGGCTCTCCGCCACCCCGTTGGCGGCCGACACGATGGCCGCCCGGACATCGTCGATCCGCTCACGCAACCGTTCGAGACCGACGTCGCCCCAGCCGATCTGGCGCTGGTCATCCACCCTGACGGTCGGTATGTAGACCGGTGTCGACCCCGACTCCACCATCGGCACACACTACCGCGACGGTTTCAGGCGCTACAACGGAATCTGACGGGCACGGACGTGGATCCGCGTTCCGCGAGATCGACGAAGTCGCGTTCGCGCCGCCTTCGCAGCAGTACGTCACCACGTCAGTTGCTGCCACCGCGCGCCGCGTGACCGCCCGTGCCCGGTTCACGCTCGCGGGCACTTTCCCACATCGTCTCGAACTGCCCCTTGAACAGGCCATACCACCAGGCGTCCCGGTCGGCACGAAGGCCGAACGTCGGATTGGGTTCAAGGGTCCGATGCTGGTACATCGCTACGCGGATGCGACCATGGACATCATCGGCGTCCACCAGGAGCAACCCGAAGGTCGGTACGAACGGCAAAAGGCGGATCTGTAGGGCCGATTCGCTTGACCCAGAGGATGCGAGGACGCGCAGGAGGTCGAGAGTGGCCGACACCCGGTTCCGGTAGAACTCGGGCGTGTCAGCCTTCTTACTACGGGCCACTGCCTCTGCGTTGGCCCCGCTGTCGGTGTCGATCAGCACGACTCGGACTCGCGCACCGGCCCGCAGCCGGCGGTCCAACACCGGCAACATGTCCCGGACGGTACGGGTCAGTGTTATGCCGACGATGGCGATGTCGGTCGCGGTCGCGATCTCCGTGTCGACTGCCGGCGGATGCGACGACAGGAAGCGTTCCGCTGCGACCTCTCCGGTCTCGCTGGCTGCGATTCGGTTGAGAGCCGTCCGGACGCCGTCGACCTCGTGCCTGGTGGCGAGTCCGGAGATTGCCATGACGGCAAGTACCGCGAGCGTGGAGGCCGCCAGGATGCTCGAATCGACGACACCGAGGACACCGAGCGCGGCGGTGACGACCGCAACCGTGACGGCGATGTAAAGATCGAGATTCCGGCCCTGCCGTAGATCCTGCCCCAGCCGACTTGCCCCGCTGGAGACGGTCGTTGCTTTCGAATGCGAATCGATCCTGGGATCCGGCGAGGTCGGCATGCATCGACTTTGACACATGGCGACCAAGCCGCGACGTGGGACAGCTTGAGGGCTGGGGTCAGTGCCCTCGCACGCAGAACTCGTTGCCGTCGGGATCGGCCAGCATGACGGCGCCGTCCGCACCGTCCTCGAGCCGGGTGGCACCGAGGGAGATCAGCCGGTCGACCTCCGCCTGCTGGTCGCCACCGGCCGCGAGGTCGAAGCGCTGCCGGTTCCGCGCCTCTTTCGGAGCCACCGGCGGGCCTCCCCACGCGACCTTCGTGCCGCCGTGCGGCAACTGGATCGCGGTCTCCTGGTCCTGGTCCCACACCAGCGGCCAGCCCAGCGCCTCGCTCCAGAAGAGGCCGACGTCCCGGGTGCCGTCGCAGGCGAGTTCCCCGAGCAGTCCGCAGCCGGCGAGAAAGGAGTTGCCCGGCTCGATCACACAGAACTCGTTGCCCTCGGGGTCGGCCAGGACGATGTGTTCCTCCTCGGGGCGCTGTCCGACGTCGAGATGGCTGGCGCCGAGCTTCAGCGCCGTCGCCACCGTCTGCTGCTGGTCGGCATCGCTGGCGCTGGTCAGGTGAAGGTGGATGCGGTTCAGCCCCACCTTCTCCGCACGGCTCGGGACGAACCGGAGGCTGACCTGGGTCTCCTCGCCAGGCAGGAGCGCACCACCGGCGTCCTCGACGACCTCCCGGGCGAGCATGCCGGCCCAGAACTGCGCCAGCCGGGTCGCGTCGTGCGCGTCGAAGGTCACCGTCAGCGGTTGCGACAACATCACCGAACAGTAGATCCCGGGTCGGCAAGGCAACAACGCATTAAGCCAGACCCGGACATATCGCGGCGGGTGCAGGACTGCTGCTTACACGACCTCGCCATCCTGGATCACGGAGAGATCGTCAACCAACCCGTCCCGTCCGCTTGGTGAGGTCGATGAACGCCTGCCAGCCCGCAGGCCCGAAGGACAGTGTGCCGCCGTCGCGGTCCTTGGTGTCGCGCACCAGGACGACACCGAGCAGGTTGTCGGCGACCTCCACACACGCGCCGCCGTTGGTGGACGAGCGGGTCGACTTCCGCCACCGTGCGCCAGTCACGTCCATGACTTGGTCACTTCCTTCAAGAGATCGAGACTCTGTGCGCGGGGCAACGCTTCGCCGTGTACGGCATCCCACGACACCCCAAGGTTAGCAACGTCCTCGTTTCGGGTGACGACCTGCGCAGTGAGCTGATTGTCCACATAGCCGACCCGGTTGCAGTCGGGAAGATCCGCGACGATGAACGCACCAGCTAGACCCGAGTACAGGCCAGTGGCGGTCGGTATGAGGTGTAGATCGACATTTGGACGCTCGGCCAGGTCCAGCAGGTGCTCCAACTGGGCGACGACCACCTGTCGGGTGCCGCAGAGCCGACGGATCACCATCTCGTCCAACACGACGAAGAGTTGCGGCGGATCATCGCGGTCAAGAACAGCCTGCCTTTCCATCCGGGACGCAACCTGCTGTTCGATCGCGCCTAACGAGAGTCGGTTAAGCGAGAACAGCGCGCGAGCGTACGCCTCGGTTTGGAAGAGTCCTGGCACGAAAGCCGGCTCGTACCAGCGGAGAGTGCGTGCCTCGCGCTCGTACTCCAGCCACTCGCGGAGCCAGACGGGCGCGGCGTCGTCCTTGACCAGCTCGTTCCAGAGTGTTTCGAAGTAGCCGCCGGTCTCCAGGGCGTTGTCCACGAGTCGCAGGTGCTTCAGCGTGACCGGAGTCGCGCCGGTCTCGATGGCTGATATCTGCGAGTCCGAGCAGTAACACTGCCCGCCCAACATCTCCTGCGTCACGCTGGCTGCCTTGCGTCGCCGCCGCAATTCCCGGAGCAGGTACTCCGAAGGTGAGATACCCACGCGTTCCACGCCTCCCCAAGGTCATTCCGCCGATTTCAGCGCACCCAGAGGATCCGTCCATCGCTCCGGATTGCGGCTAATCCACTATCGACCGTAAGCATGCCACAGCAGAGTGTCACCAGCGGGACCGCTCAGGACCGGCCAGACCGCCAGGGCGGAACCGAGGGGGTCACTCGACTTCCCCCGTAGTGGAGTGACCCCCATCCATGCGTAGGCGACCGAGCAGCAGGAGGGCGTGATGGGAAATACCGATCGGCGCGAGGGACCACCGCTCGTCGTACGGCACCGTCGTTACTGGCGCCGTTGGTGGCTCTACTGCCGGTGCGGGCTGTGGTGGCGCTCCTGTCCCGACCGCGGCCGCTCGGTGCTCACGCACCGTGTACTACCGAGGCCCGACGCCCCGCCCCAACTCGCGAGAACGGGCGGTCCCGCTCCGCGTCCCCAGCCGCGCGCCACCAACCGGAGCACCCGCTTCGGCCGGAACGCCCAGACCCTGGTCGACGCCGAACCCGCGCATACGGTGCGAAGCCAGCGGCTGCGCAGCGGGCGGGCCGAGGTGACGGGCCGGTGAACGCGCCCGCGACGCGATCCGAGCCGCACACACCGCTCCGACCGCTCTGGTTGTGCCGGACCGACGGACAGCCCTGGCCGTGCGGGTCCGCCCGGCTCGCTCTGACTCGCGAGTACGCCGGCCAGCACGCCGCGCTGACCGTCCACCTCGGCGGTTCGTTGGCCGAGGCGTTCCGGGACCTGCACGCGCTCAACCCCGGCACGGCCCCCGAGGCGCGCAGTCTGAGCGAACGCTTCCTCGGCTGGGTCCGCACCTCGCCCTGACCCGACCCGATCACCGGCGGGAGGGCTCCGGCGACGCTGGCGGCAACCGGCCGGATCCTGGAGCCCTCCCGTCACGTTCCGGATTCCGCTGCATATTCCGGCTACGCCCCAAGTGGGTGTTGGCGCTGTGCCGCCACGACTGCCCAGGAACCGACAGCGGCCGGGGCGAACGGGGCCGCACACTCCGGAGCACATCGGACCACGCCAACTGGAGGCCAGATGCGACTCCGTCCCCGCATGCTCGCCATCACTCTCGTCGCCGCGCTGGCGGCCACCGTCCTGGCCCCGCCCGGCCCGAGCCAGGCCGCTGCCGCCGACCGGTACGGCTTCGCGTACGTCGACAACCCGATCATGCCGGTCTGGACCGTCCTCGACCCCACCCGGCAGTGGGGTAGCTGGAAGACCGCCTTCCCCGCCCTGTCCGCCGAGGGGATACGGCTGGCCCCTGGTCGCTACAACATCAGGTTCCCGCAGGTCGGTGCCGGCGCACGCGGCAACGTGCACGTCACCCCGGTCAACCGGACCGGGCACTACTGCGAGATCGTCCGCTGGGGCCAGTCCGGTGCGGACGAGATCGTCGACGTCCAGTGCCACCGGCCGGGTGGCGGGCGGGACGACACGCCGTTCACCGTGCTGTGGACGTACAGCTCAGGGCTGGTCCCGGTGGTGGACGGCAGCCATGCCTGGCTCCAGTGGGGCGGGGCGGCGGTCGTTCAGTCGTACAACTCGACCGGTGGCGGCGTGAGTGTGCTGGCTGGCGGCCTCGGGCTGTACCAGGTCCGGCTCGGTGGGGTCGGCGTGGCCGGCGCGCTCGCCGGCAACCTCCAGGTGACGGCGGTGCAGCCGAACGCCGGTCCGCGCCGGTGCAAGGTGATCCGCTGGGGCAACAGCGGGGTCGACATCATCGCGTACGTCACCTGCTGGGACCAGGCCGGGGCGCCGGTCGCCAGCGAGTTCACCCTGTCCTACCACCGCGAGCGGGCGGTGTTCGGCTCGTTCGGCCCGCCGAAGTACACCGGTTACTTCTTCTCGGCCAGCGCCGGCCAGACGAACTGGAACTACCCGGCCGGCGGGTTCGGGTTCAACTCCTCGACCCCGCTCGTTCCGGCCGGCCGTTACCTGGTCACGTACCCGTTCCTGGGCGAGAAGGAAACGCACGCCCAGGTCACCGCCTACGGCCCGGGGTCGGAGTACTGCCACCTGACTCAGCCGTGGAAGCTCTCCGCCACCGCCGCCGAGGTCGACACGCTCTGCTTCGACAACACCGGCAGCCCGATACCGCACGGCTTCCTCTCCACCTTCACCTCGCGGATCTGAGCCCCTGTCCGTCAGGTGGTGAGCGGGGCCAGCTCGCGCCACTGGGGCAGCGGCATGCCTGGGCCGGCGCCGACGACATGGAGGCAGACATGGTCGGCGCCGGCCTGGTGGTGTGCCTGGACGCGCGCACCGATCGTTTCCAGGTCTCCCCAGGCCACGATGCTGTCGACGAGCCGGTCGCTGCCTCCGTAGGTCAGCTCCTCCTCGGCGAATCCCTGGCGGCGCAGGCTTCGGGCGTAGTGGTCCATGCCGAGGAACGGGCGGAGGAGCCCGAGTGCCGCCAGCAGTCGCTCCCCCGGAGGTACCGGTGCGGGCGCCTGGTCGAGTGTGTCGAGGTAGCTGCCCATTTCTGCCAGGGGCCGGTACGGCTGTCCCGCGTGCTGCGCGGCTGCGGGATCGCTGACGCCGAGGCCCAGCAGGTGCCGGTGGCCGTGAGCGTCCTGGAGGCGCGCGTGCCCGGCCGCGATCTCGGCGGCCTGGTGTCGCCAGATGCTCGCGACTCCGACGGCCACCTTTGCCGTGCGCGTCGCCCGCAACAGCCGCTCCGAGTCACCGAGGATGTCGCCGCCGCCGAGACCCGGTATCCACAGGGTCCCCCAGCCCAGTTCGTCCAGTTCGGCCGCGGCGTCGCCGATCTCGTACGGATCGGCCATCCGCAGCTCGATACTCCAGATGCCTGTCGATCCCAGCTGCATTGCTCAGGTCCTGTCTGTGCGGTGTCGCCGGCATTCGCAGAACGCGGCGCGGTACGCGGACGCTGTCCTGGTTCCTGCCAGGCCGGCAGGCAGGTGCCAGGAACCAGGAACGAGGAAGCAGGACAGCTTGGCGTCGGTGGCCGGAGGTGGCGGTCAGATCTGGTTGCGACCGCCGTCGACGAAGAGCTCGGTACCGGTGATGAAACTGCTCTGGTCCGAGGCGAGGAAGAGAACGGCGCTCGCCACCTCGTCGGGCCGGCCGATACGTCCCATCGGGATCGTGCCGGCCAGGTACGACTTGAGCTGGTCGGCCTGCTCCTGGTCCGGCACGAGACCGTCGATACCCGGAGTGTCGATCGTGCCGGGGCTGATGGCGTTGACCCGGATCGAACGGCCCCTGAGTTCGGCGGCCCAGGTACGGGCGAAGGAGCGTACGGCCGCCTTGGAGGCCGCGTACACGCCGAACGCCTCGTTGCCGAGGGTGCCCGCGTTGGAGGACTGCAGGATGACGGAGGCACCGTCGTTCAGCAGCGGCAGTGCCTTCTGGACCGTGAACAGCAGCCCCTTGGTGTTGCGGCCGAACGTCTCGTCGAAGTGCTTCGCGGTGACCTGCTCAAGAGTGGAGAACTCGCCGCCGCCCGCGTTCGCGAACAGCACGTCGATGCGCCGGTTCTGCTTGGCCACCGTCTCGTAGAGCCGGTCCAGGTCGGCCAGCTCGGTGACGTCGCCGCGTACGCCGGTCGCACTGTGGCCGATCCTGGCCACTGCGGCGTCGAGTGCGTCCTGGCGGCGGCCGGTGACGTAGACGTGTGCGCCCTCCGCCGCGAAGCGCTCTGCGGTGGCCAGGCCGATTCCGCTGGTGCCTCCGGTCACGATGGCTGTTCTGCCGTCGAGCTGTCCCATGGCAATGCTCCCTTTGTCCTGGTGTTTTTTATCGTGTGCTAAAAAACTATCCCCGGCAGGGGCGCATCGCAAATGCTTGGTCGCCGACGTGGCTGTGACGGTGCTTACCACCGGTTGCCGCCCGTGGGCGGCCTGAATCAGGCGGAAAGGAGCGGAGGCGACGTGGCGCCAGAGCCTCGCCCACGGCTACGGCGGTGGTGGTGTTCGCGGGAAGCGCCGGTCCCCGGAGGTGGAGGCATTCCGGCCAGGGCCAGGGGTGGAGATCCCTGATTTCCGATCAGGCGTCCGCCCGCTGCGGCCAGACGGTCATGGCCGTGTCCACGATCCCGTGCAGTTGCTGCCGGCTCGCTCCGCCGGCGGCCTGGACCGCGATGCCCTGGTAGATGGTGGCGAAGTAGCGGGCGAGCCCCTCGGGGTCGGTACCGGCCGGCAGTTCCCCGTCGCTACGGGCCCGCCGCAGCCGCTCGCGCAGCGCCGTCTCGCCGGCCGCCCGGCGTGCCGCCAACTCCTCGCGGACGGCCTCCGTGCCCGGCGAGCACGCCAGGGCACCCTGCACCGTGATGCATCCGCGCGGGCGGTCAGGATCCGTCGTGGCATCGGCGGCGCCGTGCAGGAGGGTTTCCACCGCCGCCCGTGCCGTCGGCTGGTCGAACGCCTCACGGATGTACCGGGCGGGTCCGTCGGCGTAGCGGTCGAGCACCTTGCTGAACAGCTGCTCCTTGTTCCCGAAGGCGTTGTAGAGACTGGGCGCGTTGTTGATGCCCATCGCCTTGGTGAGATCGGAGATTCCCGTGCCCTCGTAGCCCTGGCGCCAGAACACCTCCAGCGCCCGATCCAGAGCCGTGTCGCTGTCGAAGCTGCGCGGTCGTCCTCCTGCCATGATCGCCTCCGAACCCGATACCAAATTGTAGTCACTACTAAAATACAACGCCGTCGACCACCCGACGAGCCCGAACGCCATGCTTCCACCGAGCACACATTGCTGTCTCGCTAGACAATAGTGTGTGTCACACAGTAAAGTACGACGCATGGTTAGCGACGACATCCTGCGGACGCACCTCCAGGAACTGCGACGAGGCACCGTCGTTGTGGCGAGCCTCGTTGCGCTACGACGACCCGACTACGGATACGCGCTGCTCCAACGCCTCGCGAAGCACGGCTTTGCGGTGGATGCCAACACCCTCTACCCGCTGCTGCGTCGGCTCGAGGAACAGGGCCTGTTGACGAGCGAGTGGAACACCGAAGAAAGCCGGCCGCGCAAGTTCTACCGCACCAGCGACGAGGGTGAGTCGATCCTGCGACAACTCCTCGACGACCTCGCCGCCATCCAGATTTCCGTGACCGGGCTGACCGAAGGAATGGACCGATGAACTCCCTGACCGACCGCTACCTCGCCGCCACCCTGCCCTCGGTCCCCTCCGCCCGCCGCGAGGAGATCGCCGTCGAACTCCGGGGCTCGATCGAGGACATGATCGAAGACCGGACGGGGAACGGGCAGGACCCCGGCACCGCCGAACGGGAGGTGCTCACCGAACTCGGCAACCCGGAGCGGCTCGCCGCCCGGTACGCCGACCGCCGGTTGCAGCTCATCGGCCCCACCTACTACCTGGTGTGGCTGCGGCTGCTGCGGCTCCTGCTCTCCTTCGTCCCGGCGATCGTCGGCACCGTGGACGCCGTGTCCAGCGCGGCCACCGGGGAGGTCGGGGTGGGCGGCGCGATCGGATCCGGGATCGGCACCGCGATCGAGGTGGCCGTCCACATAGCCTTCTGGCTCACCCTGACCTTCGCCATTCTCGAACGCACCACACCCGTCCAGGGTCTGGGCGACTGGAACGTCGACCAACTTCCCCGCGTCCCGGTCGACCGTGAGATGTCCCTGGCGAGCACCGCCACGGCGGTCGCCTGGCTCCTCTTCGGCATCGCGTACCTTCCCCTCCAGCACTTCCAGTCGTGGATCGAGAGCGACAGCGGCGCCAACATCCCGATCATCGACCCGGCGCTGTGGTCGTCCTGGCTCCCGGTCCTTCTCGCCGTACTGGTCGGCAGCGTGGTCTTCGAGATCGTGAAGTACCGCGTCGGGCGCTGGACCTGGCCGCTGATCGGAGTCAACGTGGCGCTGCACCTGGCGTTCGCGGTGCCGGTCGCCTGGCTGATCCTCTCCGACCGGCTGCTCAGCCCGGAGTTCGTCCAACGGTTCGAATGGCTCCGCGAGGGCGACAACCTCGGAACGGTCGCCAACGTCACCGCCGTGGTCCTGGCCGTGGTCGTGATCTGGGACGTGCTCGACAGCGTCAGGGCGATCCGCCGCCGCCACGCCTGACCGCGCCCGACAGACCGGCTCCCCGGCCCGGCACGCTTCGCGCGTGCCGGGCCTCGGCGCGCCCGGGATCGCTCAACGCCGGGCGCGCAACTGCGCCACGATCGACTCGTCGGTGATCCGGGCGTCGTCGGCCAGCAGGAACGCCTTGCTGAGGATCAATCCGAGCCGGTCCTCCTCGAAGGGCAGGAAGACCTCACCGGGCGGCTTCCGCCGGGCCGGAACAATGCAGAGGTACGTATCGTCCGGCTCCATCAGAATGTTCGCGCTACCCAGATGGATCTTGTACGTCCGCAGCTCGCCCCGGACCACGAGATACCGATCGGTAAGCGTGCACCGGTCCGCGATCTTCGTACGGGGCAGGATCCGCTCCAGCGCGGTACGCCGTACCTGGGCCGTCGTCCCGAGTTCACGGCGGCTCTCGGCACGCCAGTAGTCGCCGTGCTCCGTCCGTCGATCCGTCCAGTACGGGTCGGCGGCGATCGAGGTCACCGAGACGAAGAGGTCCACGTCCCGCATCGCCTCGCTGAACACCACCGGCGGCACCTCGGTCAACGACCCGGTCCGCCAGGCTCCCTCGGTGGACCGCTCGAACCACACCCGGCCGGTACTCGCACACTCCACGTCCTCCTCGCGGAGGTAGTCGTGGTGAAGACCGATCCGCCACGCCCCCGAGGCCAACACCCGGTACGCCGTCGCAGCGTCACCGCCGTCCCACGGCCCGAGCATCTGCGTCGTCCAGCCACGCGACCGCAGCAGCGGATACAACTGACGGTAGTGCACGATGTGCGCGGCGAACCGGAGCGAGTAGGTCCCGGTCTCCTCCTCGGCCGGCGTCAGCAGGTACACCTCGCGGAACGCCTGGCGTACCGGCTGGCGCAGCCGCCGCTCGGTCAGCAGGTCCCGCCAGGCGCGGACCTCGTCGACCCCGGACCGGATCGGATGCCACAGTCGAAGCGCGGCATCCGGCTCGGGCCGGGCCACCGACCCGCCAAACGCGTCCACGAACCGCTCGTCGGCGGCGTCCCCGTCCGGAAGGACCGCCCGCCACTCCCCTCCGGGGTGCCGGACCTCCCAGATCAGTCGCCGAACAACCTGCCAGCCCAGACCGTTGCCCGCCAACTCGGCACGCCACTGCCCGTACGGCTGCGCCGATGCCGCCGGGTATCCCGCCTCCAGGGTCCGGGCCAGCGCGGTGACCTGGTCCCGAGCCTGCTTGACCCGACCGCGCAACTCCCCCAGTTCGTCGGGCTGGTCCCGCCGCACCACCGCCGGCACTGTCGGCGACAGTGTCCCGTCCGCGCGCCGCCACCGCAGAACGACCTCGTCCGACACGACCAGCACCGCCCGGTGGCCGCCGACCTCGACCACAACCGTCCCGTCGGGTCCGAACCCGAGGTCGGGCAGCCGCAGCACCGTGTCCGTCCGCTCCGCGAGCGCCCGCTCGATCCGCTTGCACATCCTGTCGAGCTGCCTCGGTACCCCCTTGTGCCGCACCACACCCCGGACGGCGAGCAGCGTGGCCAGCGCCTCCGGGGTGGGAAAGTCCCCGGCCGCCCGGGCCGCCTCGTAGAGCAGTGCCTGCGACGGCAGCGTCCTGGCGCTGGTCGGGGCGACCGCGACGCCGAGCAGCAGCGAGCGCAGCAATTCCGGCAGCCATGCCTCGTCGTGTCGCAACGCGACCCGGACGGCCCGGCCCAGCACCTCGACCTCGTCCGGGGCAAACGCCTTGTCGGCGACGTACGGCAGCTCGCCGGCCTGGATCGACGCCACCCGGGCCCGCGCGGCGTCGAGCGCCCGGCGGGCGAAGGCGACATACTCCTCGATCGCCGCCAGCCGCTGCCACGCGTCCGGAAGCTGCGGCATCGACGGGTACGGCCGGTCCCGGCAGACCTCGGCCACCAGCGCCTGGGCCGGCGCCCCGAGCTTCGTCAACAGCTCCAGTTCGTCCCGCGCGATCGGAGCGAGCGACCTGCGGAACATCGCGTTCAGCATCACCCGGGTGGGACCGCCGGCCAGCCCGGCCAACGCCATCATCGCGTACGGCTGCTCCGAGCGCCCCCGCGCGACCATTGCCCGGACGATGGCCACCGCCGACCGCGTCGCAGTCGCCGGCCACTGCCCGTCGCACCGGAGCAGGGCGCCGACGGCCAGCAGAGGATTGCCCTGGGGATGATCCGCCTGGAAGTCCTTCGCCAGCGCCGCCAGCAGTGCGGCGCACGACTCGGGGGGGAAGCGTGGCTGTCGTTCCTGGATCGCGCCGGTCAGCGCCCAACGGAGCTGCCGGCCGGGATGAACGACCGTCAGTTCACGGGCGGGTAGTTCATGCGCGACCGCCAGCAGCACCCCGAGTTCCCGATCGTCGATCCGGGACAGGTCGACGACGTGTCGAACGGCCGGATCGGACTCGTCCGCCGCACCGGTCAACAGGCGCAGCAACTCGGTCGCGTACGGCGACAGCGGAACCGACATCACCGTCGTCGGCCGCGCCTCGGTCACCTCGGCGGTCACGTCCGTCATGGCGCCGGAGTGTAGAGCCGCCGTCCGACACCGCCGTCGCGGCGGCCGCCGCCGTCAACGCCCGGGGTACGCCGTCAATGCCCGAAGCCGCCCTCAACGGCCACGGCCGCCGTCAACGCCCGAGTACGAAGTAGCCCATGCCCAGGACGCCCCGGTAGACACCGACGTACTCGCGGAGCTGGGTATCGAGTGCGTCCCGCAGGTCGTCGGCGCGGGAGTCGTCGGGATGATCCAGCAACCACTCCTGCCGGGCGGCCCGGAAGGTGCTCTCGAAGTCGTCCCACTCCCGCTGGTCGGCGGTGGAGAAGTGCAGGACCCGCCAGCCCGCGAGCCGGATCTGCTCGACCAGTTCCGGCAGGGACATCGTCTGGTCACCGAAGATCTCCACGGCTTCGGCCGACGGGGGCCGCTGCCAGTAGGCGTCACCGAAGAGGAGTCGCCCACCCGGCCGGACGAGGTCGCCGAGGATCTCGAGGGCGGGCACCGTTCCGCCGAGAACGTGCGACGAGCCGAGGCAGAAGACCCGGTCGGCCGGCTCCTGCCAGGCGGTCGCCTCCTCCCGAACGAAGGTGACGTCGGGCAGCGACCGTTCGGCGGCGGCCCGCCGGCCCCGCTCCAGGGCGTCGGTGTCCGTGTCGACCCCGACCGCGGTGGCCCCGTCGCTGCCGGCGACCGCCCGGAGCAGCAACTCGCCCCAGCCACAGCCGAGATCCAGCAGAGACGCCCCGGGCCGGACGTCGAGCCGTCGCAGCAGCAGTTCGGCATGCTCCTCCGACAACGGGGTGTTCCAGCGCATCCGGTCGTACCGGACGGCGGCGGGATCGACTGTTTCTGGCACCGTCCGAGTGTGCCAGTCGGTGATCGTCCGGCACATCCGATTACGTCCGTCCTCACAGCAGGCCGGCCAGCTTGTAGAGGACCAGCGAACCCGCCACCGCGACATTCAGGCTCAGCCCGGTACCGACCATCGGGATCTCCACCGCCGCGTCGAGGGTGTCGAGCGCCTCCGCCGGAATACCGGTGGCCTCGTGCCCGAGCACCACGATGGTCCGGTGCCGGGCCGGTGGCAGGTCGGCGAGTCGGACCGCCTCCTCGGCCAGTTCGACGCCGAGGATCTGCGCGCCGGCCGACCGTTCGGCGGCCAGCCAGCTCAGCGGGTTACCGACCCGGTGCACGCAGCTCGGCCGACGCAACGTGTTGCCGCGTGCCACGGCCTCGTCGACCCAGCGCCACGGTGGTACGGCCAGACACGCGCCGACGGCGTCGCAGGTCCGCAACAGGGTGCCGAGGTTGGCGCCGTGCATCGGCCACAGTGGCGCCGCGACGAGGTGACCCCAGCAGCGGTGGGCCCGTGGACGACGCGCGGCCGTCAACTCGCGGCGGGGGCGGACCCGGATCGCCGGGCTCACCGGAGGACGGCGGCTCCGCCGCTGAAGATGTCAGTCATTCGAGATGTGCTTCGCGGCGCACACGGGCCATCGACGGGAAACCGTTCGGTTCAGTCTACCCGTCCGCCGAACGCTACCGGTCGTGGTCGGCGCGAGGCTTGCCGGTCGCAGCCGGCCCCCGGTAGCGTCCAACGTTCGACGGCGACATCAGGAGGCTGATCGTGAGCATTGCTTCCCTCGGCACGGTGCAGGTCTCCGCTTCGACGCGGAAGTCCACCGCTCGCTGACGTCGCGCCCGGTCCTGGTGACCGGGCATCCGTCCTGGTGACCGACCAGGCCGGCGCTCTCCGTCCACCCCGGGCTTCCGCCTCGGAGCGATCCAACGGCCGCCGATCCCGACGGCCCGACTTCCGGCGCCTACATCCCCGCGCCACCTCATCGCTTCCGAGGAGACTTCCTTGTTCCCGTACGTCGACTCCGCGTGCCCGAGCACGCGGAGAGAGTGTTCCTACCCTGCCGACCGGCGGTGGTACCGATGACCACCGCCGCCACGCCGAACCAGTCCATCCCCGAGGAATCCCCGTCCGACCGCCCGACCCCCGACCGCCCGGTGCCCCGGCTCGGTCGGGAGTTCGGCAGGCTCTGGGCCGCCAGCGCCATCTCGAACATCGGCGACGGAGTCACGGCGGTGGCCGGACCGCTCCTGGTCGCCTCGCTGACCGACGACCCGGCCCTGATCGCCGGGGCCGCGTTCGTGGCACAACTGCCCTGGCTGCTGTTCTCGCTCCCCGGCGGCGCATTGGTGGACCGGCTCGACCGCCGGCGGTTGATGATCGCCGTCGACCTCGGCCGGGCCGTCGTGCTCGGCACCCTCGCCGGCCTCGCACTGGCCGACGTCGTCACCGTACCGACGGTGTACGTGGCGTTCTTCCTGCTCGGCATCGGCGAGACGACAGCCGACCTCGCCGCCGTGTCGGTGCTGCCCAGCATCGTGCCCGAGCAACGCCTGGAGCAGGCGTACGGCTGGTTGCAGGCGACCTTCGTGGTGGGCAACCAGTTCGTCGCGAAACCCTTCGGCGCCTATCTCTTCGTGGTGGCGGTGGCGTCGCCGTTCGGGCTCAACGCGGTCACCTTCGTGGTCGCCGCACTGCTGCTCACCGCGTTGCGCCGGCGGCCCGTACCGACCGGGAGGCCGATCGGCGACCGGCACGCGGGGCGGAGCCTGGCCGGGGAGATCGTCGTCGGCCTCCGGGCCATGTGGGAGTCGGCCGTGCTGCGGATGCTGGCCGTCTGCCTCTGCCTGATGAACCTGGTGTTCTGCGCCGCGTTCGCGGTCTTCGTCCTCTACTGCCGGAAGCGGCTCGGGCTGGACGAGATCGGTTTCGGCGTACTGCTGACCAGTTCCGCCGTCGGCGGACTGCTCGGCGCCTGGCTCAGTCCCCGGCTGCGGAGGAGATTCGGGACCCCGGCACTGCTGCGGGCGGGCCTCGTCGTCGAACTCGGCACCCACGCGGTGCTGGCGGCGACCCATGAGCCGTGGCTGGCCGGCGCGATCATGGCACTGTTCGGCGCGCACACGATGGTCTGGGGCGCGCTGGTGATGTCGTTGCGGGCCCGGCTCGTACCGGACGAGCTGCGCGGCCGGGTGAACAGCGTCTACTCGCTGCTCGACCTCGGCGGTGCCACCATTGGCACGCTGCTCGGCGGAATCCTGGCGGCCGGAACCGGCAGTCTCACGGTGCCGTTCTGGGCGGCGGCGCTGGCGACGACGCTGCTGCTGCTGGTCTTCTGGCGGCGGCTCGGCGCGACCGGCGGCTTCGATGGTGTTGGGGCGGCGTGGGCTACATCGCGACCGGCCCCGGCGTCGTGAACGACTCCGCCGGCATCGGGATCTGCAGGAAGGTCGAACCGCGCAGGTCCAGCCAGGCGCTGTCCGGGGTACGGACCAGCCGGAGCATGACCTCGGTACAGGACGGACAGCGGGCGACCACCCCGGGTGCGTTCGAGTAGACCCGCAACGCGGCCACCGGCCCGGTCTGTCCACACGAGGCACACCGGCCGGTGGCCGTGGTCAGGTCCACGGCGAACACCTCCTGCAACGGACCGGCCAGCATGTTGCCGTCCACGTAATCCATCCTCGGCTGCTCCGGATGCAACTGCTCGGTCACGTCGTCTCCTCGCTGCGCTCGTCGTCGCCGTCAGGCCCCGGTCGGACCGAACCGCTCGGTCTTGATCCGGCGGGGCTCGTGACCGAGCGCGACCAGGATGTCGGACACGGCCTCCACGAACCCGGTCGGTCCGCAGACGAAGTTCGTCGGTTCGAGCTGCGGCGGCCAGCCGTGGCTGTTGACGTCGGCGACGCCGATCCGGTGTGCCTGGGCGGGCGAGATCTCCGGCACCTCCCGGGTGTAGACGTAGGCGACGTCGAGCCCCTGGTCCTCCCGGACCCGGCGGCGCAACTCGTCGGCGAAGTAGATGTCGCGCTCGGTCCGGACCGAGTAGATCAGCCGGAACGGCACCCGGCTCCCGGCCGCCCGCCGAGCCCGGATCATCGCCATCAGCGGCGCGATCCCCGAGCCGCCGCCGACCAGCAGCACCGGTGCGGGGTCGGTCATCCGCCAGACGAAATAGCCGCCGAGCGGACCTTTGACCTCGATCTGGTCGCCGATCGACAGGCCCTCGATCAGGTACGGCGAGACCTCTCCGTCGGGCACCCGCTGGACGGTCACCTCGATCCGCTCGCCGTCGGCGGGAGCGGACACCGAGTAGCTGCGGGCCGCCTGGTAGCCGTCCTCGGCGGTCAGCCGCAGGTCGACGTGCTGGCCGGGCAGGTGGCCCGGCCAGTCGGGAACCTCCAGCACCAACGTGCAGGCGGTGGCGGTCTCCTCCCGGCGGTCGACCAGGCGGGCGACCCACCAGCCGGCCCGCTTGGTCAGTCGCCCTGGTATCGCTGTTCGCGCCATGGGTCACCGTAGTCGTGATAGCCGGCGGTTTCCCAGAAACCGGGCTCGTCGGTCAGGCCGAGACGGATGCCGCGAACCCACTTGGCGGACTTCCAGAAGTAGAGGTGCGGCACCAGCAGCCGGGCCGGCCCGCCGTGCTCGGCGGGCAGGTCGGCGCCGTCGTACTGGTGGACGATCCAGGCCTGCCCGTCCCGCAGGTCGTCCAGCGGCAGGTTCGTGGTGTAGCCGCCGTAGGAGTGCACGAGGGCGTAGTCGGCGGCCGTGTCGACGCCGTCCAACAGGGTGTCCACCGAGACGCCCCGCCAGTTCGTGCCCAGCTTCGACCAGTGGGTCACGCAGTGGATGTCCACCGTCGGAGTCTCCGTGGGCAGCGCCCACATCTCGTCCCAGGACCAGCGGGACTCGGCACCCGTCTCGGTGCTGAGCACGAACTCCCAGTCCGTCAGTGACACCCGTGGGGTGGGACCGGCGGACAGCACCGGAAAGTCCTCGGTGAGGTACTGCCCGGGTGGCAGGTTCGGCTCAGCCGGTCGACGCCGACCCTGGAAGCCTGGAGACACGATGCCCACCCGCTAGTCCTACCACCTCATCAGGGCTGGCAGCGCGACAACCTCGAATCCTACGGAGCGATGTCGCCCAGGATCTCGGCCGGCAGACCGGTCCAGCGGGCGTACGCGCTGTCGAGGAAGTACGGCTGGCCGGGATCCCAGGTGTGGCCGGCCGCCCGCCGGTGGTAGACGTAGCCGAGCGGATGGGTCCGGTAGATCATCCCGCCGTCCCGCCGTACCCGGTCGAGCAGTCCGAAGTCGACCGATCTGGGTACCGGACGCCAGCCGCCGGCCGACTCGAGGTCCCCCTTGGCGATCAGCATCGTGCCGCCGGCCACCACCTCACCGTCGGTCTCGGCCGCGCCCGACGGCCGCCGGATGGTGATGCCCAGCGTCTCCAGGTACACGAACTCGGAGCCCTTGCCCACCAGGGTCGCACCCGAGTAGTGCCGGGCCAGCACCAGGTCCCAGACGTGTTCCGTGGCGTAGCTGTCGTCGTCGTCGAACTTGGTGACCAGGCTCCCCCGGGCCCGCCCGGTCGCGGCACCCAGCGCCTCACCGAAACTGGCGGCGCCCGGCACCTGGACGATCTCGTACGGCCGGCCGCACCGGGCCAGCGTGGCGCGTACCGGCTCGGGCAGTTCGACCCCGTGCAGGCAGAGGACGATCTCCAGCTCGGGGTACGTCTGTTCGGTGATCATCCGTAGTGCCGCAGGCAGCCGCTCGGGGCGCCGGGTGGTCAGCAGCACGCTCACCGACGGGAAGACGGGGAGCTGGGGAAAGACGCCCGAGGTGAGCCCGGGCAGCGCGAACGCGGTGGCGTGCCCGCGCAGCGCCGCCCGTCGCTGTCGTACGCTGCGCGCCTCCCGGGCCAGCGGCTCGGTCTCGGTCACCGCGCTGGCCAGCAGCGTCCGCAGCTCCGGAACGATCAGGTCGGCCACCCGGTCCGGCAGGCTCGGGGCGGACACCAGCGCCCCGGTCATCGCCAGCTGGACCAGCAGCGCCGCCACCTCCACCGGCCCGGTGTCGGGAACGTCCGGGCAGTCGACCACGCCGACCTGGCGCAGCATGGCGAGGACTCCAGCGGTCACCCCGGGCCCGTCGAGCGGCTGCTGTCCCGTCCGGGCACCACCCCGGCGCCACCCCGGCGCCGGACCGAACTCCAGCCGTACCCGGGGGGCGTCCGGCCGGTAGCAGCCGGCCCGGCGGCCACGCGGATTGATCCGGCACGCGTCCACCAGCACGGCCGGGCCATCCGCCAGGCACGGCCCGTGCCGGCCCGTCTCCCAACCCACCGCGTACGCCGCCGCACCGGACGCCGATCCCGACGTGCCCACCGCCCGGAGTACCACGTCGTGGGCCCGGATCTCCGGGCTGTCCCGGAGCACACCCCGCGCCACCGAGGCGGCCGGCTGGGTCGGCAGGTATGCCGGAAGAATGTCCTGGCCGGTCAGGTTCGGACCGGCGGGCACCGGAAGCGGCCGGCTCGGCCCCAACACGCGCAGCACCGCGGCGAGGACGTCACGGAGCTGCGCCGGCCGGGAGAGCCGGACGGTGACCGTGGCGACGCCCCGCCCCCGACCTGGCAACGCCACCCGGTGCCCCCGAAGATGCGCCAGCGGCCCGATGCCGCCGGACCAGCCCAGCCGGGGCGCCCGCCAGTACGCCAGCACGATGCTCGCCGAACTCGTCGGTGCCAGCGACACGGGCAGGGTCGACAGGTCCCGCAGCCGGTCCATCGACCCGGCGACGACCAGTATCCGCCGTGTCCCAGGGATCCGGAGCACCCGCAGTCCGACCAGTCGGCCGAGCCGCTCGGCGCGGGTCGGCGGTGGGGCGCCGACCAGTCGCCAGTACCCGGGCCGCGCCGGCCGCCCGTCCGGAGCGGCACGAAGACCGGCACCGGCACCGGCAGGGTCGACGGCATCACGACCGGTGCCGCTGTGGCCCACCTCGCCCGTACGCATAGCGGTCGACCCGTTCTCTCCCGCCACGACCAGCGGCGTCTCCGCTGACGATAAGCCCTGCCGGCCGCCCTGGTCGGCAAGCGCGCGGACGACGCGCGCCAACCCCGCCGGCACCGGAGATCACCGGCTCGACCGGCGGACGGTGCTGTCCTATCGTGCACGGATGACCGCTCCCCGACCGGCGGCCCCGGGCGGCCCGCTGCACGGCGTCCGGATCGTCGAGCTCGCCGGCATCGGACCGGGCCCGTTCGCGGCGATGGTCCTCGCCGACCTGGGCGCCGACGTCGTCCGGGTCGACCGGGTCGCCGAGGTCCGGCCGGAACGGTTCGGCACCCCCCATCCTGATCTGCTGAACCGGGGACGACGATCGCTGGCCGTCGACCTCAAGACACCCGCCGGCCGGGAGGTGGTGCGCGACCTCGTCCGCGACGCCGACGTACTCGTCGAGGGATTCCGGCCCGGTGTCACGGAGCGCCTCGGCCTGGGACCGGCGGACTGCCTGGCGGTGAACCCCCGGCTGGTGTACGGCCGGATGACCGGCTGGGGCCAGGACGGCCCGAACGCCCCGTACGCCGGGCACGACATCGACTACCTGGCGCTGACCGGCGTACTGCACGGCATCGGTCGGGCCGGCGAACCACCGGTGCCGCCGATGAACCTGGTCGGTGACTTCGGCGGTGGCGGAATGCTGCTGGCACTCGGTGTGGTCTGCGCGCTGTTCGACGTCCGGGGCGGCGGGACCGGGCAGGTGGTGGACGCCGCCATGGTGGACGGGGTCGCGCTGCTCTCCACAATGATCCACTCCCTGCGTGGGATGGGGATGTGGCAGGACGCCCGAGGGGTCAACATGTTCGACGGCGGTGCCCCGTTCTACGACGCCTACGAGTGTGCGGACGGGAGGTACCTGGCGGTGGGCGCCATCGAACCGCAGTTCTACGCCGAACTGGTCCGCCGGACCGGATTTCCGCTGGCCCCCGACGAGGCGCTGGACCGGACCGACCCGGCGAACTGGCCCGCGCTGCGGCAGGCGTGGGCGCGGCTGTTCCGGACCCGGAGTCGGGACGACTGGGCCGACCTGTTGGAGCACACCGACGCCTGCGCGGTTCCGGTGCTCGACTGGCGGGAGGCACCCCGGCACCCGCACCTCTCCGCCCGGGGTGTGTTCGTCGCACCCGCCGGGGTCGAGCAGCCGGCGCCGGCGCCCCGGTTCAGCCGTACCCCCGGGGCGATCAGCCGACCGCCGCCGCATCCCGGCGAGCACACCGACGAACTGCTGGCCGAACTCGGCCTCGACGCCGACCGGATCAGGCGACTCCGTACCGAGGGTGTCGTCGCCTGACCCGGATCAGGCGACTCCGTACCGAGGGTGCCGTCGCCTGACCCGGGTCCGCGCCGTCAGACCTGGTTCGACCCCGTGTTTCAGGCTGGACTGTGGGCGTCGGTCGTAGGTGTTGCTGGTGTCGGAGCCGTCGGTTCGGTGAACCAACCGGCGTAGGTCAGCAGCAGGCCGATCACCGCCAGGGCGCCGAAGAAGATCCGGGCCACGGTCGTCGCGGTGGGCGAGAGCATGGTGGAGTCGACACCCGACTTGACCGCCCCGGGGTCGACGATGAGAAGGAACCCGCGTACGGCGACGAACCAGCCGAACAGGGACACGGTGACCGCGAGTGGGCCGCGCCAACTGCGGTGTCCGCCGACGATGACCAGTCCCCCGCCGAGCATCAGTGCGCCGAGCAGCCAGACCAGGACGGGTTGAGCGAACAGGTCGTTGATGTATCCGACCAGGTCGGGCAGGCGGATCGCGTAGACGATCGTGAAGGTGGCGACGTAGGGCCCGATGACGCGGGCGAACGCCCGGGTGCGCAACTGCGCCTCGACGCTGGCGGTGGACATGTTGGCTACTCCTTGTCTCCCGGTCTGGCGGGCTGCTGGCCCTGCGGGACCAACTGTTGTCGGTAGCCGTCGGGCCGGTACCCGGCCTGGTGGAGCACGGCACGTAGGAACCTCTCGGTGTCCTCGACCGTGCAGTTGTCCGGCTGGATGGCCAGGTGCTGCCACCCCGCGCCGGTGAGCAGGTCCAGCAGCACGTCCGAGTCGGTGTCCGGGGGAAACTGCCCGCGGTCGCGGGCCCGTTCGAACACGTTGCGGCGGGCCTGGTCCCGCTGCTGGCCGAGCATTCTCTGGTAAGCACGAGCGATTTCGGGAAAGTCCTCGATCGCGCCGTAGAGGCGGCGCAGGAGGCGCCGCAGACGCGGGCTGGCAAGGATGGATGCCCAACCGGTCAGCAAGTGCTCGACGTCGCGGATCTCCTGCGTTGGCGGGGGATCACCGTAGGCGGCCTCGATCGTGGCGATCAGCAGCTGGGCCTTATCCGGAAAACGCCGGTACACGGTGGCCCGAGTGACTCCGGCACGCCGGGCCACCTGTTCGATGCTGGTCGCCACCGCGCCACGCTCGATCAGCAGTTCCAGTGCGGCGTCCAGGATGGCGGCGTCGGCTTCCCTGCTCCGCGGCCGGCCAGGAGCGCGATCATCGATGCCCACAGCAATTACAATACAGCAGTGTTCTGTATTGTATAGCTCGGGACGCTTCCACGTTCCGTCGGCCCAGGCTAGGACGAGGAACGATGGGCGAGCCGCGCCGGAGCATCGTCGGCGTGCAGCCAGCGCAGCAGGTCCGGCGGTCCCAGCCCGGCCACCCGGCGTCGGTAGTGTGCGACCTCGTCCGCGCTGAGCGCCTCCCGGCCCGCACCCGAACTGCCCCGTCGGAAGAACGCCGACCGGTCCTTGAGTACGCCGGACCGGTCCGGCACCAACCGGGTCACCCTGGCCCGCATCCGCGCGAACGTGGCCGCCTCGACCAGGTCGGGCCAGCGCCGCTCCGGCACCTCGATCCCGAGCCGCTCCGCGATCCGGCGCATCTCGCCCGGCAGATCGGTCGCCAGGTCGCCGTAGTGCACGAGCAGCACGTTCGGCTCGGCGCGTCGGGCCCAGGCGTCGGAGAGGTGCCACAGGACCCCCGGCAGCGAGTCGAGTGCGTCGGCCGGTTCGACGTCCCGGTCGATCCAGGACAGCAGCCAGTCGCGCAGTGGGGGTCGGGGCCGTACGGGGCCGTCGGGCGTGGTTCGGCCGGTCAGGTGCCGGATCAGTTCCCGGTCGAGGTTGTCGACCTGGTGGTAGAGCGACACCGCCATGTCCAGCGGGTCCCGGGCGACCACGATGTAGTCGACCCGTGTGTCGAGCGGGACTCCGTCGAGCGGGGTGTGCGTCTTGATGAACCGGCGGTGCGGCTGCGCGGCCAGCCGGGCGAACAGTTCGTCCCGGGGTTCGACGAGCCAGTCGAGCCACGGCGACAGTTCGGCCAGCGGTGCCGGCAGGTCCGGGTCCTGGAAGACCAGCAGGGCGCAGATCATCTGCATCCAGGTGGTGCCGCTCTTGGACCGGGTGCTGATCACCATGTCCCCCGGGCGGTAGGGGAACCCGGTCCAGCGGCCGCTGTCCTCGTCGTCTGACCGGTAACGGACGGGAACCTCAGGCATCCGGACGAGGCTAGTCCCGCCGTCGCGGAACGGCGACGCGATATTCCGCGACGCGATATTCCGCGAGCCGGGCCGGAGCCGTCCACGACGAGGGGGCCCGCCGAGCCAGGGTCGGCGGATCCAGGACCTGACGGATCCAGGACCTGACGGATCCGGGGCCCGGCGCAGGCGTGGGTGTCCGCACAACGGGTATCCGGCCGGCCGGTGAATCAGACAACCGGCGAGGAGCGGGATCTCATGGTGACCAACGCGGACGTACTGCGGTACCTGGAGTCGATGGACTTCCCGGCGCCCAAGGAGGACATCGTCCGGGAGGCCGAACGTGCTGGAGCGCCGCGCGAGGTGCTACAGGCGCTGCGTGGAATGCCGCCGGTGGACTATCACAACACCGAGGAGGTGGCCCGGTCGGCCGCGACCGACCTGGCCCCGGACGCCAGTCCCGCCGAACTCGCCGCGAAGGCGCGCGACCGTACCCACCAGCGGGTCGCCCGGCACATGCGTCAACTCTGATCGCAACCGCGCAGATGCGGCTCGGCAGACCGGCGCACTCCCAGGACGGGGAGCCGCCCAGGGCCCGGCGCGAGCCGGCCAGAGCCTCGGTCCAGGCGGCGGTCTTCACGGCCGTCGGGCTGTGCGTCGGCATTCCGACGACGCTGCTGCACTCCTGGGTCATGGGACCGCTGATCGGCTGGGACGCCGCGGCGGTCACCTACCTGGTCTGGGCCTGGTCGGTGCTGTGGCCCCGGACCTGGCAGGAAACCGCGACGCTGGCCGTCCGGGAGGACCCGAGCCGGGCCGTCCGGGACGCGGTGCTGCTGACCGCCGGCCTGGCCAGCCTGCTGGCCATCGGCGTCCTACTCGCCACCGACGGGTCGGTACGGGGTCTCGAGCGGGACGCACACATCGGACTGGGCATCGTCAGCGTGCTGCTGTCCTGGACGGTGGTGCACACGGTCTTCACCGCCCGGTACGCCGTGCTGTACTACACCGGCGAGGACGGTGGTGCGGTGTTCCACGAGTCGGAGCCGCCCAGGTACACCGACTTCGCGTACCTGTCGTTCACGGTCGGGATGACCTTCCAGGTCTCCGACACCTCGCTCACCTCGAAACCGATGCGGGCGGCGGTGCTGCGGCACGCGCTGCTGTCGTACCTCTTCGGCACGGTCATCATCGCGGCGACCATCAACCTGTTGGCAGGGCTGGCCAAGTAACCCCACTGCCGGACGGGACCGAGGCACCGGACGAGGCGCCCCATTCGCGGTTGGACGCGAACCGGGCGCCACGTCCGACATTGCCCCGACGACGTCGACGTGTCCGAACCGGACACGGACCTCGCCGGGCAGCGGCTGCCAGCCCGAACCGGGCGAGCAGGTGCCGCTGACCTATCTTACGATCTGGGATCGTCCAACCGGCCAGGATCCGGGAAACTGTGCGGGAAAACACGCTGTTTCGCCCCTCAACGAGCGATTTCGTCGTATGTGTTCTCCAGCTCGACCCTGGCCAGGGCGCCCACCAACCAGGCCAGTTTCTCGGATCCGCCACCGCCGGCGAGTACCGCCAGGTCGGCCGCCGTCCGTCCGAGACTGAGCTTCCGCGCGGCGATCAGGGCACCCCGGTCGGCGACCGGCGGGGTCTCCGACCACAACGCCTGGACCTCACGCAGAAACAGCTCGACCACCTCGACGTCCACTCCGGGCAGTTCGCGGAGCAGGGTCCGCTCACGGGCGGGCGCATACCGCGCCGCGGCCCGCAGCCGTCGCAGATCTCCCTGGTAGCGCTCGACGAGCACGCCGGCAAGACTCCCCAACGTGGCGGCGAGCCGGTCCGCGTCGCCGCGCCGGCCGTGGTCGCGGAGCACTCCGGCCCGCGCCTGGAGTCGGGACCGGGCCATCCGGGCCGGGCTTCCCCAACCCTGGTTCCGCAGCGCCAGCACCGGCTGCACCGCCCCGCGGACGTCCGGGCTCCGGCGCAACAGGATCGACAGGCAGAGCACCTGGAAGAGGCTCGCAGGATTGTTGGTCACCTGGAGTCCGTACTCCTCGGCGAAGCCCCGGCTCCGCCCCACCAGAGCGCGGACGAGCCGCTTACGGTCCTCGACGCTCGTCGTCGCAGTGGTCGCCATGACCGCGACTACCCGCGACGGTTCGGACCAAAGCTGCGGGGCTCCGGAGGTTTCACCTGACCGGCACTCATCCGACGGTGCGACCGTGCCGATCGCGACTCTTCAGCCGGGTCGTCGGCATCTCCGGCGCCGGCAGCGGATCCGCGTCGTCGCCCCGCACCCGCCCGAACCGGGGGCCGCCGGCCATCCAGTCCGCGCGGGCCTCGGCGATCTCCTCGTGCGACCTTCCGACGAAGTTCCACCACATCACCAGCGCGGAGTCGAACGGCTCGCCGCCGAGCAGCATCAGCCGGGTCGGACCGGCGGCCCGGACCGTCAGTTCCCGACGGCCGGGCCCGAGGTAGAGCAGCGAGCCCGGGGTCAGCGCGACGTCGGCGACCTCGGCCGCGCCGGACATCACCAGCACGCCGTGTTCGAACGCGCCGGTCAGGGGCAGCCGGGCCGTTCCGCCGTCCGGCAGCCAGAGCTGCGCGCCGAGCAGCGGGGAGTGCACCACCGCCGGAGACCGGACGCCGCCGAACTCCCCGACCAGCACGGTCACCGACAGATTCGACTCGCTCAACACCGGCAGGTCCGGGTGGTGGGCGAATCCGGGCGGGTCCGCGCGGGCGGCGTCGGGCAACGCCACCCACAACTGCAGCCCGTGCAGGGTCGGCGGATGGTCGACGGGCGAGTATTCGGAGTGCGCGATGCCGTGCCCGGACGTCATCACGTTCAGCTGACCGGGCCGGATGAGCTGGTCGTTACCCAGGCTGTCCAGGTGCCGGATCTCGCCGTGCACCAACCAGGTGACGGTCTGCAGCCCGGTGTGCGGATGAGGCCCGATGCCCATCCCGGGGCGGTTGGCGACGTCGTCCGGACCGAAATGGTCGACGAAACACCAGGCGCCCACGGTACGGAGCTGTCGCTGCGGCAGCAGGCGGCGCACGGTGGTGTAGCGGCCCAGCGGTACGTCATGGCCCGGCAGCAGCACGTTGGTCGGCTCGGCGACCGCCGCCGCCGTACCCGGTCGCAGGGTCTCCCCCGGCATCGACTCCGCAGTACTCACTCCGCCGAGCCTACGCCGCCGACCCGGTCGCCTGGCCAGACCCGGTGAGGGCACCACCGATCCGTCCGGAGCAGGTGCCGGCCGTCCGGCGGGGCTCGGCCGATCGGCCCCGGCAGTTGACCTCGACCGCAGTTCAGGTTGTTGACTTGCCCCCGGGGTGCCACCGAGTGGAAGGGACCGAGATGCGCGCGGTGTGGTTGACGGAGTTCGGCGGGCCGGAGGTGCTCCTCGCGACCGATCGGCCCGATCCGGTGGCCGGGCCGGGGCAGGTCGTGGTCGCCGTCGAGTTCGCCAACATCACGTTCGTGGAAACCCAGCTCCGCGCCGGCAAGGGCCCCGGAGGTTTCAGACCGGAGCTGCCGGTGATCCCGGGCAACGGCGTGGGCGGCCTCGTCGCCTCGGTCGGCCCCGGCGTGGATCCGGCGCTGCTGGGGCGGCGGGTGGTCAGCGGCACCGGGGGTTCGGGAGGCTATGCCGAGCGCGCGGTGGTGAAGACCGAGGATCTGATCGAGGTACCGGACGGGCTGCCGCTGGACAGCGCGGTCGCGTTGCTGGCCGACGGCCGTACCGCGACCCTGTTGATTCGGACGGCTCGGATCCGCGCCGGAGAACGGATCCTGGTCGAGGCGGCGGCGGGTGGCGTGGGAAGTCTGCTGGTCCAGCTCGGTGCGGCGGCCGGCGCCACGGTCGTCGCGGCGACGGGTGGCGGACGGAAGAGCGAGCTGGCCCGTGAACTGGGTGCCGACCTGGCGGTCGACTACGGGGACCCGGACTGGACGGACCGGGTACGCGACGCCGTCGGCGCGGTCGACGTCGTCTTCGACGGTGTCGGCGGCACGGTGGGGCGGGCGGCGTTCGAGTTGCTCGACCGGAACGGCCGGATGGTCAGTTTCGGTCTGGCCAGTGGCACGTGGACGGACATCCCGGACGAGGTCGCGAGGCAACGGGGGGCGACCCTCGTCCGGGTTCCCCGGTCCGATCCGGACGAACTGCGGACGTTGACCCGGACGGCGCTGGCCGAGGCCCGGGCCGGGCGGTTGCGCCCGGTGATCGGGCAGCGGTTTCCGCTGGAGCGGGCGGCCGAGGCGCACGCGGCGATCGAATCGCGGGCCACGGTGGGCAAGACACTGCTGACGATCTGACCTTCCTCTGACGACACCTGACGCGCCTGCCGGACGGGTGAACCGTCCGGCAGGCGCGTTGTCCAGGGACCCGGTCGGCGGCGACATCGCCGGCCGGTCCGGAGGTGAAGGTCAGCCGACCGGGGTCAACCGCCGCGTCCGCCCGGTACGACGGCTTCGGCTCCGCCACACCACGGCCACCAGTACGAGCAGCGCACCGGCGATCAGCAGCATGGTGCCGACCGCGATCTGTGACCCGGTCTCGCTACCGGTGACCGGTAGCGGTGGCTGTGCCCGGACGATGGTCACGGTGGTGCTCGCCACCCGGCCGGTGGTGAGGCCGGTTCCGGTGATGTCCAGCGTGCCGGTCCGGGTGAACCGGACCCGGACCGAGAACTCGCCGGTCACGTTGGCCCGTACGGTGAGAGTGGTCGGATTGGTGTGCACCAGTGGCGCCTGGCGCGCGACCGGCAGCATCGCGCCGACCCCGCCGGTGTCCGCCGCCGGCTGGGCACCCAGGGCCAGCGGCCCGAGCACGAAGTCGAGCCGGACGAGTTCGTTGCCGCCGTAGCCCGAGCCGAACACGGTGAACGTCTCTCCCACCTCCACCGTGGGGTCGCTGACGGTCAGCGCCGGCGGTACCGGCGGGTAGGGCGGTTGGGGCAGTGGTTGGGCCGCCGCGGGCATCCCCGCGATGGCGAACGCGCCCACCGTGGCGAGCGTCGCCACGGCCGAGCCGATGATGCGGGATAGCCGCATGATGGTTCCTCTCTACTGTTCGCATGCCGTTCACTTCGGATCGGATGACGTTCTTCTGTTGCGGCGATCTACTGATCGCACGCGGGTGCGGGACTGATCCGGGTGGTCCAGGGCGTCGGGCCGGGGGTCAGCCACAACTCCGCCGCGCCGCTGGCTTTCTCCTGGGTGAGCAGGCTGACCTCCAGCACGCGGGTACGTCCGGGCTTGATGTCGACGGCGAGTACGCCGACTCGGCGCCCCCGCTCCATACCGCCGCCCACCGGTGCCGGTTTGCCGTCCAGCCGGGCACCGAGCGGTGATCCGCGCAGCGGGCTGAACACGTAGACCAGGACCCTCATCGTGTAGGGATCGCCGGACATCGCCAGGCCCCGGACCGACTCACTGAGCCCGGAGGAGGGCGTGGTCGAACGCAGGGTGAGGCGCAGATGCAGTTCGCGCCGGCCATCGGACCGGCAGTCGCCAACGGTCAGGTCGGCGGCGCCGTTCAGGTAGTAGCCGAGTTTCGCGCCGCTGCCGTCGTTGAGAAAGACGCCGACGTTGTTCACCGTCTCCCGGTCCGGCAGCACGCCGGCAAGCCGGGTGTCGACGAGTTCCCGCTGCTCGGCCGGGTGGGCGCTCCAGAACAGGATCCGGCGCTCGGCGACGGCCGTGCCGAGGGCCTCCGCCACGGCCCGCGGATTGACCGAGCGGTTCAGCAGCGCGTCGAAGACCGCCTTGGCCGACGCGGCGAAGTAGTCGTCCTGCGCGGCCGGCGCGTCGATTCGGCGGTAGGTGTCCGACAGCAGGGTCCGGACCACCGTGGGTGCGGTGAGGGTCGGATGCCCCGGCACCGGTACCGGACCGACGGCCCGGAGCAGGTAGGACAGTGCGACCGGATCGGTGGCGAGCACGCCGTCGACGGTGCCGCCGCCGGCCCGCCGGTACATCTCCCGGAACAGCCTGGCCGCGGTCGGGAAGTGCGGGGTGAGGTTCACGTCCGCGGGGTAGATCCCGAGCAGGTCGGTGTAGAGCGCCCGCTGTTCCCGGGTCAGCGGCAGCACCGGCCGCGCGAAGCTCCTCAGTTCGCTGGCCGCCCCCTGCTTGACGATCTTCACCTGGCCGCGGTTGGCCTGGATGACGGCGTAGGCGCCGAAGATTCCACCGGTCGCCCGGGGCTCGGCGAGGTTCTGGAAGACCGCCAGGTAGGTCCTGGTGCCGCTGCCGCCGAGCAGCACCGGAAGCAGGGCGCCGCTGCGCCGGACGGCGGAGGTGAGTGTGACCAGCCGATCCAGTTCGGTACGCAGCAGCCGTACCGCCTCCTGGACCGAGGGTTGGAGCCCGTCGGTCGGTACGGTGCCGATCTGCTCCCGGACCTGCTGCGCGGCGGTGTCCGCCTTTGTGACGGCGGGCATCGCGGCCCGCAGCGCGGCCAGGTCGAGCCGGCCGGTGCTGGGCAGCAGCGTGCCCAGGTCGAGTTCCACCAGCGGTGGGAACGCCCGGCGGGCAAGTTCGTCGACGCCGACCGCCAGGGCCCGGACGGCGGACAGGGTCGAGCCGCCGTACGGTGTGTTTCCGGCCGCCCGCCAGCCGAGATCGCCGGTACGGGACCGGGCGGCGGCCGTCTGCTGTTGCAGGGCGGCGAGGGTCCGGCGGGCCTGGACGGTCTCGCCGTCGAGCACCTGCTGGCTCAGCTCGCGGGCCAGGCTCGCGGCGTTGTCCAGGTTTCCCCTCGCCTGCCAACCGCGCAGCCCGAGCCAGCCGCCCACCAGGCCGAGCAGGCAGACGACCACGAGTGTGGTGAGCAGTGCCCGACGCAGGTTGCGTCGGAACGCTCGACGGCGGGCAGTCCGCCCTCGCGCCGGGGAAACATCCCCCACTTCCACCACCGCTCTCGACTAATTAGAGTGAATCAGACAGAATGTCGTTTGTGTCCCATATCTCTATAGCACGCCTAACACCGTCCTGTAGGCATTTCAACGCCTCTTATAGCTCTTTCACTTATTTCTAGTGAGAAACACTCATAAAACGGCCGAACGGCGCCCGACGGCCGGAATGGCCGCCGGGCATCCGATTACCGCCGGCGCCGGGTCGCCGCCGCCTCGGCCAACATCTGCTCGATCTGGTCGACCCCGGTCCGCAGGGACATCTGGGTCAGGTAGCTGTCCCTCGCCCGCTGCGCCATCTCCGCCCGCGCCGTATTGGGAATCACCGCGGCCAGGGCGAACCGGTCCGCCAGGGCCTGCCAGTCCTCGGCCGGGCAGGAGAGGCCGGCACGGGCCCGTTCCACCAGGTCTACCGTGTCGCCTCCGGCTGATGCGACGACCGGCGCTCCGGCCGACAACGCGGCCTGCAACTTGGCCGGCACGGCCCCGTGCAATGCCGGCAGATCCCGCAACAGCACTAGCTGGTACTCGGCGGCGGCGTACAGGTCGGCCATCTCGGCGGGCGGATGCCAGCCGAGGAACCGGATGTTGGTCGCGCCGAGTTCCTCGGCCAGCTGCCGACTCTGCCGCTCCTCCGGCCCGGACCCGACCAGCACCAGGTCCAGGTCCACCTTTCCGTTGACCGCCGCCGCGGCCCGGACGGCCGTGTCGACCCGCTGGAACGGGCCCATCGTGCCGGCGTGCATGACGGTGGTGTGACCACGGTGGCCGATCGCCCGACGGGCCGCCGGAGTGGTCCCGATCGGCCGGAACAGCCGCTCGTCGGTCCAGTTGAGCACCACCCGCACCCTGTCCGGATCGGCCCCCCGCTCGACCACCACGTCGCGCATCGACGGCGCGATCACCGCGATTCCGGCCGCCGACCGGTAGATGCCGCGCATGGTGCGGCTGAGCAGCCCGTGCATCATCCCGCCGGGCTCTGCCCGGCCCTGCGTGGCAGGCTCCGTCACCGCCTCCGGCCAGATGTCCTGGACGTGCACCACGGCGGGGATCCTGCGCAGCAGCCGGAGCAGCGCCGCAGCCGCGTAGGCGCCGGCCGGCGGGAAGTAGACGTAGAGTGCGTCGACCCCGGCCAGGTAGCCGGGCGCGGCCAGGGCACTGGTCATCGCGTACGAGAGCTGTCGGGCGGCTCGCCGCGCCGAACTGCCGTCATGGCTGGCGTACATCGGCACCCGCCGAATGGTGACCCCGCCCTCCTCGGTCTGGTCCCGCCAGCGTTGCCGGTAGCCCGGATAGATCCGCCCGGTCGGATAGTTCGGAAATCCGGTGAGTACCCGGACCTCGTGCCCACGGGCCGCCAACTCCTCAGCCAGACAGCCCGGTATGAAGGCCGGCTCCGGCGGAAACCAGTACGAGATAACCCCGATCTTCATGTCCCATCCCCCGATCACCCGACAGCCGGCACCGCGTCATCGCGACACCCGACTGAGTTCCGCGGTGTCCTCCGGTATCCGGACACCGTCGCTGTGCGGGGGGAGCCGCGTGGGGTCGGTGATCTCGACCTGCTCGTCGTGCACCGTCGGAGGCCTCTTGACCGGCACACCCTTCCGGTACGCCCGGTACTGCTCGACGTCGATCTTGTTTTCCTTCGACATGTTCAGCACACAGCCCAGCACCCGGGCCGCCACCGCGTGCAACGCCTGGGCGGCGGCGGCGGTCTGCGCGCTCGGAGTCTTGCCCTGCCGGGTGACCAACAGGGCGCCGTCGGCCTGCACCGCGACCACCACTCCGTCGGTGAACGCCAGCAGCGGCGGGGTGTCGATGATGACGATGTCGGTCAGTTCACGCAGCGAGAGCAGCAGGTCGGCCATGGCCTTCGAACCGAGCAGTTCACTCGGATTCGGCGGGACCGAGCCGCCGGGGAGCACCAGCAGCGACCGGTCGCCCCAGGGTTGCAGCACGTCCTCCACCGCGACCTCGCCGATCAGCACGTCGGTCAGGCCGGCTCCGGTGCCGAGGCCGAGGTAGGTCGCCACCCGTGGGTGCCGCAGGTCGGCGTCGACGAGCAGCACCTGCCAGCCCGCCTCCGCCAGCGTGATCGCCAGGTTGCAGGCCAGGGTGGACTTGCCCTCCGCCTGGACGGCACTGGTGACCGCGATGACCCGGGCCGGCTCCTGGGCGTCCACGAACCTGAGATTCGTCCGCAGTTTGCGCATCGCCTCGGCCCGGGCCGTCTGCCCGGCGGCGCCGACGATCAACGGGGTCGACCGGGCCTGGCTGTCGTAGGGAATGGTGCCGAGCAGCGGCGCCGAGGTCGCCTCCTGGAGCGCCTTGCCGTCCCGGAACGTGGTGTCGGTCAGCCCGCGCAGCACGGACAGCCCGACCCCGACGAGAAGCCCGAACACTCCGGCGAGAACGAGATTGCGGACCGGCCGGGGCGAGACCGGTTCGGCGTCGACCCGTGGACCGCCGACCACCTCGATCTTGATCGGGGCGTCCTTGGCGCCCGGCGGCGTCTCGATGGTGTGCACAAGCTTGACGAAGTGCGCGGCGACCGCCTCGGTGAGCCGCAGCGCCCGGGCCTGGTCGGAGTCCGTGACGGTGGCGGAGAGCAGGATGGTGTCCGCCTCCACCCGCGCGGTGATCCGGGACCGCACCTCGTCCGCGGTCAGCCCCACCTGCTCCTCCCCCGCGATCGTCTGCGCCAACCGGTCGCTGGTCAGCAGGTCGACGTACGACTTGACCCGCTGCTGGAGGAACAGACCGCCCTGGTACGCGTCGGACATTCCCTGGCCGGGTGAGGTGACGAAGAAGGTCACCGAGGAGGCGTACTGGGGTGTCGCCCGGACGGTGACGAATCCGGTGATCCCCAGCGCGACCATGATGGTCGCGAGTACCACCCACCAGCGTTGGCGCAGCGCGCGCAGGTAGTTGTGCAGATCCATCAGGCCAGGCCTCCCGTCTCAGCACCAAACCGCTCCGGAGGTGCCAAAGACCTCTAGTGATCACAAAAAATGCAACAGTATGAAAAGTTCACACTTGTCGCTCGACAGTTCCTACCGAATGTAGATGATTGAGCGCCCTCAGTAGTCGCAGTCCGCGCAACACGGCGCGTCAAGTACCGAAGGTGGTGACCGGGTCGATAACTCCACGCCCGGCAACCCGTCGTGGACCCGGGTAGGGTGATCAGCAGGTGCGCCGGGAAGTCTGGTCGGCAGGTCGATTCACACTGCCCAGATCGAGGTGACCTCCCGGATGACCGATCGCCAGCGCCCGGTCCACCCACCCGGTGCCGTACGCCGGTTCTTCCAGCGCGGCTCCTGGCCGGAGGCCAGCTTCGTCGCCGACGTGCTGCGTACCGAGACGGTCGGGGGCGTGCTGCTGCTGCTCGGCGCGGTGATCGCACTCGGCTGGGCCAACTCGCCGTGGTCCGACAGCTATCTCGCCCTGGGCCGGTACGTCCCGTGGAGCGGCGGCGACGTCGTGCACCTCGACCTCAGCCTCGGTGGATGGGCGGGGGACGGGCTACTGGCGATCTTCTTCTTCGTCGTCGGCCTGGAACTCAAGCGTGAATTCGTCGTCGGGGACCTGCGTGATCCGCGCCGAGCCGTCGTACCCGTACTGGCCGCTCTGGGCGGCATGGCGCTGCCCGCGCTGATCTACGTCGCGGTGATCGCGGCCACCGGAAGCGGGGCGTACGCCGGCTGGGCGATCCCGATGGCCACCGACATCGCGTTCGCGCTCGCCGTGCTCGCCGTCATCGGCTCACACCTGCCGCACGGGTTGCGGGCCTTCCTGCTCACCCTGGCGGTGGTCGACGATCTGATCGCGATCCTGGTGATCGCACTCTTCTACACCGACCACCTCAGCCCGGCGCCACTGCTCGGCGCGCTGGCCACGATCGGTGTCTTCGGGGTGCTGGTGCAGCGACGCTGGACCAGGTGGTGGATTCTCCTGCCGCTCGGCGTGCTGAGCTGGATCCTGATGCACGCCTCCGGGGTGCACGCGACCGTCGCCGGAGTGCTGCTCGGCTTCACCGTTCCGGTGCTGACCCGTCCGGGCGAGCGCCGACGGCTGGCCGAGCACTTCGAGCACCGCTGGCGCCCGGTGTCGGCCGGGGCGGCGGTGCCGATCTTCGCGTTCTTCGCCGCCGGGGTCGCGCTACGCGACGCCGACCCCGGTGGTCTGATCCGCGAACCGATCGTGCTCGGCGTGGCGGCCGGATTGATCGTCGGCAAGACGCTCGGCATCTTCGGCGCCACCTACCTGCTGTCCCGATTCACCCGGGCCGAGTTGGACGAGGGCATCGGCTGGTCCGACCTGTTCGGCGTCGCGCTACTCGCCGGAATCGGATTCACCGTCTCACTGCTGATCGGCGAACTCGCCTTCGGCAGCGAGGGCGAGGAGCACGTGCTCGTCAAGGCCGCCGTACTGGCCGGATCGCTGATCTCGGCCGTACTGGCGTCGCTCGTGCTGACCCTGCGGAACGCGAAGCACCGGCGGCTGCACGAGGCGGAGAGCCGGGACGAGGACGCGGACGGGGTGCCGGACGTCTACCAGCGGCCGGAACCCGACGGCCGGCACCCCGGGGAGGCCGACTGAACCGTCCGGGGCGCCGGTCCCACCCCGCCTACGTCGGTCGGCCCGGCGCCGGGTCGTCGTCCGCGTTCTCGTAGTGGTCCGAGTCGGCGAGCGCCTCCTGGAACTCGCGGGACAGGTCCGAACCCGGCACCGCGGTCTCCTCCGCCTCCTCCGCGACCACGTCCCGCTTGTGCGGCGGCTCCGGCTCGGGGGCGGTCCCCTCGCCGGCGAATCCGTACTCGTTCGGCTCATCGTGCCTGGTCATGCAGTGATCCTCCGTTCCAGCCACGAGCCAGGTCCGCCGACCCGTCGGCCACCGAAACGGCTACCCACGATCCGCCGTGCCACACCGGATCGGGTCAGGTCAGTTGCCGGATCCCGTCCAGCAGCAGCCACAGGCCGCAGATCGCGAACAGCACGCTCGCGCCGTACCGGATGGCCCTGTCCGGCAGTCGGCGACCGAGCGCCCGGCCGACACCGATGGCCAGCGCGTCGGCGGCGACCATGCCGAGGGTGGAGCCCAGCCAGGTGCCGAACCAGTCGTGCTGGGTGGCCAGGGTGACCGTCGCGAGCATCGTCTTGTCGCCGAGTTCGGCCAGGAAGAAGGCGATCGAGACGGCGATGATCGCGGACCGGGTGGTCCGCTCCGCCTTGCGTCGTTCCTCGTCGGTGAGCTTGTCCCCGCGCAGGGTCCAGGCCCCGAAGCCCAGGAACGCCAGCCCGGCGACCAGGGCGATCCAGCCGGTGGGCAGCGCCGCACCCAGTCCCACCCCGAGGGCCACCGAGGCCAGGTGCACCACCGCGGTGGCCACGGTGATGCCGATGATCACCGGTAACGCCCTGAACCGGGTGGCGAAGGTCAACGCCATCAACTGCGACTTGTCACCCAGTTCCGCGACGAAGATGACGCCGAAGCTGATCGCCAAGGCAGTGTTGTTGAGATCCTCCATGACACCCTTTCCCGGTCGTACCGGGCCTGGGGCATGGCAACCTCGACCCGGCATTTCTGCCTGAGTCGAAGGTCTCGCCCGCCTCACCTGAGGTGAGGCCACGTGGCCGGGCGCGGAACGCGCCAGTGTGTCGACCACGACGTTGGGAGCTACTCCCCTTCGCTGAAGACGACCCTACCTGATCAAGGATCGGCAGGCCGGAACATCCCCCGGCCTGCGAGGGAGATCACGGGCGGCGCCGCAGGGCCCGACCGCCCGACCGGAAATCCCGGAGCGGGGGCGTCCTCAGACGGCCTGGGCGAGAGTCACCGCGAAGAGGCCGTCGTCGTCGGTCCACCGGCCCTGGACGGCGAAACCCGCGTCGGTCAGCTCGCGGTCGACGTCCGCCGGCCGGAACTTCGCCGATATCTCGGTCCGCAACTCCTCCCCCTCGGCGAAGACGAGATCGAGATCGAGCACCCGTACCCGCATCGGCCGTCCGGCCCGCAGCCGCATCTCGATCCACCGCTGGTCGGCGTCCCACGTCGCCACGTGATCGAACGCCGCAACGTCGAAGTTCGCGTCCAGTTCCCGGTTGAGCACCCGCAACACGTTCCGGTTGAACTCGGCGGTCACCCCGGCTGCGTCGTCGTAGGCCGGGATCAGCACCGTGGGATCCTTCACCAGGTCGGTGCCGAGCAGCAGCCAGTCGCCCCGCTCCAGCGCCGCCCGCATCGCCGCCAGGAAATTGGACCGCTCCGCCGGCAGGAGGTTGCCGATCGTGCCACCGAGGAACGCCACCAGCCGTCGACCACCGGTGGGAAGCCGGTCCAGGTGCCGGGTGAAGTCGCCGACGATGCCCCGTACCCGCAGGCCCGGATAGCCGGCGGCGATCTCGGCGGTCGACTGGCGCAGCGCGCTGACCGAGACGTCCAACGGGACGAAGGTACCCAGGGTGCCGTGCGCGGTCAGCGCGTCGAGCAGCAGACGGGTCTTCTCCGACGAGCCGGAACCCAGCTCGATCAGGGTCTTCGCGTCGGTGAGCCGGGCGATCTCGGCGGCGCGCTCCGCCAGCACGGCCCGCTCGGCCCGGGTCGGGTAGTACTCGGGCAGTCGGGTGATCTGTTCGAACAGCTCACTGCCCCGGGCGTCGTAGAACCACTTCGGCGGCAGCCATCTGGGTACGGCGGTGAGCCCGGCCCGGACGTCCGCCCGCAACGCCCGAGCCAGGTCTGATTCCTCCAGATAGATCTCCAACGGATCCGCGGTCACGCGTACTCTCCCTCCGGTCGACACCCGCCGCCGCTGCGGCCCCTGATCAGTACTGGACGCGGTGCGCTCAGGGCGCCGGTCCCGCCGTCGGTCCGGCGCCCCGGTCTCCCGTCCCCGGCGCGGCGGCACCGTCGATCGGGCGCAACTCGAGGAGGCCGACGCTGCCCAGTACGAGAGTTCCGTCCGGAACGGGCTGCCAGCCGGGCTCCTCGTCCAGCGGTTCGGAGCAGACCAGCACCGACCTCTCGGTGGCCCGCGCCGACAGCGCATGCCCGACCGTCGTGGCCACCAGCAACTGCCCGTTGGTGAGCAGCAGGTTCAGTCGCGACCCGGGCGCGGCGGCGGTGACCTCCCGGACGGTCTCGGCGACCGCCTCCGGCGCAGCGGCCCCGGCCCGCAGCCGGTGCCGCACCAGCGCCCAGAGCAGTCCCGCGTCGGTCGACGCGTCCAGCGTGAGCAGGTCCCGGGTGGGCAGCCGGCCAGCCAGTTCCACGACCGAGTCCGGCCAGCCGCGGATCACGCCGTTCAGGCTGAACAGCCAGGGCCCCTCGGCAAACGGTGCCGATGCCGTCTCGACCACCGGCATGCCGACGGTCGCCGAGCGCACCGCCGCCAGGACCGCGCCGGAGACCGTCGACGCGGCCAGCGCCGGCAGGGTGAGATCGGTCCAGATCGGACCCGCCCGGCGGTAGCGCACCGGTTCGGCGGTGGTGCCGACGTACCAGCCGACACCGAAACCGTCGGCGTTGACCGTGCCCCCGCCGCGCATGTCGCGGGGCGCCCAGGACTGCCGGGCCAGTGAGTGCGGCGGGTCGAAGAGCAGCGCGCCGAGTGGTACGGGTGGGCCGAGGTAGGCCAGATGACGACACATCAGTCCTCCGGCGCCCTCTCGCGGTCGCCGTCCGCAGGCGCAGACGCGCGGTGGGCGGGCCGGCTCACCCGACCTCGTCCGGCCGGGCGTACCGCGCGCAGCGGAAGCCGCTGAAGATCTGCCGACGGATCGGCAGGTCCCAGTTCCGGAAGGTGCCTCGGCAGGCCACCGGGTCGGTACCGAAGGACCCGCCGCGCAGCACCCGGTGGTCCGGGCCGAAGAAGACCTCGGAGTACTCCCGGTACGGGAACGCCGCGAACCCGGGATAGCCCTGGAACGGGCTCGACGTCCACTCCCAGACGTCGCCGATCAACTGGTGCACGCCGAGCGGCGAGGCACCCGCCGGATATGCCCCGACCGGTGCCGGCGCCAGGTGCCGTTGGCCGAGGTTGGCGTGCTCCGGCGTCGGTTCCTGGTCACCCCAGGGGTACCGGCGGGACCGGCCACTTACCGGGTCCCAACGAGCCGCCTTCTCCCACTCGGCCTCGGTGGGCAGCCGCTTCCCGGCCCACGCCGCGTACGCCTCCGCCTCGTGGTAGCCGACGTGCACCACCGGCTCGTCCGGCACCAGCGGGGTGAACCGACCGAACCGCCGGTAGCCCCAGTCGGCGCCGTCCCGCAGCCAGTGCATCGGTGCCGAGAGCCGGGCGGAGGACCGGTGCCGCCACCCCGGCCCGCTCCACCAGCGCGGCTGCGCATAGCCGCCGTCGACGACGAAGGCCAGGTACTCGGCGTTGGTCACCGGCGCCGCGTCCAGCACATATGCCGGCAGGTCCACCAGATGTCCAGGTCGCTCGTTGTCCAGGGACCACGGATCGGTCGAGGTGCCCATCACGAACGGCCCCGCCGGGACCAGCACCTCACCGTTCACCGGTACGACGGCGGCCGGCGGCGGGGGCGCGGAGAGCACCGGCGGCCCGGCCCGGAGCTGGTGGGTGGCGAGCATCGTCTCGTCGTGCTGCTGCTCGTGCTGGGCGATCATGCCGAACGCGAACCCGTCGGCGACCAGCCGGGGCCCGTCGAACCGGATGCCGTCGAGCAGGTCGAACACCTTGTCCCGGACCGTCGCCACGTACGACCGGGCCTCCCCGGGGGCCAGCAGCGGCAGGGCCGGCCGGTCCTTGCGGGGGTGCTTGAACGCGTCGTACAGGTCGTCGATGTCGCGCCGTACGGGATCCCGGCCGCCGACGTCCCGGACCAGCCACAACTCCTCCTGGTTGCCGACGTGGGCGAGGTCCCAGACCAGTGGGGACATGATCGGCGAGTGCTGTCGTACCAGATCGTCGTCGTCGACGGCCTCGGTGAGCAGGATGCTGCGGTCGCGGGCCCGGCCGAGCACCGCGGCGATCCGGTCCCGCAACACCTCCGTCGGCTGGCTTCCCTGGCTCAGGTGGGTCATGACGGTCCTCCCCGCGCGGCGGCGAGCCGCCGCGCCACTATCCGGGTGATGTCCTCGCGGGTCGACGGCGGCAGTTCGGTGTGGTCCAGAGCCCGGAGCGCCAGGTCCAGCACGGTCTCGGCGGCCCGGGCCAGCATCGGGTCACGCAGGCCGTGCCGGGCCGCCTCGGCCCACCGTCCGACGACCGGTTCGCACGCCTGGAGGGCCGCCGACCGGGTCCGTTCGTTGCCGAGCAGGGCACTGAGGACCCCGGCGGGGGCGATCCACTCCCCCGCCGGTTGGGCGTCGAGGTAGCGGATCTCCAGATAGCCCCGGGGACGTACCGGCGGAAACAGGGTGCTCAGGTGGTAGTCGAGATCGTCGGTGCTCGGGCGTTGGGGCAGTGCTCCGGCGATCCAGTCCCGGAAGGTGATCCCCGGTGGGACGCTCCAGTCGGCGCCGTCCCGGCGTACGCAGAGCAGTGGTGCCGCCAGTGCGTAGCCGACCCAGGAGGCGACCGGGTCGACCGGGTCCGGGTCCGGCCCCCAGACCGGGCGGGTCCGGGCCGGATCGATCCGCTGCCAGGCGGCCATCCGGGCGGACGCCCGGCCGGTGTCCCGACCCGCGTGCCACCGGGCGGTGGCGAAGACGGCGAGCAGCGCGGGCCCGACCGCGTGTGCGGTGGCCCAGCGCTCCGGGTAGTCGTCGGCGGTGCCGGCGTCCAGGCAGACCTGGAGCCCGGCCGTGCTGTACATCATCGTCCGGCCGGCCGGCCCGAGCCGGTCGAAGGCGCAGCGCATCGCGCGGTATCTGGGGGTGTCCACCACCGGGGCCGGCGCGCGGTACGGATCGATGCCGGTCTCGCCGAGCACGAGGCCGGCGGTGCCGAGCAGGCTGTCGAGGTGGGCGATGTCCGAAGTGGTACTGGAGTGCAGTTCGCCGAGCGAGCGACGCGGGGCGGTGGAGATCTCCACCTGACCACCGGGCTCGACGCTGACCGTGCCGAAACTGGGCAACGGTGCGGCGGGACTGTCCGGGTCGATACTGGGAGGGGCGTGGGGTCCGAGGGCGTTCCGGAGCCGCTCCGGCTCGATCGGCCGGCTCGGCGAGGCTGCGTCGTGAACGGTCCATTCCAGTTCTACGCCGTACAGCGCGGGTGGTCCGGTCTTGAAGCAGATCTTCGCGATGTATCCCTCGGCGTCATCCACGGCGGTCAGAATTGTGCCGCTGTCCAGGTTTGACGACATCACCTGGGATGCCTCCCTCCGTCACGATCGTCGTTCCTTACCCCGTTTCCCGGTGCACAATCTTCACCAGCCTCCGGAGAACCATCGGTTACATAACTTGCCTGACATATTACTGACTTGGTATGTTCGGCGCCGTGGCCACCCCGTTCGAGGTACTCGCCGAGCCGACCCGACGCCGGATCCTGGACCTGCTCCGAGAGCGCCCACGCTCGGTCGGCGAACTGACCGACGAGTTGGGGCTGACCCAACCGGGCACCTCGAAGCACCTGCGGGTACTGCGCGACGCCGGACTCGTCCGGGTCCGCCCGGACGCGCAACGTCGCTGGTACGAACTCTGTCCCGAACCACTCGCCGAACTCGACGCCTGGCTCGCACCGTATCGGTGGATGTGGGCCGGCCGGCTCGACCTGCTTGAACAACATCTGAACACCATGCCAAACGGGTCCGACAGTTCCGCCGCGCGCGACAACCCGTCCGACCACCCGGAACCGGGGCAACCCGACGGCAGGAAAACGGAGGACCGATGACGAACGAGAGCCTGGACAGTGTGGACGGGCGCCAGCGGCTGCGCATCGAGCGGCGACTGGCACATCCGCCGGAGAAGGTCTGGCCGGCCGTCACGGAGCCCGAGCACCTGAGCCGATGGTTCCCGGCCGAGGTACGCCTGGAGCCACGCCCGGGCGGACAGATCACCTTCAGTTTCGGTCCGGACGGCGCCGAGACCACCGGCTCGATCAGCGCGTACGACCCGCCCCGGCTGTTCGCCTTCGACTGGGACGGTGACCTGTTCCGGATCGAGTTGCGCGCCGACGGCCCGGGATGCCTGCTGGTGTTCAGCCACACCTTCGACGACCGGCCCGCGGCGGCGAGCTACGCCTCCGGCTGGCGCAACTGCCTCGACGAACTCGACCGGCTGGTGGACGGTCGACCGGCCGGGGTGCCGGAGCGCCCCTCGGGCCGGCTGCACGAGTCGTACGTCGAGGCGTTCGGACTGGCCGACGGCGTCGCCGAAGCCACTCCGGACGGCTGGCAGGTGCGCTTCGAGCGGCAGCTGACCCAGCCGGTCGAGGCCGTCTGGGCCGCGCTCACCGACGCGGCTCACCATCCGGCGGCCACGATCGGCGCGACGCCACCGCCCGGCTTCACCACGGCCGAGTTCCCGGCCGGCGTGATCACCGAACTCGACGCACCGTCCCTGCTGGAGTACGCCTGGCAGCCCAGCGGACAACCGGCCGGACGGATCCGCTGGGAACTGTCCGCCGGGACCGGACACGGCGCCCGCCTCCGCCTCGTCCAGACCGGACCGACCGGTACGGCGCAAGCGCAGGCGAAGGCGCTCACCGCCTGGCGGGACCGGATCGAGCCACTCGCCCGGCGACTCGCCGAGGAGGCGGACCGGAACGCCGACTGAGCATCTCCTCGACTTGACACAACGCCTGCGAATATGTGCACTTGTGACACTCCGCACAAGCCGGCGATGGTGCCCGCAGCAGGCGACCGGGCCGGCCCGCCACCACACGGGGAGGCACGATGGCACCACACGCAGACCCAGGCAGCCCAGATCTCCGGCTCGACCGTCGCCGACTCCTCGGCCTCGGCCTCGCCGCCGGGGCCGCTCCGTTCCTCGCCGCCTGCGGCGGGGCCTCGACCACCGGGTCGGACACCGAAGGTGCGATCACCTTCATCTCCACCCAGTTCACTCCGGTGGAGGAGCGGCAACGGTTCGAGCAGATCCTCCGCGACCGGGTGAAGTCCGGCGCGGTCGCCTACAACACGGTCGAGCCGAACGTCTTCTCCTCCACCATCACCTCCCAGGTGGCGGCGGGCCGGGTCCAGGTGAGCCTCGCCGGTGGTCTGCACGGGGACTTCGCCCCGCACGCCGACAAGTTCGAGAACCTCGACGACCTGGCCACGAAGCTCGCCGACCGCCAGTTTCCGCCGGAGATCGCGAACCTCGGCAAGCTGGCCGGCGGCGCCACGACGTACCTGCCGTGGATGCAGGCGTCGTACGTGCTCGCGGTCAACAAGCGGGCCCTGGAGTGGCTGCCCAGCGGGGCCGACGTGCAGAGCCTCACCTACGACCAACTGTTGGCCTGGATCACCGCCGCCCGGCGGGGCAACGGCAACAAGCCGGTCTTCGGCCTGCCCTGCGGCCCGAAGGGCCTCTACCACCGGTTCTTCCAGGGCTACCTGCTGCCGAGCTTCACCGGCGGTCAGATGACGACGTTCCGGGGCCCGGAGGCGGCCACCGCCTGGCAGTACATGAAGGAGCTGTGGGCACAGACCGCCCCGGCGTCGACCAACTTCGACAACATGCAGGAGCCGCTGCAACGCGGTGAGGTGCTGATCGCCTGGGACCACGTCGCCCGGCTGGTCAACGCCCCGGCCGACAAGCCGGACGACTGGGTGATGGCGCCTGCGCCGCGCGGCCCGAAGGGTCTGGGCTACATGCTGGTCGTCGCCGGCCTGGCGATCCCGCGCGGCGCGCCGGAGGTGGACCGGGCGCGTGCGGTGATCGAGGCGCTGACCACCCCGGACGTGCAGCTCGAGGTGCTGCGCCGGAACGCGTTCTTCCCGGTCGTCAACGCCCAGCTTCCGGCCGACCTGCCGCCCGCCGTCGCACTGGAGGCCGAGGCGGTACGCCGGCAGCAGAGCGCCGAGGGTGCCGTCCTCGCGCTGCCGCCGGTCGGGTTGGGCGCCAAGGACGGCGAGGTGTCGCAGATCTTCAAGAACTGCTTCAAGGAGATCTGCCTGGACGGCCGACCCGTGCAGCAGGTCCTGGACCGCCAGGCCCAGCAGTTGAACGCCATCCTGGACGAGGCGAAGGTGCCGTGCTGGCGCCCGGACCCGGTCGCGGCGGGGCAGACGTGTCGGGTGCAGTGACGACGGCGCCCGACCCGGCCCCGTCGGAACCCTCGTCGTCGGCGGCCGTCCCGCCCCGGGCGACCCGCCGGCGACGGCGGTCCCGGGTGCCGACCGCCGCCCTGCTGGTCGCACCCTCGGTCGTGTTCCTGGCCGCACTGTTCCTCTGGCCGATCGCGGTCGGCGTCGGGCAGGCGTTCACCGGCGCCGACGGGCCCACGCTGGCCCACCTGCGCCGGATGGTCGACGATCCGTACTTCTGGACCGCCACCCGGAACACCGCCCTGCTGATCGTCGTGCTCATCCCGCTCCAGTTCGCGTTCGCGCTGACCATGGCGCTGCTGCTGCGGGAGCGTCCCCGGCTGTCGTCGTTCTACTTCTACGTCTGGTGCGTACCGCTGGCGATCAGTGACCTCGCGGCCGGCCTGGTCTGGCTGTCGATCTTCGCCGACCGGGGGTACCTCAACTCGGCGCTGTCCCGGTTCGGGCTCGGAGACGGCTTCGCCTGGCTGTCGTACGACAACCAGACCAGCATGTTCGTCGCGGTGCTACTGGCCGAGCTGTGGCGGGCGACCTCGCTGGTCCTGGTGATCGTGGTCGCGGGACTGCAGAACATCCCGCGCGACTACGACGAGGCGGCGGCGGTCTTCGGCGCGACGTACTGGCAGCGGCTGCGGCACGTCATCCTGCCCCAGTTGCGGCCGAGCCTGCAGGTCGCGCTCATCCTCCGGACGATCCTCGGACTCCAGACCTTCGCCGTCGCCCAGGCGCTCACCGGCCGGAGCTTCCCGCTGCTGGTCGGCGAGACCTACCAGTGGTACGTCACGCTCCAGAACGAACACGTCTCGGCGGCGATCGCACTGGTCATTCTCCTGATGTCGCTCGGCACCGCCGTCGTCTACCTGCGGGTGCTACGCGATCCGGCCACCGGCGGGATCCGGTGAGCCGCCGGAGCGCCGCCCGGCGCCGCACCGTCGGAATCCATCTCGCCTGCGTCGCCGTCACCCTCTTCATGGGCGTACCGATCTACCTGATCGCGCTGGCCGCGCTCTCCAGCCGCGAATCACTGAACCGCTTCCCGCTCTCCCTGCTGCCCGTTGACCTGTCGACCGAGACGATGCGGGTCTTCCTGGACAGCACGGGAGTGATCGGCGGTTTCCAGAACTCCGTCGAGGTCGGCCTGCTCAGCCTGATCCTGTCGCTGGCCCTCGGCGTACCGGCCGGATACGCCGTCGCCCGGTACGCGTTCCGGGGGCGGGAACCGTACCAACTCTTCCTGCTGCTCACCCGGGCCCTGCCGATCGTCGTGCTCTCGGTGCCACTGGCCCGGGTCTTCCTGGCCAGCGGGCTCTACGACACGACGTACGCGGTGGCGCTGCTGCACACCGCGCTGGCCCTGCCCACCACCGTGCTGATCACGTCGGCGATCTTCGTCGCGGTGCCGGTCGAGCACGAGGAGGCGGCGATGATCTTCGGGGCCAGCGCGCCGCAGGCCTTCGCCCGGGTCGTACTGCCGCAGGCACTGCCCGGGATCGCCGCTGCCGCCATCTTCACCTTCGTCACCTCCTGGAACGAGGTGCTGGGTGCGGCGGTGCTCACCCTCAACCGCCGTACCCTGCCGGCCCAGGTGCTCTCGACCCTCGCCGACTCACCACTGGCCTTCCGGTTCGCCGGCGGCTTCGCGCTCGTCGTACCGGCCCTGGTCTTCATCGCGTTCATGCGCCGGTACCTGTTGAACATGTGGGGAACCACGATCCGCTGACCTCGCCGGACCGACCGGCGGACCGGCGAGGACCGCGGCGCTCACCGGCAGGGAATCGGCGGCACCGAGGAAGTGGCACCGAGGAAAGGGACGGACGTTGGCCGAGATCGTGCTGCGAAATCTGGCGAAGACCTATCCGGGGACCAGGACGCCCGCCACCGACGACATCAGCCTGGACGTACGCGACGGCGAGTTCCTGGTGCTCGTCGGCCCCAGTGGCTGCGGCAAGACGACCCTGCTCCGGATGATCGCCGGGTTGGAGTCGCCGGACGAGGGCACCGTGCACATCGGTGGCCGGGACGTGACCGACCTGCCGGCGCGGCAGCGCGGGCTCTCCATGGTCTTCCAGTCGTACGCCATCTTTCCGCACCTGCGGGTCCGGCAGAACATCGCGTTCGGGCTGACCATGCGGAAGACCCCGAAGGCGGAGGTCGACCGGCGGGTCGGCGAGGCGGCCGAGTTGCTGCACCTGACCGAGTACCTCGACCGGTATCCGGCCCAGCTCTCCGGGGGCCAGCGCCAGCGGGTCGCGGTGGCCCGGGCCATCGTGGTGGACGCCGACGTGCTGCTGATGGACGAGCCGCTGTCCAACCTGGACGCGCTGCTCCGGATGGAGTTCCGTACCGAGCTGAAGCGGATCGTCGGCAAGCTCGGCACCACCACCGTCTACGTGACGCACGACCAGGCCGAGGCGCTCTCCCTCGGCGACCGGGTCGCGGTGCTCCGGGAGGGCCGGATCGCCCAGGTCGGGCCGCCGCTGGAGGTGTACGACGCTCCCGCCGACGAGTTCGTGGGCGGGTTCCTCGGCGCTCCGCCGATGAACTTCCTGCCGGCGCGGCTGGACCGCTCGGCGGACCGGCCCGGGTTGCGGTTCGGCGACCAGCGGATCACCGCCCCGGTGGCGCTGGCCGACCATCCGTCCGAGGAACTGACCGTCGGCGTCCGGGCCGAGAACATCGAGGTCTTCGACGCCGACGGTCCGGATCGGCTCGCCGCCCGGGTGGAGGTGGTCGAGCCGACCGGAGCCGCCATCCTGCTCACGGTGGATCTGGAAGGTCGGCAGCTCAAGGTGCAGACCCCGCCGAGCTTCCGGATCGGCCCCGGCAGCCCGGTCTGGCTCGCCGTCGACCCGGGCCGGATGCGCTTCTACCGGTCCGGCGACTCGACCGCGATCCAACTGACGGAGTAGCCGCACCGCACCGTCGGGGCCCGCCCGCGATCCGGCCGCCGGCCGGGCGGGCGAGACCCCGTTCGGTACGCGGGCGACGCCGGTCGGTAAGGTCGCGCGCGTACCTGTCGGGAAGTCTCGCGGAAGACACCGCCGCGATTGGGTACGAGATCCACCCGCTGGGTACGGTGAGCACGTGCTGGAATCCGGAGTCGTGCTGGGCGGGCGGTACCGTCTCGATGACCGTGTCGCCACCGGTGGAATGGGTGACGTGTGGCGCGGCACCGACGTGGTGCTCGGTCGCCGCGTCGCGGTGAAGGTGCTGTTGCCGGCTCTGCTGGCCGACCCCGATTTCATCGCCAGATTCCGCGCCGAGGCCCGGATGCTGGCCACCCTGCACCATCCCGGCATCGTCCAGGTCTACGACTTCGGTGAGGACGAACTGCCGTCCGGCCGGACCGACTACCTGGTCATGGAGTACGCCGACGGCGAGCCGCTGTCGGCGCGGATCCGCGAGGCGGGCCGACTCGGCGTCGCGGAGACCCTCCGGGTGGTGGCGCAGGTCGCGCACGCCCTGCACGCCGCGCACCGGGGCGGGATCGTGCACCGGGACGTCAAGCCGAGCAACCTGCTGATCCAGACCGACGGCCGGGTGCGGCTGCTCGACTTCGGAGTTGCCCGCTCGGTCAACATCACCAGCATCACCAGCGCCAACGCGGTGCCGGGAACGGCCCTCTACATGGCTCCCGAGCAGGCCGCCGGCCGACCCGTCTCGGCGGCCACCGACATCTACGCGCTGGGTACGGTCGCGTACCAGTGCATCGTGGGGGAGCCGCCGTTCACCGGGGACAACCCGTTGCAGGTGGCGGTGAAGCACCTGCACGAGGAGGCGCCACCGCTGCCCGACGACGTACCCGCGTCGGTCGCGGCGCTGATCGAGCGGACGCTGTCCAAGGATCCGGCCGACCGTTACCCGGATGCCGCCGCGCTGGCGGCGGCGGCCCGGGCGGCCGCGCGCGATCCGGAGGTCGCCGCCGCGGACGCGGCGGACGACGCCGGAGAGGGCGGCCCCCGGAACGCGGCGGTCGTGGGCGTCCCCCGGGTGCGTTCGGCCCGCCGGGGATCGGGGGCCGGCACCCTCGCCGACAATCCCGTCGTGCCGTCGGACGAACGGTCCCGCGAGCCCGGCATCGGCGTCCTGACCCTGGCCGGGATCGCCGCCGTCATCGGGCTGGGCGCGGCCGCCGTGACTCTGCTGATCGCCTTCCGGGCGGACGACCGGTCACCGGCGACGGGCGCGACGCCGTCGCCGACGGTCAGCGTGAGCGCGACCGTCGAATCGACCGCGCCGGAGGTGACGGCGACCGTCCCGAGTGGTGGCGGAGACGCTCCGCCGACCCGGCCGAGGGGTACTCCCCGACCGACGCCGTCCGTGACGGCGAGTCCGGAGCCGGAGCCGGACGCCGAGCCGTCGGCCGAGCCCACCCGCACGGTGGAGCCCACCAACCCGGCACCGACGACTCCCGCGGGCGGACCCGACGACCCGCCGAGCGGCGGACCCGCCGATCCGGACGGGCGCTGACCAGCCCGGCACTTCCCGCTTCGACATTCACCCTTGGTAGTGTTTCCAGCACGCACAGTTCTTCCTGATGGAAGGACCACGAAATACTTGCCTTTATCCTTGTTTTCAAGGTGATCAACGATAAATCGCCCTAAGGTGTGCACCACGTCGATTCTGTACGTTGGGAGCCCGCATGAGCAGGGAAAAGCTGGTTGTCGTTGGTCAGGGGTACGTCGGTCTCCCGCTCGCGGTCTCGGCGGTGGAGGCTGGCCTCGATGTCGTCGGGCTCGACCTCGACACGACCCGGATCAAGCGACTCGGCATCGGGGAGTCCTTTGTCGAGGACATCTCCGACCTGCGGCTCGGTCAGGCACTGGCGACCGGGCGGTACCTGCCGACCAGCGACTACGCCGACGCCAGCGACTTCGACGTCTGTGTGATCAGCGTGCCGACCCCGCTGCGGGACGGCGTGCCGGACCTCAGCTACGTCGAGCAGGCCGGCACCGCACTGGCGCCGCACCTGCGGCCCGGCGCCACGGTGATCCTGGAGTCGACGACCTATCCCGGCACCACCGAGGAACTGCTGCTGCCGCTGCTGGAGCAGGGCAGCGGGCTGCGCAGCCCGGGCGACTTCCACCTCGGCTACAGCCCCGAACGGATCGACCCCGGCAATCCCACCTGGCGCCTGGACAACACTCCGAAGGTGGTTTCCGGAATGGACCCGGCGGCGCTGGCCCGGGTCGACGCCTTCTACCGCCAGATCGTGCAGCGGACCGTGCCGGTCGACTCGACCCGGGTCGCCGAACTCACCAAGCTGATCGAGAACACCTTCCGCCAGGTCAACATCGCGCTGGTCAACGAGCTGGCGGTGTTCAGCCACCAACTGGGCATCGACATCTGGCAGGCCATCGACGCGGCGGCCACCAAGCCGTTCGGCTTCATGTCGTTCACACCCGGACCGGGGACCGGTGGGCACTGCCTGCCGATCGACCCCTGCTACCTCTCCTGGCAGGTCAAGCGGCGGCTGGGCCGACAGTTCCGGTTCATCGAGCTGGCCAGCGACATCAACCACACCATGCCCGAGTACGTGGCCCAGCGGGTGATGGCCGGTCTCAACACCCGAGGTCGGCCGTTGAACGGCGCCACCGTGCTGATGATCGGCCTGGCGTACAAGAAGAACACCGGGGACCTCCGGGACTCGCCCGCGGTCGACCTGGCCAATCGTCTGCACGCCCTCGGCGCGCGGGTCAGGGCGGTCGAGCCACACGCCGACCCGCAGCAGATCCCGGCCTGGGTGGCGGTCGTGGAGCCGACCGAGGCCGAGGTCCGGACGGCCGACGCGGTCGTCGTGGTCACCGACCACGACGGCGTCGACTACGAGTCGGTCACCCGCACCGCCTCCTACGTCTTCGACAGCCGCAACCGGTGCACCGGCCCGAACGTCGAACAACTCTGAGCCGGCGGCCCCGAACCCCGGACGGCGGCGTCGAGTCAACGGGCCCGGGCGAACGCGGCCACCGGATCGACGTGCTCGGTCGGCCAGCAGCCCCGGGCCATGGCCAGCCGGTGGTAGAGGTCGCGGGTGGCCGCCACCAGCCGGGGCGTACCGAACGCCTCCCGGGTTTCGGCCAGCGCCGCCCGACCCATCGTGGTACGCAGGTAGTCGTCGCCGAGCAGCCGTAGCACCGCCCGGGACAGTCCCTCCGCGTCCCGGCGATCGCACAGCAGTCCGGTCCGACCGTGCCGGACCACCTCGGCGGTGCCGCCGACGTCGGTGGCGACGACGGGCCGACCGGCCTGCCCGGCCTCGATCAGTGCCAGTGGAATTCCCTCCTGGTCCGAGGTCAGCAGGACCAGGTCCGCCGCCGCGTAGACCGTCTCCACGTCCAGCCGCCAGGGCAGGAACATGATGCCGAGCCCCTCGGCCAGTGCCTGGGCCGTCGTCTCGGCCAGCCGGTCACCGTCACCGCAGACCACGAACCGGACATCGGGCATGCTGCGCCGGACCGTCCGGGCCACCGCCAGGATCCGGTCGAGCCGCTTGACCGCGGTGACCGGGCCGACGTACGCCACCACCGGGCCGGCTCCGGTCAGCCCGAGCGCCCGCCGGGCCCGCTCCCGGTCCGGTACGGGCGACAGGCTCGCCCCCGGCGGCATCACGGTGTACTGGTGCGGTCGTCCGATCCGGGCGGCGAGCAGGTCGTCCCGGACCTGGGCGCCCACCGCGATCAGGGCATGGCTGGTCCACGCCAGGGTCGCCTCGGCGCCCCCGACGAGCCGGGCGAGCCCTCGCGACGGCAGCGGGCCGGGCAGCGGATGACCGTGGAAACTGTGCACCCGGATCGGCACCCGGCAGGTCGCGGCCGCCAGCCGGCCCAGCACACCGCCGCGCAGGTCGTGCGTGTGCACGAGGTCCGGCTGGAACTGGCGGATCGCCGCGACCAGGGCGGTCAGGGCCCGGAGGTTTTCCACCGGCCGGGCCGAGCGCCGGAGTGCCGGCAGCACCCGGACCGGCACGTCGGCGGCACCCAGCCGCCGGTAGTCCAGCTCACCCGCCTCGACCGGCCCGGCGTAGAGACGCTGCTCGAACCGGTCCGGGTCCAGGCCGCGCATCAACGCGCTGACCTGTGGCGCAGCCTCACCGATGGTCATCCGGGAGATGATCCGCAGGACCCGAAGCGGTCGCATGGTCGAGCCTTTCGCGAGTCGCGGCACGCCGAGGACCGGCCGTGCCGGAAATTCACTGTTAGTCCCGTTATACCGCCATTTGAGGCGATGCGGCGAAACTCCGGAGAATCGGCAGGGTGAGACCGTCCAAAGATGAAACCGTCTAGCGGCCAGACCGTCTAGAAGGGTGCGTCGGCCGGCAGCCGGCGGACCTGGGTGAGGTAGGCGTCGAGCTCACCGGTCTCGAACCGACAGGTGCCGATCGCGTGCCAGAACTGGCCGGCGGCGTCACCTTCCAACTTGTACCGCCCGTCCGGGCTCAGCGCCGCCCAGCCGTCCGGCAGCCCGAGCAGGGTCAGCCGGGGCTGCGCGTGCTCCGGATCGGCCACGTCCCACAGCCGTACGCTGCCGTCGTCCGCGGCGCTGGCCAGGAGCGTACTGTCCGGACTGAACGCCACCGACCAGACCCGCCGGCTGTGCCCACCCAGCGACCCGTGCCGGCGCCCGGTACGGGGATCCCACAACCGGATCGCCAGATCGTCACCGGCGGTTGCCAGCAGCTTGCCGTCCGGGCTGAACGCCGCCGTCCAGAGCCGACCCGTGTGCTCGGTGAACACCCGCACCCGGGCACCGGTCACCGTGTCCCAGAGCACGGCGGTGCCGTCGTTGCTCGCACTGACCAGCAGCCCACCGTCCGGGCTGAACACCACCGCGTAGACCCGGTCGGTGTGCTGCTCCAGGCTGTGCCGGCAGGTACCGGACGCGGCGTCCCAGAGCCGTACCAGCCGATCGTCGCAACCGGTCGCGATCGTCAGACCGTCCGGACTGAACGCGACCGAGCGGACCCGCCCCCGGTGCGGGCTCAGCGTGCCGATCTGCCGACCGGTCGTGCGGTACCACAGTCGCACCGTGTCGTCGTCGTTGGCGGTCGCCATCACGTCCCCGTCCGGGCTGAACGCCTCCGCCCAGACGTGGTCGGTGTCCACGTCGAGCTCCCGCTCGTCCACACCGGTCTCCACATTCCACAGGTGCACGCCACCGTCACCGCTGGCCGCGGCGAGAACCGGCGTACCGGGGCAGAAGACGGCCGAGATCAACCGGTCCGACGTACCCGCGATCTGCCGTACGCAGCGCCCGCCCCGCGGGTCCCACAACCGGACCACGCCGTCGTTGCCGCAACTGGCCAGCATCGACCCGTCCTCCCGAAACGCCACCGAGGTGACCCGCCGGCCGTGCCCGCGCAACGTGTGCTGGCACTGACCGGAGCGTACGTCCCACAGCCGGGTGGTGCCGTCGTTGCTGCTGGTCACCAACTGGTCCTCGGTGGGGTGGAACGCGATCGGCCACACCGAACCCCGGTGCCGGCTCAACTCGTGCCGAAGTTGCCCGGTCGGCACGTCCCACAGCCGGACCCCGCCGTCGCTGGAGGCAGCGGCCAGCGTCTCCCCGGCGCCGTTGAACCGGACACTGTAGATGGCCCCGGTCTGCCGGTCGAGGGTCCGGACGGCCCGGCCGGTCGTCGGCTCCCAGAGCCGCACCGAACCCTGGATGTCCCCGGAGGCCAGCAGCGTCCCGGTCGGATCGAAGTCCAGCGCGTAGACGTCCGCCTCGTGGCCGCGCAGCACCACCCGGTCCTCGCCGGTACGGATGTCGCTGATCCGGATCCGGCCGCCCTGCCCGGCTACGGCCAGCAGGGTGCCGTCCGTGCTGATCTGGAGCCGGTAACCGACCTCCGGGTCGCGCTTTTCGTAGCGCAGGGTGCCGGTGCCCAGGTCCCAACCCCGGACCACCCCGGCGCTGTCCCCCACCAGCAGCAGCGTCCCGTCGGGACTGAACGAGGCGGTCCAGATCGGCGGGGCGTGCCCGGTCAACTCGTGGCGGGGCTCGGCGGTGCCGGTGTCGAAGACCCGGACCGTACCGGCGGCGTCGCCGACCGCCAGCATGCCCCGGGACCGGTCCACCGTCACCGGCCAGACCCAGTCCCGGAAGCCCTCCAGCACGTGCCGCAGGTCACCGTGGTCCGCGTCCCAGAGCCGGACGGTCAGGTCGGCCGACGCGGTCACCAACTGGTGCCCGGCGATGTCGTAGTCCACCAGGTACACCCGGCCACGGTGGCCCTGGAGGGTCCGGACCGGCAGCCCGGACGCGGTGTCACAGATCAGCACCCCGCCGTCGTCGCTGCCCACCGCGAGCGTCGTGCCGTCCGGGCCGTACGCCACCGGGTCCGGGATGCGTCCGACCTCGAAGCCGTACGCGACGCCGACGGCCGGTGGCGCCAACCCGGGCACCACCGGCCGACCGGGTGCCAGTACCGCGCCGCGCAGTTCCGGAGCGATCAGCAGCGCCCGGTCGGCCTGCACGTCGATCAGCGAGGCCCGATGCCAACTGCTACCCAGCACCGCGACCCCGCGCAGGTCGGCCCGGAGGAACCGGGCACCGGTCAGGTCCGCACCGCGCAGGTCGGCGTCGACCAGGTTGGTCTGGTCCAGCCGGGCGCCGGCCAGCCGGGCACCACGCAGGTTCGCGCCGCGCAGGTTGGTGGCTACCAGCCGGGCGTCGCTGAGGTCCGCCTCGCTCAGGTCCGCGCCGGCCAGCTCCCGATGCGAGAGATCCTCGCCGCGCAGCGAGGCGCCCCGCAGGTCGGCCCGGGACGGCAGCCGCAACCGGGCGCTGAGCCGGAGCGCGTTCGCCCGCGCCGTCTCGTTGGCGGTCTCGTCGCCGAGGATCCGGCCGGCCCACTCCTCGCAGCGCGCGGCGTTCGCCAGATCGGAGAGGAAGTCGACGGTGAGCTGGGACAACGGCCGGCGGGTCAGGGCCAGCGGCGCCTCGCCCCGGTTCAGCCGCTCCGCCAGGTCGTTCGCGACGAGCCACTCGACCACCGAGGCGTGGATGAAGCCGAACAACCCCTCGTCGGTACGGACCAGCAGGCTGCCCGCGCCCACCGCGTGCGTCGCCTGCTGCCGGGACAGCCGGTACTCGGCGAGGTCGGTCAGCGTCTCGGCGACCTCGGCGATCTCCGCCAGTCGCAGGTAGGACTCACCGCTCTCCCAGAGCCGCAGTGCGAGCCGGGTCACCGCGACCAGGAGTTCCGCCTGGCCGAGGCTGACCGGCGCACCCGGCACCCCCTGGGTCCGCCGCTCCTCGAAGTCGAGCCAGGACTGGAGGATCTCCCGGTACAGCGCCGCCGCGCTGAACGTGGCGCTCGTCCCGGCCACCGCCGCGAGCCGGCGGTCGTCCAGGTTGGCGATGAAGCCGAGCATCCGCGGATTGCGGGAGAGCCCGAGCAGGTCCTGTACGCCGCGCAGCAGGTCCATCCGGTCCTGGGCGGCCTGCTCGTCGCCGCCGTAGCGGTGTCGAAGATAGGTGCGGATCTGCCCCGGCGTGAAGTCCTCGATGTTGAGCACCCGGCGGTGCGGCAACAGCCCGACCCGTTCGCCGAGGGCGGTGAGCACCTGCGAGTTGGTCTTGAAGTGCTGGGTACGGCTGCTGACCACGACCTTGGCGTTGCCGTCGGCGGCCTGGAGCAGCGCCTCCAGATGGTCCGCCGCGCGGTCGTAGGTGACCCGGGCGACCAGCTCGTCGAAGCCGTCGAAGAGCAGCACGATCCGCCCCTGCCGGAGCATGAACCGGAACGCCTTGAGGTCGATCACCTGCTCGCCGTGGTTGGCCAGGTGGGCCGCGACCAGCCCGTCGACCGAGTGCGCCTTGTCCAGTGCGCGCAGCTCCACCAGGATCGGGATCAGGTCCGGCGCGGCCGTCGGCAGCCGTCGGGCCAGCTCCCGCAACGCGAAGGTCTTGCCCCGGCCGAAGTCGCCGAGCACCAGGGCGAACCGGCCGTCCGGGGCGTTCATCATCCGCAGCAGTTCCTCGACCACGTCCTCCTGGACGCCCTGCTCCCCGCCGACGAGATGGCGGTAGCGCTGCGGCACGTACAGGCCGGGTGGGTAGAGCTGGTCGGCCTGCAACCGGGCGGTCTGCGCCGCGACGTAGTCGCGCAGGTCCAGCAGGCCCTGGAACTCGGTCAGGTTGAGCACCCGGACACCCCGGCGCAGCGCGTCGTCGTACTGGGCGCGGGGGAACCGGGGGCCGTCGTAGACCAGCTCCGAGCTGATCTCCGGATTCGCGGCGTGCACCCGCCGGGCGAAGGCGTCGACCTGCGCCGGGGTCGGCTGGCCGAGGCTCACCCCGACCCGCTGCTGCCGGACCACGCCGTCCTCGCGGTAGGTGAGGAACAGGTGCGGCAGGTCACCGGCCCGCTCGCCGACCGGCTGTGCCCCGGCCCGCTGCCCGCCGACCCGCCGGATCAACACCCGGTCGTGCCGCGCCTCGCAGACCTCGGCCAGCCGGTCGAGCAGTTCCTCGGCCGGGTCGGGCCGCTGGTCCGGGCCGTCCGCCCCGAACTCCGCCCGGTCGTCGACGCCCTGCCCCGGACCGGCCGGCCCGGAACTCTGGGCCGGGCCCTCGTCGTGCCCGGACACCCGCTGGCCGGGCACCTGGGCCGGGCCGGCGGTGCCGAAGGTCGCCTCGACCCGGGACCAGCGGCGGGGGATCTCCTCGCCGGCGTCGTACCGGTCGTGCCGGCCGAGCACCCAGCGGGTCAGGCCGGTCGGGCCGAGCCGGAGCACCTGGGCGCGTCCGTCCGTGACCGGCGGTGCGACCGGTACCGCCGTCTCGGCCGCCCCGCCGGACGGCGCGGCCCCGGACATCAGCAGGTTCAGCATCGGCGCGACCAGCCGGCCGAAGTTGGCGCCGTCGCGCAGCGGCGACTCCGGGCCGGTGAGCAGGCCTCCGGCGTACGGGCCGGCGTCGCCGGGATCGTGCGCCATCACCCCGAGCCGCAGCCAGCCGGTCTGCTGGTACGGGCGCAGCCACTGGGCGAACCAGCTTGCCTGGGCCTCGCCGAGGTGCCCGTAGTGGTCCTCGTCACGGTGACTGTCCGCGATGGTGGAGTTGAGCCCCGCCACCACCACCTGGAGGTCCGGTACGGCGTACAGGGTCCAGGGCTGTTCACTGTCGAAGATCGGTTCTTCCAGCCCCTGGTAGACCTCGTCGAACAGCCGGGCATAGTGCCGCCACTTCGGCCAGTAGGGCGGCTGCGGGTCGACGTCGTCGGCCTCGCAGGTGGCGAAGTAGGCCCGACTCGCGGCCCGGGTGATGTCCCGGGCGCCGGGGACCACCACCAGCCGGTGCGGCTCCACCCCGACCAGTACCCGCAGGCCGGTGAGGAAGCTCAGCGCGTCCTCGAACTCCCGGGCGCTACCCGACTCGGTGAGGTTGCCGGCCACCACGATCAGGTCGGGTCGGGGCACACCGTCGTTCATCAGCAGGGTCAGCTCGCCCATGATGTTCTCTTGCAGCTCGCCGGGGGTGACCGGGGCGCCGGGCTCGATCACTCCGCGACCGAACCGGGGACCGGCCACCTGGAGCACGGTCAGCGCGGTGCGGGTACCCGGCGCGGCACCGGCAGCCGGCGGAAACTGCGGCGGGTTGATCGGCGTACGCCGGGATCGTGGCCGGCGTCCGAGCCCGGCCGCGACCGGCTCCGGTAGCTGGCCGGCTCCGGTCGTCGCCGACCGGGGCTGCGGAAAGAGCGGCTGCTGGTCGGGCTTGGCCCGACCGTCGAGCGCCTGCCGGATCCGGTCCAGCACCCGACCCCGGGCCTGCGCGGGGTCCGCGACGCCGACCAGGTCCACGTAGGTGATGGTGGCCAGCAGACCGTCCAGTGGACAGTCCTCGATCCGGACGGTCACCAGCTTGTTGCCGGTGCCGGTCGGGTCGGCCCGCAGCGCGGCCTGCCACTCCAGTTTGCCGTAGGTGGAGCGCAGGTACCGTTCGGAGAGGACGGCGACCACCACGGCCGCCTCCCGGATGCCCCGGTCCATGAAGTCGATGAAGTTGGTGCCGGGCACGAAGTCCCAGGCCTGCAGCATCGTCCGGTATCCGGCGGCCTCGAACTCCCAGGCGAGCCAGGTCGCCCAGCGCTCGTCCGCCGGGGAGTAGCTGATGAAAAAGTCGATGGGCCGCTCGGCCCGGCCTGGCTGCACGCGACCTACCACTTGGACAGTATGCAGGGCGGGCGGTCGGGTGGCCGTCCCTGCGGAGCCGGCACGCTGCGCTCCGCCGTCGGAATCCCGCCCGGCGGCATGTGCGAAGATCCTGCTTCGTGGGCATCGACCCGGACGGCCCGTCCCCTGCCGCCAGCCACTCCCCGCCGACCTCGTCCGGCGGCCCGCCCGGTTCCCGGCCGGGCTGGCTGGGCCGGCTCGGCGTGCTCGACTGGATCTCGATCGGCCTGCTGGCCGTCGGGCTGATCTGTCTCCTGACCGGTCTCCTGCCGGTGCCCGAGGCGGACGACACGATGACCCGGATCATGCCGATCCTGCTCTTCCTCGGCACGATCGTGATCGTGGCCGAGCTGACCGCCACCGCCGGGGTGTTCGACGTGATCGCCGGCCGGCTGGCCAGCGTCGCCCGGGGCAGCTACCTGGCACTGTTCCTGCTCTGCGTGCTCTTCGCGTCGGTCACCACGATCGCGCTGAACCTCGACACCACGGCGGTGCTGCTCACCCCGGTGATGCTGGCGCTGGCCGTCCGGCTGGGCATCCCGGCGGTGCCGCTGGCGATGACCACGGTCTGGCTGGCCAACACGGCGAGCCTGCTGCTGCCGGTGTCGAACCTGACGAACATTCTCGCCGCCAACCGGGTCCGACTGGAGCCGGTACCGTTCGCCGGCCGGATGTGGCTGCCCCAACTCGTCGCGATCGCGGTCACCATGGCGGCGCTGTGGTTCTGGTACTGGCGGCGGGGACAGCGCGGAGCCGACCGGTTCGAGCCGCCAGCGCCGCAGGCCCCGGCCGACCTGGTGCTCTACCGTACGGCCTTCGCTGCCTGCCTCCTCTTCGTCGCCGGCATCCTGCTCGGGGTGGAGATCGGGCTCGCCTCGGCGATCGCCGCCGGCATCGTCATCGTCGGCTTCGCGGTACGCGCCCGCGAGCGGCTGACCCTGGCCCTGGTCCCGTGGCGGCTGCTGATCTTCGTCACCGGCCTGTTCCTGGTCCTCCGGACCGTCGGCCGGTACGGGCTGAACGACCTCGTCGGCGCGCTGATCGGCACGGACCCCGGTACGACCGGCGCGTTCCGGGCCGGTGCCACCGGCGCCGTCCTGTCCAACGTGGTCAACAACCTCCCCGCGTACGTCGCCGGTGAGGCCGTGGTGCCGTTCGCCAACCACACCCAACTGCTCGCCCTGCTGATCGGCACCAACGTCGGTCCACTGGCCACCCCGTGGGCCTCCCTCGCGACCCTGATCTGGTACGAACGCTGCGCGGCCTACGGCGTACGGGTGCCGCTGGGCAAGTTCATGGCGACCGGACTGGTGCTGGCGATCTGCTGCACCGCCGCCACCGTCGGCACCCTGCTGCTGGTCTCCTGACCGACCACGGCAGGTCAGCGCGTCGGGCGGTAGGGTGGTCGGCGATGACCTCGCTTCGTCCGGCCGAGCAGGCTCCGAGCGCCGTACACGCCGGTCGGCCGCGATGACCGTCCTGCGGGTACGCGGCCACGCCCTGCCCGACGGCGAGTGGGTCGACCTGTACGCCGACGGGGACCGCTGGACCACCGACCCGGTCCGGGGTGCCGAACTGGTCGCCGAGGGCTGGCTGCTTCCCGGCCTGGTCGACGCGCACACCCATCCGGGAGCCGAACTGCCCGGCGATCCGCTGGACGAGGAGCTGCTGCGCGAGGACCTGCGCCGGCACGCCCAGTCCGGCGTGGCACTGATCCGCTCGCCCGGCCTGGCCGGAGAGCCACCGGACTGGTTCGGTGTCGATCCGGAGCTGCCGCGTGCCGTACACGCCGGACCGTGGATCGCCCAGCACGGTCAGTTCTTCGACGGCTGGGGTCACCGGGTCGACCACGCGGAGCTGCCCCGGGTCGCCGCGGCACAGGCCGCCCGGACCGGATGGGCGAAGATCATCGCCGACTGGGATCTGGACGACGAACCCGTACCGGTGCCGGTGCTGCGTGCCGTGGTGGACGCGGTCCACGCCGTGGCAGGTCGCGTCGCCGTGCACTCTCAGCAGGCAGCGGGCGGTACGGCGGCGGTGGCGGCCGGGGTGGACTCGCTGGAACACGGCATGTGTCTGGACCCGGCCCTGCTGGCCAGGATGGCCGAACAGGGCACCGCGTTGACCCCGACGCTGTCGGTGATCACCGCATCGCTCGAGCGGCGGCGCGCGACTCCGGACAGACCGCACCGACGCTGGTACGTCGGCGGCGCCACCGCCCACGGACCGCTGGTGGCCGCCGCCGCCGAGGCCGGAGTCACCCTGTTGGCCGGTACCGACACCCGGCCGCACGGACGGGTCGCCGACGAGGTCCGCGCGATGGTCGCCGCCGGCGTACGCCCGCACGACGCGCTCGGATCGGCCTCCTGGACCGCCCGCGCCTACCTCGGCCTGCCCGGCCTCACCCCTGGCGCCCCCGCCGACGTCACCGTCTACGCCGAAGATCCCCGAACCGACCTCCGCCAGCTCGACACTCCCCGCGCCGTCGTCCTGCGCGGCAGAGCGGTAAGGAAGGGCCCCTTCTTATCGCTTTCTGTATAGGAAGGGCCCCTTCCTAACCTCCCTCAACGCGAAGCGAGCGAGCGGCGAGGGGTGCGGGGGTTACTTTTCGTCGGGG
>NZ_JADPUN010000142.1 GCF_015690345.1 Plantactinospora alkalitolerans | reverse complement strand
GGGTTAGAGGGTGGCGGTTACCTTGTTCAGGCCGCGTGGGGCGTCGGGGTCCTCGCCCCGGGCCAGGGCCAGGGCCAGGGCGAGCCGCTGCACCGGCAGGATGTCCAGCATCGGGGCGTACCGCTCGTCGACCTCCGGCACCGTCAGGTGTGCGGCGGCGCCGTCGATCTCGGACGGTCCGACGACGACCAGGTCGGCGCCGCGCTCGCCGAGTTTGGTGACCACGTCCCGCATGGCTCCACCGCCGAGCCCGGGACCGACGACGGCGAGCACCGGAACGTCCGGGTCGGTCATTGCCAGTGGGCCGTGCAGCAGGTCCGCGCCGGAGAAGGCGAGCGCCGGCAGGTACGAGGTCTCCATCAGCTTCAGCGCCGCCTCCCGGGCGGTCGGGTAGGCGTACCCCCGGCCGGTGGTGACCATCCGGTCCGCGAAGCGGTAGCGGGGCGCCAGTTGACCCGGAACCGGATCGGCGAGGGTACGGCGGGCCAGTTCCGGCAGTGTCTCCAGTGCGGCCCGCTCGTCGGCGGGGAGTACGCCGTTCCCGGCCCGGATCCCCTCGACCAGCAGCAGCAGGGCGAGCAGTTCGGCGGTGTACGTCTTGGTGGCGGCGACGGCCCGCTCGTGCCCGGCGACGACGTCGATGGAGAGTTCCGCCGCCTGGGTCAGCGGTGAGTCGGGCGCGTTGGTCACCGCCAGGGTCAGCGCCCCGGCCGATCGGGCCACCCGGAGCACCTCGGTCAGGTCGGGTGAGCCGCCGCTCTGGCTGACCCCGACGACGAGCGCCTCGGACAGGTCCGGTCGGGCGCCGAAGACGGTGATCGTGCTCGGGGAGGCGAGCCCGGCCGGCAGGCCGAGCCGGATCTCGGCGAGGTAGGCGGCGTAGAGCGCCGCGTGGTCCGAGGTGCCCCGGGCGGTGAACACCACGTGTCGGGGTCGGCGTTCGGCGATCACGGCCGCCACCTGGGCAATCGCGGCAAGGGATCCCGGTTCCAGCAGTCGCGCGAAGCCCTCCGGCTGCTCGGCGATGTCCGCCGCCATGCCGGCTCCTGGTTGCGCCATGATGACCTCCTCATGCGCGAAACCCGCGCGTTTGATGCTCAGCGTTGCACGATTCAAGGTAATTAGGCAATTGAACGAGCAGCTTTGCGCAGTAGATCACCACGCTCCGTCCACATGCCCTAGGCTCCCCAACCCAGGGGAAAATCCACGTGCGGCGAAGGGTCGACTCGGTGCCCGAGGGAACGGACGACCCCCGGCTGTCGGCCGAGGGCGAACTGGCGCTGGCCCGGCTGGCGCTCGACGACGGCGACCTGCGACACGCCGCCGGGCACCTGGCCGGGGCGATCGCGTACGCGCCGACGATGCCCGAGGTCCACGAGGCACTCGCCCAGCTCGCCGCCCGGTCCGGCGGTGGGGTGGAACTCTTCCCGCTCGACCAGCACCCCTTCATCGGCACGGTGGTGGCCCGGGCACACCTGCTCGCCGCCGCCGGGCGCCCCGCCGACGGACTGGAGCTGCTGGCCGCCGCGACCGGGCACGCCCCCTCCGCCGACTGGGCCGGTGTGCCCTGGGTCAGCGCTCCGGAGCTGCCCGGCCATCTCGACCCGGACCGGATCGCCCGGATCCTGATGCAGGTCTGCGCCGGCATCCCCGATCCGGTACCGGAAACCGCCCGGGAACCCCTCTGGCCGTACCTGCGGCTGGCCCGGCACGCGGTGGCCGCGCACCCGCGACACGGCCTGCTGCTCGGCGCGTCCTCGGCACTGGCCCGCCGGGTCGGCGCGATCACCCTGGCCGTCGAGTGGGCCAGTCGGGGAACCCGGGAGTTGCCGTCGAAGCTCTCCGAGGTGTGGCTGGGCTACGCCTACCGCAGCGCCGGGCGCACCGACGACGCGCTCGCCGCCCTGCGCCGGGCGGTCGAGCACGACCCGGACGACCTCTCGGTGTACGCGGACATCGCCGGTACGCTCGCCGACCACGGCCAGCTCGACGAGGCCCTGGACTGGATCGACCGTGCGTTGGCCCGGGATCCGTCCTTCGACTGCGCCGTACACACCGGTCACCGGCTGCGCTACCGACGGGACGGTGCGCTCGACCATCTCGTGGCGCTCGCCGACTTCCAGCGGGACCATCCGGACGACTCGCACGAACACAGCGACCTCGCCGAGTGCTGCCACGGTCAGCCGTGGCTGGGCCGGGTTCCGGCGGCGACCGAGAAGGTGGCCGTGGCGGTACGGCAACGGCTCGGCGCCGGGGAGTCCGGCCTCGGCGTACATCTCCTGCTGACCGAGTTGGAGCCGCCGAGCGCGATGCGGACCGCGCTCGGCGAGGCCGCCGACCTGACCGTCACGGTCGAGCGGACACCCGCACCGGACCTGCGCGAGCCACGTCGGCCGGTCGCCCGTCGGCTGTGGCGCTACGACGGTACGGACGCCGTGCCGACGCTGCCCGAGCCGGCCGCCCCGGCGGTGGAACGGATCCGGCACCTGGCCCATCCGGCGTGGCCGCATCCGCCGGCCGCCTACGACGCGGCGGTCGGGCTCGCCACCGTCGAACTCGACGACCTGCTGGGTCTCCTCGTGCACCCGCCGGAGCCGCCGCCGACCGAGCTGGGCCGGACCCTGGCCGAGCACGATCCGACGCTGTGGGTGCGCTGCGTCCAGGTCTGGGTCTGTCTCGGCCTGCTGCACCACCGTACGGACGAGCCGTGGCCGGACTCGACCCGTCGCCGGGTACTGCTCGACCTGGTCTGGGGCGTCGAGGACTGGATCACCGAGGCGGCACTCTTCGCCCTGGTCACCGCCGCCTGGGTGGACCCGTCGGTGCGTACCGACGTGGCCCGGGTCGCGGCCGAGCGGCTGGTGGACGCGGTCGAGGTGGCCGGGCGTCGGCCGGTCTCGGTCAAGCGGTCACTGGCCCAGCTTGTCCTGGCCACCCCGTTGGCCGAGCCGGCCGCGGTCGATGCCGCCCGTCAGCTCCTCGCCCGGGAAAACGTCGCACGGGCGAGCCGGCTCCGCCGGTTCGGGCAACTGTGGCACCGGATGTGGAGCCGGATGTGGAGCCGGCTCGTCCGACGGCGTTGAGCGACGCGGCCGGCCGGCCGGCCGCGGTGTCGCCAGCCCGAGGGCTGGCGACACCGTCAGCGGATCAGCGCACCGGCGGGCTGGCCAGCGCCGTCTCCGCCTGCTCCTCCGGGCTCGCACCCTCGGCCGGCTTGTCCAGTGAGCCACGCAACGGGATCTCCTTGATGAACCAGGCCAGCACCGCGACGGCCAGGGCGAACGGAACCGCCCACAGGAAGACCCCACTGATCGAGTCGGCCAGGCCGCCGAGCACGGCGAGCCGCTGCTCAGTCGGCAACCCCTGTAGTGCTGCGGGGTCCACTCCGGCGCCATCGCCGCCGCTCAGCGCCGGACCGGCCGCCGAGTCGGCCAGCCGGTTGGCGAAGATCGCCCCGAACAGCGAGACACCGAACGAGCCGCCGATCGACCGGAAGAAGGTGGCCGCGCCGCTGGCCGCGCCCAGGTCCTTCTGCTCCACGCTGTTCTGGGCGATCAACATCGATGTCTGCATCAGGAAGCCCATGCCGACCCCGAGCACCACCATGTAGAGCGAGGACTCCAGCTTGCTCGTGTGAACGTCGAGCATCATCAGCAGCGCCATGCCGACGGTCATCACGATGCCGCCGATGATGGGGAAGGCGCGGTAGCGGCCGGTCTTGGTGATCGTCCGGCCGACCACGATCGACACCACCAGCATGCCGAACATCAGTGGCAGCAGCAGGAGTCCGCTGTTGGTCGCCGATGCGCCCTGCACGGTCTGCTGGAACAGCGGCAGGAAGTTCATCGCGCCGAACATCGCGAACCCGAGCAGGAAGCCGATCGCCGAGATCACCGCGAAGTTGCGGTTGGCGAACAGGCCCAGCGACAGGATCGGCTCGGACACCCGGCGCTCGACCAGTCCGAACGCGACCAGCGACAGCACGGCGAGTACGGCCAACCCGAGGATCTGCCCGGACGTCCAGTCGTACTCGTTGCCGCCCCAGGTGGTGACCAGGACGATCGCGGTGATGCCGACCGAGAGCAGCGCGGCGCCGAGCCAGTCGATCCGGTGCTCGGTGCGGTACTTCGGCAGGTGCATGCGGGTGGCCAGCAGGACCAGCGCCACCCCGCCGAGCGGCAGGTTGACGTAGAACGCCCAGCGCCAGGAGAGGTGGTCGGTGATGAAGCCACCGGCCAGCGGCCCTGCCACCATGGCGATGGCCATGATGCCGGCGATCATGCCCTGGTAGCGGCCCCGCTCCCGCGGCGGCACGAGGTCACCGATGATCGCCATCACCCCGACCATGAGCCCGCCCGCGCCCAGGCCCTGCACCGCGCGGAACCCGATCAGCTCCATCATGCCGTCGCCGGGTCCGCCGAGCAGGCTCGAACCGGCCATTCCGCAGAGCGCCGAACCGAACAGGAAGATCCCGATCGAGGTGAGGAAGACCGACTTGCGCCCGTACAGGTCCCCCAGCTTGCCCCAGATGGGCGTGGACACGGTGGTGCCCAGCACGTACGCGGTGACCACCCAGGTGAAGTGGTTCAGCCCGCCGAATTCCCCCACGATCCTCGGCAGTGCCGTGCTCACGATCATGTTGTCGAGCATCGCGAGCATCATCGCGATCATCAGGCCGCCGAGCACCACCCTGATGTTGACTCTTACCGGCGCCTCCGCCGTCGTGGTCATCTACGCTCCCCCTGAGTTGCGAACCACTTACTTGCCGACCGGCTAGTTATCTTACTTGCCGCACGGTAAGTTGAATGCCTGGTTCGCGTCAAGTGATTAGGAAAGGTGGTCCCGGTGACCGGCAGCACAGGCGATACGCGGTCCCGCATCCAGGCCGTGGCCCTCGAGCTGTTCACCGAGCAGGGATACGAGAAGACATCCCTGCGGGAGATCGCCGAACGGCTCGGAGTCACCAAGGCCGCGCTGTACTACCACTTCAAGAGCAAGGACGACATCGTCACCAGCTTCGTCTCCGACCGGATCGAACGGTTGGACGGGCTGATCGAGTGGGCCGGGCATCAGCCGGCCGACGCCGCCGGACGCCGAGCGATACTCCAGCGGTACTCGGAGGAGTTCTTCGGCGACACGGGACACACCGTGATGCAGTTCTTCGAGCAGAACCGGACGGTGCTCACGCACCTGTCCTCCGGACAGATGATGAGGGACCGGCTGCTGCAGATGGCCGCGGTGCTCTCCCGCGCCGACCCGTCGCCCGCCGGGCAGCTCCGGGCGACGCTGGCCATCTTCGCCGTGCACGGGAGCACGTTCGCGCTCCGCGGGCCGGACATCACCGTCGAGCAGCGGAAGCAGCTCGCCCTCGATGTCGCGTACGAGATGCTGGACCGGATCGGGGCGTCCGGAGCCGACGAGGACCGGACCGCGCTGCGGAGTTAGCCGTTCCGCGCCGGATCAGCCCCGGCTCGCCTCCGCCGCCACCGGGGACGGCACGCCGGCCAGGTCGATCCGGAGGGCGTGCAGGTCCACCCCCGGATCCGGCGACCAGTCGCGCTCCGGGGTACGGACGAAGCCGAGCCGCGCGTAGAGCCGGTGCGCCGGAGCGGAGAAACTGCGGGTGCAGATGACCACGCCATGGCAGCCGAGGGCGGTGGCACGGTCCAGGCAGGCCCGGACCAGCGACTCGCCGGCACCACGCCCCTGCGCCGCCGGATCCACGGCCAGCATCCGGAACTCCGCCTCGCCCGCCCCCGCCAACTGGGCGTACGGGGTGCCCGGCACCACGAACAGGACGGAACCGAGCACCTCGCCGGTGGCCTCGTCCACGGCCACCAGGAGTTCACCCGCGTCGGACCGGGACGACACGTCGAGAAGGGTCCGCTCGTACCCGGACTCGCCGGCGAGCTGTCCGTCCGCCCGGTACGCGGCAACGGTCAGCCGGGCGATCGCGTCGAAGTCGGCCGGCTCGGCACGCCGGACCAGCAGCGTGGCCATCCGGTCCTCCGCGTCCACGCCGGTCAGTCGATGACGGCGATCAGGTCGCCGTCCTGTACGACGTCGCCCTCGTTGACGGCGAGTTCCCGGAGCACCCCGTCGGACTCGGCGATCACGGGGATCTCCATCTTCATCGACTCGAGGATCACCAGCGTGTCGCCCTCGGACACCGAGTCGCCGGCCGCGGCAACGACCTTCCAGACGTTGGCCACCATCTCGGCGCGAATCTCCTCGGCCATCAGGCCCCCCTCGTCGTCACTGATACCTGCGAACGGTATCCAATCATGCGACGGCCCGCCTCGGGTCCTTGGCGGCGATCCAGCCGCTCGGCCTCGGCGGGTCCGGCCGAGCCGCCATGGGAGGATTGCCCGGCGCGAGCACAGCAAGGGCGGCGCACCGTAATGACCGCCGCCGCTCGCCGGAAGAGACGGGAGGTCAAGCATGGCGAAGAAGTCACGTAAGAAGAAGGCACGCAAGAAGAGCGCCGCCAACCACGGCAAGCGCCCCAACTCCTGAGCATCGGCGGAGCCGAGCCTGGACGGACCGGGCGGGGCAGGGGACCATCGACGATCGCGTGGTGCGGTCAAGGTGGCCCGGCCCCGGCCCGGTGATCCGTCCCATCCACCGCCCAAAGGGGGCGGAACGGGACCGGCCGAGGCGTCAGTCGGCCAGGTACTCCCGGGACTCGTTCTCGAAGACCAGCTCGGCGAGGCGGAGACGCAGCCGCTCGCGCAGGTCGGCGGGCGCGGTCTCGTTGCCGCAGCACCGGGCGACCAGCGCCTTGACCTCCTGCTCGATGCCGTACTCGCGCAGGCAGGGGGAGCATTCGTCGAGATGGTCCCGGATCAGGTTCCGCCGGTCGTCGGCGCACTCGAGGTCGAGGTATAGGTAGACCTCGGTGAGCACCTCACGGCAGTCGGTCTCGTGTGGTTCACCGCAACTCATGCTTGCTCACACCTCCTGGCCAGCGGCTGCGGACCTGGTCGACGGGGCGGACGAAAAGCCCCGCTCGGCAGCGTAACGCTCAAGCAGCTTCCGCAGGTTCCGCCGACCACGGTGCAACCGGGACATCACGGTGCCGATCGGCGTTCCCATGATGTCGGCGACCTCCTTGTAGGAAAACCCCTCGACGTCGGTCAGGTAGACCGCGAGCCGGAAGTCCTCCGGAAGTTGCTGCAACGCCTCTTTGACGTCGCTGTCCGGCAGCCGGTCCAGCGCCTCGGTCTCCGCGGACCGCAACCCGCTGGAGGTGTGCGACTCAGCCTCGGCGAGTTGCCAGTCGGTGATCTCCTCGGTGGGCGCCTGGACAGGCTGACGCTGCCGGCGACGGTACGAGTTGATGTAGGTGTTGGTCAGGATCCGATAGAGCCACGCCTTGAGATTCGTACCCTCTTCGAACTGGTGAAACGCGGCGAATGCCTTCAGGTACGTTTCCTGGACCAGATCCTCGGCGTCGGCGGGATTGCGGGTCATCCGCAGGCCGGCGGCGTACAACTGGTCGACGAAGGGCAGCGCGTCGCGCTCGAACCGGGCCCGCCGCTCGTCCGTACGCTCGTCCGTTTTCTCCGGTCGTGTCAACCGCGCGTCTCCCTCGCCTCGATACCGAACCGGCGCAGCGGCCTCCTTCACCACCGCCGCGGCGCTAGTCGGCTGTCCCGCCGAGGATACGCGGAAAACCCGACCCGGCGATTGCGTTCGGGTCGTGCCGGTGCTCACCGCGGCCCGATCAGCCGGCGATGGGCCGGGCCGTCCGTTCCGCCACAGGTCGAGCCGCCGTGCGGCGTTCCGCTCGTGCTCCAGGCTCCGTGTCTCGGTCGACACCGGTCAGACCCCCTCGTACGCAGTAGCTTCCGGGAGTTGTAACCCGTCCGACCGGCGAGGCATTCCGACCACCGCCCGTCCCTGGCCCCGGCCGCGGCCAATCCGGCTCGACTCGCCACCGCTGGGACCAGGAAGGGCCTGGGAGGATGAAACCGGGCGCCGCAGTGGATTCGCATCACCCGTGCGGTGTCCGGCATCAGAAGGAGCAACGATCACCCCGGTACGGAGAAACGGGCGTCCCACCGCGTCCTCAGGCCGTCCAGCCCCGCTCCCGGAGCCAGTCCACCACCACCTCGGCGATGCCCACCGGGTCACGTCGAAGGTCGTGCCGCTCCCCCGGCCGCACCTCGACCCGGATCCGCGGTCCGGCCGACGGCACACCGAACGGGTCCCGATCGCCGTTCACCACCAGGGTGGGCAGGCCGGTCTCCAGTTCCGCCGCCCGGGACCGCTCCGGAGCCCGGGGTGGACGCAGCGGAAAGGCCAGCGCGACGACACCGGACGCCGACAGTGCACCGGCGGTACGGCAGGCGACCCGGGCGCCGCTGGATCGACCGCCGACGACCAGGGTCGGGATCGAGCGATGCCGTCGCATCAGTTCCCCGACGACCGCCGTCCAGGCCTCGTCGAGGTGACCGGCGGGTGCCGGTGCCCGTCGACCGGCCACCCGGTACGGCTGGGTGACCCTGGCCACCCCGATTCCCGCACCGAGCGCGGCGTTCCGGAGCGCGACCAGGTCGGGCGCGTCCACGTCGCCGCCCGCGCCGTGCCCGAGCACCAGCAGGGTCGCGGGTTCGGAGTGCGGCAGGTCGACGTCCGCCCGAGCCGGCCCCCGTGGCGTGTCGATCTCGTCACTGCGGCGCACGGCGTCACTGTATGGCAGGTCCGACCGGGATATCGCCGATCGTGGTCCGGCCCGGCCGAAGACGTCCGCTGGTCGTCGGCCACGGCCCACCCCCGGGGGTCGACGGCCGACGACCAGCGATCTGTGCTCTTTGCTCAGTGACGACTCGTACTGAGTGGGATCAGGGTCAGTAGCCGGTCCCGGACCGGGGGGCCGGCGTCGCCGGCCGCGTCCGGGTCACGCTCCACCTGATCCCGCCAGGCGACCAACATCGCCCGTCGCTCACGGGGCGTGGTCGCTCCCCACACACCGTGACAGTCACCCACCTCCAGCGCCCAGGCCAGGCAGGGCCCCTGTACGTCACATGTCCGGCACAACGCGACCGCCGAATCGGCCGGTTCGCTCGGTGCCGGAAAGAACGTCTCAGGATCCACGCTCTGGCATACCCCTCTGGTTCGCCAGGCATCGTCGAGCCGCCGCTCAGTGAGCGCCCGGAGCAATCTCGGGTCTCGTCGCGCCATGGCAACCTCGTGCGGGCGTGGCATCCGCGCCCGTGTCATTCACCCACCTCCCCCGTGGGACCGACAATGTTCCGATGAGCGTCGCTCGCCCGGTGCGAGCCGACACCCACTGCCGGCGCTGTGTTCTATCGCACGAACACGAGGGGTGACAAGTGCTTCAAGCAAAGGTGTGGAAAAGTCGGTACGACGATCTATGCCGAACAGTGGCAAATCGGTGCACACGAATGTGCCGGAGCGTTCTCAGAACAGTGTCGATAAGACCGGGTCTTCTGGTAACGCTCCCAGTGGCGGGGCCGGGACCCTGGCCACCAGTTCCGGCCCGTCGTTCCGGACGTCACCGACACCCCTGCCGACCGGCCGGACCTCGATGGCCGCGAGCGCCTGGGCGGACGGCGCAGCGAGGAGCCCCGCCGGGTCAGCATCGTCGCCCGACAACCAGTCGGACCAACGGTGCCGGGGCAGCACCAGCGGCATCCGGTCGTGCACCAGCGCCAGCTCGCCGAGCGCCGCCATGGTGACCACGCTGCAACTGAGCAGCGGGTCACCGGCACCCCGCCAGACCGACCAGAGACCGGCGAAGACGAGCACCTCCCCGTCGCGCGGAGTCATGAAGTACGCCTGCTTGGCGCCGTCCCGGCGGACCCACTCGTACCAGCCGTCGGCGGGAACGAGACAGCGACGCCGGGCGAACGACTGGGCGTACGCCCGGGTGGTGGCCACCGTCTCGGCCCTGGCGTTGATCATGCGGGCGGCACCCCGGGTGTCCTTCGCCCACGAGGGGAGCAATCCCCAACGGGCGACGGAGAGCACCGAACCGCCCACCCGCTCGGAGATCCGGACGATCGGCACCGGATCGGTGGGAGCCACGTTGTAGTCGGGCACCAACCGGTCACCGCTGTCGTCGTACGCCTCGAACAGCGCGCTCAGATCGGCCGCGCTGCGGGTCGTCGCGTACCTGCCGCACATGGGGCCCACGCTAGCGCCTCGCGGTCCGTTCGGCCGTCCCGCGCAGCGGGAGGGCCGGGCCGGTGGGCCGCCCGGTCCGGTCGCCGGGCAGACTGTAACGGTGGCGAATCTGACGGCGACCCGGCCGCTCCAACCCTGGACCGCGCCGACCGCGACCGACCCGGTCGGTTCGACGTTGCGCCTGCCCGGTTCCAAGTCGTTGACCGCCAGGGCCCTGGTGCTCAGCGCGGTCTCCGACGGCACCTCGACGCTCAGCCATCCGCTGCGCGCCCGGGACACCGAACTGATGGCGGGTGGGCTGCGCGCGATGGGCGTCCACGCCTCCATCGTGGACGACGACCGCTGGCTGATCCGGCCCCGCCCGCTACAGGGCCCCGCCCACGTCGACGTCGGACTCTCCGGCACCGTCATGCGGTTCGTGCCACCGCTGGCCGGTCTCGCCGAGGGACCGGTCACCTTCGACGGCGACCCGTACGCCCGGATCCGCCCGCTCGGCCCGCTCGTCGGCGCGCTCCGCTCGATCGGTCTGCGGATCGACGCGGCCGACGGCGGACGACTGCCGCTGACCGTGCACGGCGCCGGACAGGTCGCCGGCGGCGAGGTGGTCATCGACGCCTCCGCCTCCAGCCAGTTCGTCTCCGGGCTGCTGCTCGGCGCGGCACGGTTCGAACGCGGCATCGTGGTCCGGCACGAGGGGCCACCGGTCCCGTCCGCGCCACATCTGCGGATGACCGTGCAGATGCTCCGGGCCGCCGGTGCCGCGGTCGACGACAGCACCCCGAACGTCTGGACGGTGGAGCCGGGCCGGCTCTCCGGACGCGGCTGGGACATCGAACCGGACCTTTCCGGCGCGGTGCCGTTCTTCGCCGCCGCGCTGGTCACCGGGGGCGGGCTGACCCTGCTCGGCTGGCCACGCAGCAGCCTGCAACCGGTCGACACGCTTCGTACGCTGCTCCAGCAGATGGGCGGCGAGGTGACGCTCGGCACCGACGGGCTGACCGTACGGGGCACCGGCGTGATCCACGGGCTGGACGCCGACCTCTCCGACGTCAGCGAGTTCACCCCGGTGCTCGCCGCGCTCGCCGTACTGGCCGACTCGCCGTCCCGGCTGCGCGGTGTGGCGCACATCCGCAACCACGAGACCGACCGCCTGGCCGCGCTGGCCCGGGAACTTCAGACGCTCGGTGCCGACGTCGTCGAGTCGGCCGACGGGCTGGAGATCCGTCCCCGGCCGCTGCGTGGCGGGCTCTTCGAAACCTACGCCGACCACCGGATGGCCCACGCGGCGGCGGTGATCGGACTGGCCGTCCCGGGGATCGAACTGAGCGACGTGGCGTGTACCTCCAAGACCATGCCGGAGTTCCCGGCACTATGGTCAACGATGGTGGCCGGCGGCGGACGCCAGTAGCCGGGACCGATTCGTCCCGTCGCTGGCTGTCGCCGCGGAACGAGACGGGGGACGGACCTGGCGGGCAAGCGGCGGGAATACGACGAGGACGACGTACGGGTACGACCCGGTCGCTCGTCACGTCCGCGTACCCGCACCCGGCCCCAGCACGCCGACGCCGTCGACGGGTTCGTGATCGCCGTCGACCGCGGTCGCTACACCTGCGTGACCGAGGACGACCTGACGGTCGGCGCCGGTGCCAAGGGCGGGGTCGGCACGGTCACCGCGATGCGGGCCCGGGAACTGGGTCGCAAGTCGGTGGTGGTCGGCGACCGGGTCGCACTGGTCGGTGACACCTCCGGCGCGGACGGGGCGCTGGCCCGGATCGTCCGGATCGCGGAGCGGACCTCGGTGCTGCGGCGCACCGCCGACGACGACGAGACCACCGCCGAGGGCCGGCTGGAACGCGTCGTCGTCGCCAACGCCGACCAACTCGTGATCGTCAGCTCGCTGGCCGATCCGCCACCACGGACGGGCTTCATCGACCGCTGCCTGGTGGCCGCGTACGACGCGGACATCGAGCCGCTGCTCTGCCTCACCAAGGCCGATCTGGCGGCGCCGGACGCCGTGCTCGGTTACTACACGGAACTGGACCTGCGGCACGTGCTGGTCGGGCCGTCGGTGGACCTCGGCGAGGTGCGCCAACTGCTCAGCGAGCGGATCTCGGTCATGGTCGGCCACTCGGGAGTGGGCAAGTCGACCCTGGTCAACCGGCTCGTCCCGGCGGCGGCCAGGGCGGTCGGCACGGTCAGCGCGATCGGGCGGGGACGACACACCTCGACCAGCGCCGTCGCGCTACGGCTGCCGCCGGTACGCGGCGGCGGCAAGCGGACCCATCCCGGCTGGATCGTCGACACGCCCGGGATCCGCAGCTTCGGACTCGCACACGTCTCGGCGGAGAGCCTGCTGCACGGCTTCCCGGATCTGGTCGAGGGGACCGTCGAGTGCCCGCCCAACTGTGAGCACACCCCGGACGAGACCGAGTGCGCCCTGGACGCCTGGGTGGCGGCGGGTAACGCCGATCCGCGCCGGCTGGCGTCGTACCGCCGGCTGCTGGCCTCCCGGGCCGGTGAGATCGAGTGACCGGTGCGGCGGCCCGCGCCTACGGGCCCGGTTCGAGGTCGACCGGCCCGCCGCTGCGCCAGTAGACGCCGTCCTCCCGGGTCAGCAGCACCTCGTCGACCAGATAGCGCCGCAGCGTGGCGTAGTCGTCGTGCCAGGCCCGCAGCAGGGCGTTGACCTCCCGCTCCGGATAGCGCACGCCCGGTTCGAAGATCGTCACGACGTGCTCCAGCAGCAGCCGGCGCTTCCCCCGCGCGGCCGGGAACTGGACGATCCGGCCGTCCCGGACGAACGTCCGCAGCACCGTCGACACGGCCGGATCCGGATCCGCGTCGGCGTCCGGTGGCGTCGGCGGATGCGCCCGGACCGCCTCCTTGAAGACGTCGACCAGGGCGACGGTCCGGCCGCCTTCGGTTCTGACCAGGCCACCGGACTCCAGGCGGCGCAGCGCGGCCACCACCATCCGGGCGGGCAGCCCGGTCCGCTCCGCCACCTCCGCCGGACCGCTCGCACCGAGCACCACCGCTGCGAACGCGGCGAGCCGGTCTGGCTCGGCCAGCAGACCGATCAATATCTCGGGAGTTCCGTCGGAAACCGTTTCGGAGGCCACGGCGCGGGATGCTAACGCACCTCGCGGACCCGATCGAGTAGGTTTCCCGCCATGGCCCGGTACGCGGATGACCTGTCCCTGGCGCACATGCTCGCCGACACCGCCGACTCGATCTCGATGGCCCGGTTCCGGGCCCTCGACCTCCACGTGGAATCCAAGCCGGACCTGACCCCGGTCACCGACGCGGACACCGCCGTGGAACGCGCCATCCGGGCGACCCTGGCCCGGACCCGGCCCCGCGACGGGGTGCTCGGCGAGGAGTACGGCGCCTCCGTCGCACCGGCCGGAGGCGGCTCCCGGCAGTGGGTGGTCGACCCGATCGACGGCACCAAGAACTTCGTCCGGGGCGTACCGATCTGGGCCACGCTGATCTCCCTGATGGAGGGCGATACGCCGGTCGTGGGGCTCGTCTCCGCACCCGCGCTCGGCCGTCGCTGGTGGGCGGCCACCGGCCTCGGGGCGTACGCGGGCAAGCACCCGGCCGCCGCCAGCCCGATCCGGGTCTCCGGGGTGGGGCGGCTCGCCGACGCCAGCTTCTGCTACGCCTCCCTGAACGGCTGGGAGGAGGGCGGCCGGCTCGACGCGATGCTCGACATCATCCGGACGGTCTGGCGGAGCCGGGCGTACGGCGACTTCTACGGCTACATGCTGGTCGCCGAGGGTGCGGTGGACGCGATGGCCGAGCCGGAGCTGTCGCTGTGGGACCTGGCCGCGTTGATCCCGATCGTGACCGAGGCCGGTGGAACCTTCACCGACCTGGCCGGACGCCCCGGCCCCGGTGGTGGCAGCGCGGTGGCCAGCAACGGGAAACTGCACCAGGATCTCCTCGATCGGCTCGGCTAGCCGACCGAGCGGAGAGCGGGATCTGCCTCTATCCTCGCCAGGTGGTCTCCACCGGTTGGTGCTTCCTCGCGGCGATGATCGCCGCGTACGGCATTGCCAATCTGCTCCAGTCGGTGGCGGCGACCCGGACGACCCTGCATCACACGTTCGACCCGGGGCTGCTGTTGCGGCTGGTCGGACACCGCAGCTACCTGGTGGGGCTGGGCTGCCAGATGCTCGGATTCGTCCTCGCCTTCCTGGCCCGGCGGGACCTGCCGCTGTTCCTGGTCCAGGCGAGCGTGGCGGCGGGGCTGGGCGTCACCGCCCTGCTCGGAGTGCTGGTGCTCAAGTGGCGGTTGCCGGTCGTCGAGATCCTGCTGCTGGTGCTGCTCCTCGTCGGGATCACCGCCCTGGTGCTGGCCGCCAAGCCGGCACCGTCCCGGCAACTCGGCACGGCCGGCGTGATCGGGCTGGTGGTCGCGCTCGGCGTGATCGGTGGACTCGGCTTCTTCGCCGTACGACTGCACGGGGCGCCGGGTTCGGTGGCGCTGGGCTCGCTCGCCGGGCTCGCGTTCTCGGCCGCGGCGGTGGCCGCCCGGCCGCTGGCCTCGGTGCAATCGATCGATGCGCTGCCCCGTGATCCACTGCTCTACCTGCTGATCGCCCACTCGATCGTCGGCCAGTTGCTGCTCGGCCTCGCGATGCAGCGCGGGTCCACCACCGCTGCGGTGGCCGCGATGGACGCCGCCGGGGCGGTACCGGCGGCGATCGTGGGCCTGCTGCTGCTCGGCGACCGGATCTGGCCGGGTCGGGAGTGGCTGGCGGGGGTCGGTTTCCTGGTCACCCTGGTCGCGGTGCTCGGGCTGACCCGGTACGCCGAACCCCAGCACCAGCACACCCTGGTCCCGGGACAGCGCGGCCCGGATCTGCCGGAGCTCTCCCGCCCGCGACCGGCGGCACGTTCCGGTCGCCGGGTGCTGCCGGACCGGGCGGCGCCCGGCGTACGGCGTTCCGGCCCGGTCGCCCCGGTTCCCCGACGCTGACCCGCAGCCGTTCCGTCCCCGGTCAACCCGCAGCGGGCTGTCGCCGGCTCACCACCCGCTCGTAGAGGCGCTCCAGGGCGCTCGCCGTACGGTCCCAGGTGTAGCTGCAACGCACCCGGTCCACGGCCGCGTGCCCGTACGCGAACCGCTCCGCGTCGGCGGCGAGCAGCCGGCGGAGGGTCACCCCGAGGCCGCGTACGTCGCCAGGTGGCACGAGCCGGCCGGTCACCTCGTCGACCACGGTGTCCGCGATGCCACCCAGGGAGTATCCGACCACCGGCACGCCACAGGCCATCGCCTCCATGGGCACCCGGCCGGCGGCGGCGTACCGGGAGGTGCAGGCCACCACGTCGGCCGAGCGGTACCAGGCGGACATCTGGTCGTGCGGCACCGAACCCACCAGCCGGATCTGGTCGGCGACCCCGTTCTCCTCCGCGACCTCCCGCAGCCGGCGGGCCTCGGCGTGGTTGTCGAGGCTGCCGGCGGGCGGGCCGCCCGCGATGACCAGTTCGACGTCCCCGACCAGTCGCAACGCCCGGATCAGGTCCTCCTGTCCGTGCCCCGGGGACAGGCCGCCGGCGGCCAGGATCCGGGGACGTCGGTCCCGGGGCATCGCCTCGCCCTCGGGAGCGAACAACTCGACGTCCACCCCGGCGGGCACCACGGTCACCGAGGCCCGTTGCAGCCCCATCCGGGTCAGTTCGTCGACCTCGTGGGTGGACTGGGCGACCGCCATGTCGACCGCCCGGGTCAACGCCAGCTCCAGCGGGATCCGCTGTCCCGGCCCGTCGTAGTGCTCCCCGAGGTGTCGCAACTGTTCCGTGCCGAGCGAGTGGAAGGTCTGCACGATCGGGATGACCGTGTCCCGGACCGCGCTGGCCGCGGCCAGTCCGCCGATCCAGAAGTGCCCGTGCACCACCTCGGGCGCCCAGTCCGCCGCCCAGCGGTCGGTCAGCCAGCGGCCGAGTTCGGGCACGTACGGCACCAGTTCGCCGGTCGGTGTGCGCCGCGACGGGCCCACCGGCACCCGTTCCAGCCGATAACCCTCGAACTCACTCGTCGGAGGCGAATCCGGGTGGTCGAGCCGCTCGTACACCCTTACGTCGTGACCTCGTCCCGCCAGCTCGGCGGCCAACCGGGCCACGTGCTGATGCGTACCGGCATGTCGGCCGCGGACCTCCTGCGGCGGGCCGGCGTGTGCGCAGACGAGGCCAACGCGCATGGGTCACCTCCAGGCGGGGGTCACGAGCAAACGGCCGTTCGATCAGAGGCTCCCATTAACCACGACGGGCCGAGCGGAAACCTGGCAAACCGGTCCGGGCGCCCGGCGCCACCGGCCAGGCGGTCCGTCGTCGACGGCCCGCCCCCCGAGGATCCGACAGACCTCGCCGGCACCTGCGTCCCCGTTCGGGCCCCGCCTAACCGCCGTGTTCCGGAATCCGGCCGTGTTCGGACCCGACTTGACCCGGTTACGGGTGCGGCGGCAGCGGGTAGTGATCTGTCATGCGTGATGACGAGTTTCCGACGCCCGTGTCCGACCCAGAAGCGGAGGGTCTGCCCGACACCGCCGACGACGACTCGACGGCCAGGGACGACGTCGCCACCGGCCGGGAGGCGGACGGTCCGGACCCGGCGCCGCTTCCCGGCGACCGCCCGCTGGCCATCGACCGTTTCGGCAACACCGCCGAGGAGCAGTTGGACGGCGAGTCGCTGGACTACAAGCTCGCGCGGGAACAGCCCGAACGTCCGGTCGACGATCCCCTCGCCGGCGCGGTCGACCCCGCGATCGCCGCCGAGGCGGACAGCGAGGAGGCCGCCGCCGAGGCACAGCTCGACGCCGACGTGATGGATCCCGGACCGACCTCCGATCCACGCTCACCGGTGTCGATCTACGACCACGGCATCCTGGGCGACGCTCCGGGTGGCGGGCCGGTCGGCCGGCTGGTGGAGCCGGACCAGGGCGCCCGCGGAGACGACGAGACCGACTCCATCGCGTACGACGCCGGAGCTGCCGGCGGCGGGGCGAGCGCGGAGGAACTGGCCGTCAACGAGACCCAGCCCCCGCCGTGAGCCGGCCCTGCCGCCGTACGCCAGCGGGGCCGGCGAGCCTCGGTGGCCCCACTCGGCGGTTCAGTCGAGGCCCTGTTCGATGGCGTAGCGGGTGAGTTCCACCCGGTTGTGCAACTGCAACTTGCCGAGCGTGTTCTGTACGTGGTTCTGCACGGTCCGGTGGGACAGGCCCAGCCGGGTGGCGATCTGTTTGTAGGACGCCCCCTTGGCGACCATCCGGAGCACCTCGGTCTCCCGGTCGGTGAGCCGGGGCAGTTCGTTGCCCGGCGGGTCGGGCGCGACGGCGAGCCGCCGGTACTCGCCCAGCACCAGGCCGGCCAGGCCCGGTGTGAAGACGGTGTCCCCGGCGGCGGTGCGCCGGACCGCCTCCAGGAACTCCGCCGGACCGGCCGACTTGATCAGATAGCCGGTGGCCCCCGCCTTCACCGCGTCGAGCACGCTCTGCTGCTCGCCACTGGCCGAGAGCATCAGCACCCGTACCCCGGGCAGCTCCGCCAGCAGGCCGTGGATCACCTCGACGCCGGAGATGTCCGGCAGTTGGAGATCGAGTACGACGACGTCGGGACGGGCCGCCCGAGCCACCCGGACGGCCTGCCGGCCCTCACCGCTGGTGGCCACCACGAGATAGCCGGCCTCGGTCAGGTCCCGGGCCACCCCTTCTCTCCACATCGGATGGTCGTCGACCACCATCACCCGGATCACCGTCTCGTCGCTCACCCGGCCGAGCCTAACTTCGGCGTCCGCCCCGGAACAGTCGGCGGTCCGTCACCACGGTCCGGAATGATCGGCGGTCCGTCACCACGTCCAGGCGTCCCAGACGCCTGGACGCCTGGACGCCTGGACGCCTGGACGCCTGGACGCCTGGACGCCTGGACGCCTGGACGCCTGGACGATCCTCAGTCGACCGGGGCGGCGGTGCCGTCTGGCGTGACACGGCTGCGTGGCACCCGCAGTTCCACTTCGGTGCCCTCCCCCGGCATCGAACTGATCCGTACCGTGCCGCCCAGCTCGGAGATCCGTCCCTTGATCGACTGGACCACGCCCAGCCTGCCCTGGCCGACGGCCTCGCCGAGCCGGCCCGGCGGGATGCCCGGCCCGTCGTCCCGGACCGAGACGGTCACCTCCGCGACATCGTCCTCCACCAGGACCCAGCCACGCCCACCGCCGTGCCTCGCCACGTTGTCCAGCGCCGCACCCACCGCCGCGGCGACCTCCCCGGCGACCCCTGCGGGCAACACCACCGGCGTCGCCGGTGCGGCGATCGACACCACCGGCGACGCGTACCCGCCGAGCAGCGACCGCAGGTCGATCTCCTTCCGGTCCAGTTCGACGGGTGCCGCGGTAGCGATCAGCGAACGCAGCGCGGCCTCCTGCTCGCCGGCCAGCCGGGCCAGCTCACCGGCCTCGCCGTCGAGATGGGCGCCCCGACGCTGCACCAGGGCAAGCACCTGGAGAACCGAGTCGTGGATGCCCCGGGCCAACCGCTCCCGTTCCCGGGTGGCGGCCTCCAACTCGACGGCCTGCTGCAACCGCTCCTCGGCGATCACCGCCAACCGGACCACGTGCCCGACCGCGATACCGGCGAGCAGCATCAGCGCCGCACCCGTCAGCGAGGACTGGCCCACCCTCTCCCGCGCGGCCAGGTCCGCGGCGCCGAGAATCAGCGCCGCCACCACGCCACGCCGCCGCCCGCCGGAGACCGCCCAGGCCAGCACCGGGCCGGCCAGCCAGGCGACGCTGAGCGGCGGCACCCCGGCGTCCAGCATCTTCGGACCGACCACCCGGGGAGCGGCCAGGATCACCGCGAGCGTCACCGCCAGGTCGGCCAGCAGCAGCGGCCAGCGGCGCCAGGACGGATCGGCGTACGCATATCCGCTGTACACGGTCCAGCTGGTCATCGCCAACAGCACCACGCCGCCGGCCACCGGGAACGCGTAGTCGCTCAGGTTCCGGACGGCCAGCACCGTGACGTACGTCAGGGCGGCGAACCGGTAGACGGCGATGGCCCGCCACAGCGGCGCCTGCAGGCTGCCGGGCGGATCACGGCGGCGCCCGCCCCGCCCGTCGTCCGACCACTGCGCCACGCACCGACCATCCCACAGCTTTCGCTTTCCGGACGACCCACGCCACCGGCCGATCCACCGTCCGTCTCCCGAGGGTGGCTCTGATGCGCCGCTACATACCCTGACGTAGGGTGGGAAAGCCACGAAAGGACTCGACAACCAGCGGGCGGGACGGGCCATGAGCGACGTAGATCCCCTCCCAGCGGCCACTGTTGTGCCCAATGGGTCGGCTCCGCTGCTCGCCGAGGGTTTCGATCATGGCCAGGTCACCGCGATCCGACACACCGTCGCCTCCCACGCCCAGGCGGCCGGGCTCACCGGCACCCGCCTGGACGACTTCGTGCTGGCCGTCAACGAACTGATCACCAACGCCGTCCGGCACGGCGGCGGACAGGGCTGGCTGCGCCTGTGGCGTACCGACGGCACCCTGTACTGCCGGGTCTCCGACACCGGCGCCGGCATCGACTCCGACCGGCTCGGCGACCGGCGGCGCCCCGCGCCGGAGGTCGCCGGCGGCTGGGGGCTGTGGCTGGCCCGCGAGCTCAGCGACGAGATGCTGGTCCGAAGCGGCCCCGAGGGCACGACGGTACAGATCAGCGCCAGCCTCGGCGGACCGGAGCCCGACCCGCTCGTCGGGTGACGCGGGCCACGACGCCGGGTACGGTGCTGCGAATGGCCGATCAGTACGTCGCCGCGATCGATCAGGGCACCACCTCCTCCCGGTGCATCGTCTTCGACGCCGCCGGACAGATCGTCTCGGTCGCCCAACGGGAACACCGGCAGATCTATCCGCAGCCCGGGTGGGTGGAGCACGACGCCGAGGAGATCTGGGCCGCCGTCGAGCAGGTCGTCCGGGAGGCGCTGGCCAGTGCGTCGATCGGCGCCGACGGGTTGGTCGCGGTCGGCATCACCAACCAGCGGGAGACCACGGTGGTGTGGGACCGGGCCACCGGTCGCCCTGTGCACCACGCCATCGTCTGGCAGGACACCCGGACCGGCCCGCTGCTGCGCCGCCTCGAGTCGGAGTACGGCGAGCGGCGCTTCCGGGAGCGGACCGGACTGCCGCTGGCCACCTACTTCGCCGGACCGAAACTGCGCTGGCTGCTGGAGAACGTGGACGGTCTACGGGACCGCGCCGAGCGCGGCGAGGTCCTGTTCGGCACGATGGACAGCTGGCTGATCTGGAAGTTGACCGGACGGCACGTCACCGACGTGACCAACGCCAGCCGGACCCTGCTGATGAACCTGCACACCCTCGACTGGGATCCGGAACTCCTCGACGCGCTGGGCATCCCGGCCGCGATGCTGCCGGAGATCCGCTCGTCGGCCGAGGTCTACGGCACGGCCGGCGGTGTGCTGGACGGAGTACCGGTGGCCAGCGCGCTCGGCGACCAGCAGGCCGCGCTGTTCGGCCAGACCTGCTTCCGTCCCGGCGAGGCCAAGTGCACCTACGGCACCGGCAGCTTCCTGCTGCTCAACACCGGGGAGAGTCCGGTGTCGTCGAGCCACGGACTGCTGACCACCGTCGGCTACCGGATCGGTGACCGGCCGGCGACGTACGCCCTGGAGGGGGCGATCGCGGTCACCGGGTCACTGGTCCAGTGGCTACGGGACAACCTCGGCCTGATCTCCAGCGCGCCGGAGGTGGAGGAGCTGGCCCGTACCGTCGAGGACAACGGCGGCTGCTACGTCGTACCGGCGTTCTCCGGGCTCTTCGCACCGCACTGGCGCAGCGACGCGCGTGGGGTCATCGCCGGCCTCACCGGGTACGTCAACAAGGGACACCTGGCCCGGGCCGTGCTGGAGGCCAGCGCCTGGCAGACCCGGGAGGTGGTCGACGCGATGAACGCCGAGGAGGACGTGACGCTGCGCCGGCTCCGGGTGGACGGCGGGATGGCCGCGAACGGACTGCTGATGCAGTTTCTCGCCGACGTGCTGGACGTGCCGGTGGTACGCCCCCAGATCAGCGAGACCACCTGCCTCGGCGCCGCCTACGCGGCCGGCCTGGCGGTCGGCTTCTGGCCGGACCTGGAGACGCTGCGGGCGCAGTGGCGCCAGGACGCCCAGTGGCAGCCGGCGATGGATCCCGCACACCGGGACCGGGAGCTGCGCAACTGGCGCAAGGCCGTCGACCGCAGCCTCGGCTGGGTCGAGGACGAGGACTGATCCGAGGTCCACTCGCGCCCAGGGGATCACGCCGCGTCGTGCAGGACCAGACCGAGGGTGTGCCGCAACCCCGACCGGACGGTGGACACGCCGTGGCGTACCGGTGACGCCGACCAGCCCCGCGACGACCGTACGGGCCGGTCACGGGTGGTGAAGACCAGTCCGTGGCCCTGCGGCAGCATCGTCACCGTGCCCCGGGACTGGGCCCGGGGACGCTGCTCGACGAGCAGGAACTCGCCGCCGGTGTAGTCCAGGCCCGGCCGGTCCAGGCCGATCACCACCTGCATCGGAAACACCAGGTCCCCGTACAGGTCGCGGTGCAGGGCGTTCCAGTCTCCGGCGCGGTAGCGCAGCAGGATCGGGGTGGACCGGCGCTGCCCGGCGGCATGACACATGTCCAGCCACTCGTCGAGGCTGTCCGGCCACGGGGCCGGTTGACCGAGCCGGGCGGCCCAGTCGCGGGCGATCGGCAGCAGCCTCGGATAGAACGCCGCCCGCAGTTCGGCGACCAGGTCCGGGTAGGGCCGGTCGAAGTAGCGGTACTGGCCGGAGCCGAACCGGAAGCGGGCCATGTCGACCGTGGACCGGAACCGCTCCACCTCGTCGTAGAGGCCGGCGATACCGGCGCACTCGTCCGGGCGCAGGAGCTGCGGGGTCACCGCGCAGCCGACCCCGTCAAGCTGCGCGGTGATCTCGTCCCAGTCGACGGTCGCCAACCGGTTCCGTGGGTCGACCGGTGTCGACGTACTCGAAATCATGATTGTCTTCTCTCGTTGTGCGCGCGGTCGTCAGACGAGCTGTGGTTGCAGCGCGCCCTCCAGGGTCAGCAACTCCCGTTTGCGGTCCACCCCACCGGCATAGCCGGTCAGCGCGCCGCTCGCGCCGATGACCCGGTGACAGGGGCGCACGATCAGCAGCGGATTGGCCCCGATCGCGGCGCCGACCGCCCGGATCCGGTCCCGGGGTACGCCGAGCCGTGCCGCCAGGTCGCCGTAGCTGACCGTGGTCCCGTACGGAATCGTGTCGAGCGCCGCCCAGACGCGTTGCTGGAACGCGGTACCCCGGGCGGTGTGGACGAGGTCGAACTCGCGACGCCCGCCGTCGAAGTACTCGGTCAGTTGCCGGCTGACGTCGGTGAAGGCCGACGGATCGGAACGCCAGTCGGGTCGCTCGGCCGGGTCGACGGCATCCGCGAAGGAGACCGTCGCGAGCGCCGCCTGTGCACCTCCTGCGGCCGGCTCGCAGCCAGCAAGCAGCAGGACGCCGAGCGGACTCTCCATCGTCGTGTACGTCATCATCGAAGCCAGCTCCTCGGGTTGGTGTCTCTCCTCGATTCAACAACCGCGCGACCTCGAATCCTGGCGGTTTTCGGACGTCACGCTCCCGGACCGGGGCGGCGACGCCAGGCCCGCGACCAATGTCATCCGAACGCCGTGACGGTGTCTCCACGGACCGTGTTCCCTTCGCTGAGATGCGGTTCATGGCAGTGGTCGTCTGAGTCTGCGGGAGTCCGAGCCGCAGCCTTCTCGCACGACGTGGCGGGTGCCGCCCCCCGGAAAGGGGGACGGCACCCGCGTGCTGGCCTGCGCCGAGTCACGTCTGGCAGAGGATGCCGAGGTCGTCGACCCAGGTGCCCAACTGCGTACCGTTGCTGTTCCCGATCAGCGAGACCCGGACCAGGACGTTCGTCGGGCCGTGGTTCCACTGGGTGGAGACGAAGGTGTACGGAGCGCTGCCGCTCAGCACCACCGTCCTCAGCGCGACGTACCTGAAACTGTTCGGCTCGATGATCTCGAAGTTGATCTGCTGGGTGGCCAGGACGGGGTTGACCCAGATCCCGGCCGTGCAACTGGTCGTCGCCGGCAACTGGACCCGCCGGCCGACCGACGAGAACCCGGCGCTGCGCATGGAGATGAATCCGTCGCGGACTCCGGTGTGGGTCTGGAGCGAACTGAGGCCGCCGGTGCCGTTCCCGACGTGGCTGAAGCTCCAGTTCGCCGCCTGGGTGCCCTCGAAGCCGTCCCGGACGGTGATGAGCGCGGCGCTGGCCGGTGACGCGGTTCCGGCGAGCAGGGCGGCGGTCAGTCCGAGCAGGACCGCCACCGTCCCCACCCGACGGGCCGGCCGACCGGTGCTCCGCCGCGCCGTCCCCGCGAGCGGGCCGTTCGGCGAGGAGACGAGAAGCTTGCGGATCGACGCGGGAACGTAGTGGGACAACATGATGACCACCTCGTGATCTGGCTGGTGGGGCGCCTGTCGCACCCCGCTGACCAGATGTCTAGTCGCCGACTCGTTGTCCGGCTTCGGGGCCGCGACCCGGACAATCAACTCCGGACGAATCGACCTACGGATGGTGTGCGGTGCCGCGACCAGAGGGCGAGTTGGGGCCGGGGACTCCGGCGGTGATCGAGTTCGCCGCCGGACTGCGGCTGCTCCGGGAGAAGGCCGGTCATCCGGGGTACCGGGAGCTGGCCCGGCGAGCCCACTTCTCCGCGACGACGCTGTCCGAGGCCGCCGGTGGCCGGCGACTGCCGACCCTGGCGGTCACCCTGGCGTACGTGGCCGCGTGCGGCGGGGACGCGACCGAGTGGGCGGAGCACTGGCGGCGGATCGCCCGGGAGGAGTTGCCCGGCGACGGCAACGCCGGCACCCTCGGCCGGGACGACGACGCGCCGTACCAGGGGCTGCTGGCGTACGGGCCAGAGCGGGCCGACTGGTTCTTCGGCCGCGAGGACGTCGTCGACGACCTGCGGCGGAGACTGGCGGGCAGCCGGTTCGTGGCACTGTTCGGTGCCTCCGGCAGCGGCAAGTCCTCGGTGCTGCGGGCCGGACTGGTCCCCTCGGTCACGGCCCGTCCGGAACAGCCTCCGGTGCTGGTACTCACCCCGGGCCCCGACCCGGTCGGCGAGTTGGCGGTGCACCTCGCCCGACTGCTCCGGGTTCCGGCCGGAGCACTCCGGGCCGACCTCGACACCGACCCGACCCGGCTGCACCTCGCCGTACGCCAACTGCTGGCCGGACACGCCGCCGCCGAGGCGGACCTGTGGCTGGTGGTGGACCAGTTCGAGGAGATCTTCACGCTCTGTCGTGACCCGTCGGCGCGGGCCGGGTTCGTCACGGCGCTGCTGGCCGCGACGACCGCGCCCGACAGCCGGCTGCGGGTGGTGCTCGGGGTCCGGGCCGACTTCTACGGCCACTGCGTCGAACTGCCGGAGCTGGTGGCGGCGTTGACCGACGCCCAGGTGCTGGTCGGTCCGATGACCGCCGCACAGGTCCGGGACGCCGTGGTCCGGCCGGCCGAACGGGCCGGGGCGATGGTCGAGGGCGTCCTGGTCTCCACCATCGTCGCGCAGGTGGCCGACCGGGCCGGGGCACTTCCGTTCGCCTCGCACGTGCTGCTCGAAGCGTGGCGACGGCGCCGGGGCAACGCGGTGACGCTGGCCGGCTACCGGGCGGCCGGCGGCGTGGACGGAGCGGTCGCGCAGACCGCCGAGCGGATCTGGCAGGAGTTCGATCCCGACCGGCGGCGGGCGGCCCGGCACGTACTGCTCCGGATGGTGGAGATCGGCATCGGCGAGGACGGGCCGGGTGTCCCGCACCGGGTGGACCGGACCGAGTTGCCGACCGCCCGCCGGGTGGACCGGACCGAGTTGGACGAGACGGACGCGCTGACCGCGGGGGTGCTGGAACGGCTGGCCGAGGCCCGGCTGGTCACCCTGGACGACCGCTCGGTCCGGCTGGCCCACGAGGCCCTGCTCGACGCGTGGCCCCGACTGCGCCGCTGGCTGGAGGAGGACCTGGACGGCGTACGGGTGCACCGGCAGTTGACCCAGGCGGCGGCGGTGTGGCGGTCGCTGCGTCACGACCCCGGCGGGCTGTACCGGGGGTTGGCGCTGTCCCGGGCCCAGGACTGGGCGGACGCACACCCGGCCGGATTGACGGGTCCGGAGCGGGAGTTCCTCGACGCCAGCCGGCACGCCGACGACCAGCGGACGGCCGTACGCCGACGTCGTCGACGGCTGCTCGGCGCGGCCCTGGCCGTGGTGGTCGCGGTGGTGACCGTCCTGGCGTCGGTGGCGGTCGTCCAGGCCGGACAGGCACGTGGCCAGCGGGACCTGGCGGTGCGCCGCCAACTGGTGGCGGCCGCGCGGGCCCAGATGCCCCGGGATCCGCAGTTGGCGTTCCTGCTGGCCCGGCGGGCGTTCGAGGTACGCCCCGACGCCGAGACCGAGACGGTGTTCCGGCAGGCGACCCTGAACTGGCGCGGCGTGGCGGCCCGGCAGGTCTTCGACACCCGGTTGAAGAACGCGGCGTTGACCCCCGACGGCCGGTACGTCGTCGCCGCCCATCCGGAGGGCGCGGTCTGGCGGTGGGACGCCACCACCCCCACCCGGCCGCCGGTACCGCTGCCGGATCCGGGCAGGGACATGCACGCGCTGGCGATCAGCGGGGACGGCCGGTGGGTGGCCAGCGGACACCACCATCCGGAGGTACGGCTCTGGGACAGCGCCGACCCGACCAGGGCACCGATCCTGCTGCCCGGCCATCGCGGGCCGGTCCTGGACGTGCGGTTCAGCCCGGACGGTCGCCACCTGGCCACCGGGGACGGGGACGGGGTGATCCGGATCTGGACGCTCGACGGGGCACCCCGGGCCCGGGTCCTGCCGCACGGCGGGCGTGGTGGGACGTACTCGCTGGCCTGGTCGCCGAACGGGCGTCGGTTGGCGGCGGCCACGCTGGCCGCCCCGGCCCGGGTCTGGGACGTCACCGATCCGGCCCGGCCCCCGGTCGAGCTGCCCGAGTCCACCGGCAGCGCCGACGGGCTGCTGTTCAGCCCGGACGGCCGGCGGGTGGCCGGGGTGGACAACGTCGTCGCGGAGGGCAGCACCCTGCGGCTCTGGAACGTCGGCGGAGGACGGCCGCTGGTGCTCGGCCGGCTCCGGGGCGTACTTCCGGCGGTGTTCAGCCCGGACGGACGACGGCTGGTCACCAAGAACAGCTATGGCGTGATCGCGTTCTGGGACACCACCGGGACCACCGAGCCGCTTCCGCTGCGCGGCCATGCCGGCGCGGTGTGCGCGATCACGCTGGCGCCGGACGGTCACCTGGTCAGCGTCGGTGCGGACGGCACCGTCCGGTCCTGGGACGTCGGTGGCGGCTACCACCCGGTGATCACCCACCCGCACGACGGTCTCGTGCACGCCGCCCGGTTCAGCCCGGACGGACGGCACCTGGCCAGCGCCGGCATCTACGACGGTACGGTCCGGATCTGGCCCGTACCGGCCGATGGCCCCGCCGACCGGAGCAGCGCCGCCGCACCTGTCGACCAAGGCAGCATCGTCGCACCTGTCGACCAAGGCAGCACCGCCGCGCCCGTCGTGCTCTCCGGCCACGCGGGGATGACGATGGACGTCGCCTTCGCCCCGGACGGGACCCGGCTGGCCAGCCTCGACTCGGCCGGAACCGTACGGGTCTGGGACTGGCCCGGCGGTCGACGGCTCGCCTCGTTCGAGGCCGGTCCGGCGAGCCGGCTCACGTTCGGTCCCGACGGCCGCCGGCTGTTGACCAGCGGCAGCGACGGCATCCGGCTCTGGGAGCAGGTCGACGGCGCCCGACCTGTCCCGGTGGAGTTGGCCCCGACGGGCTCCGGTGCGGCCTTCAGTCCCGACGGCGCTCGGCTGGCGACCGGCGCCGAGGACGGCACCGTACGGGTCCGGACCGTCGGCGGGAACACCGTCGCGACACTGTCCGGTGGAACCGAGCCGGTGAGTTCGGTGTCGTTCAGCCCGGACGGCAACTCCGTCGCCGGACTCGGCCGGGACGGCACCATCCGGATCTGGCCTGCCGACGGTGGAGCCGCGACGGTCGTGCTCGGCTCGGCCGGTCAGGGAACCGCCACCACCCGGCTCGCGTACACGCCCGCCGGACGGCACCTGGCGATCCTCGGTGGCGAGGAACTCACCGGGATCCAACTGTGGGCCGTCGACGGTGCCACCGAGCCGGTCACCCTGCGTACGCTCGGCCCGGGACCGCTGGGATTCGGCTTCGCCCCGGACGGGGAGCGGATCGCCACCGTGCACTCCGACGGCTCGGTACGGATCTGGACCTGCGACGTCTGCGGCCCGGTCGACCGGCTCCTCGCCGCCGCCGGCGCTCGGACCAGCCGCCCGTTCACCGCCGACGAACGCCGCACCTTCCTGCTCGACTCGCTCCGCCGTTGACCCTGCTCGACTCGCTCCGCCGTTGACCCTGCTCGACTCGCTTCGTCGTTGACAGTTCGCCGGCCCGTCACGATGTCGTGGCCTGCCCGGCGGGGTCCTCCGCGACCGTGGGCCCATGCGGATCGCGATCGTCACGGAATCGTTCCCGCCGGACGTCAACGGGGTGGCCCATTCGGTCGTCCGGGTGGCCGAGCACCTGGTACGGCGCGGTCACCGGCCGATGGTGATCGCCCCGCAGCCGTCGTCCGGAGCGCGGGACGGCACCGCGGCTCTGCCGTACCCGGTGGTCCGGTTGCCGTCGGTGCCGATGCCCGGCTATCCACAGCTCCGGATCGGCCTGCCCGGTCGGGAACTGGCGGCGGCGCTGCGTGCCCACGGCACCGACGTGGTGCATCTGGCCAGCCCGTTCGTGCTCGGTGCCCGGGGTGTGGCGGCGGCCCGGTCGATGGGCCTGCCGTCGGTCGCCGTCTACCAGACCGACATCGCGGCGTACGCCCGCGCGTACCGGGTCAGGATGACCGAGGCGACGGCCTGGCGCTGGCTGCGCTGGGTACACAACTCGGCGGCCCGGACCCTGGCTCCGTCCACCGCGACCGCGACCGCGCTGCACGAGCACGGCATCGAGCGGGTGTGGTTGTGGCAGCGCGGCGTCGACAGCGCCCGGTTCCATCCCGATCATCGCAGTGCGGCGCTGCGCCGGGCACTCGCCCCGGACGGCGAGGTTCTGGTCGGCTACGTGGGCCGGTTGGCGGTGGAGAAGCGGGTCGACCTGCTCGCCGGGGCCAGCAGGCTGTCCGGGGTACGGGTGGTGGTGGTCGGGGACGGGCCGGCGGCCGTACCGTTGCGGCGCTGCCTGCCCGACGCGCTGTTCCTCGGTCCGCGGCACGGCCGGCAACTGGCCCGGATCTACGCCAGCCTCGACGTGTTCGCCCACACCGGCCCGTACGAGACGTTCGGCCAGACCGTGCAGGAGGCGATGGCCAGCGGGCTGCCCGTGGTGGCACCCGCTGCCGGCGGTCCCCTCGACCTGGTCGAGCCCGGCCGCACGGGTCAACTGGTGCCACCCGACGACGCCGCCGCGTTCACCGACGTGATCGCCGGGCTCGCCGCCGACCCCGACCGCCGGACGGCGTACGGCCGGGCGGGTCGGGCCGCCGTCGCCGGGCGGACCTGGACGGCGATCGGCGACGAGCTGATCGGGCACTACACGGCGGTGCTCGCCGACGCCCGGACCACCGGTCTCCCCCGCCCCGGCCGGCTGTTCCGGCCACGGCAGGCCGCCGGCTGGACGAGCAGGCGAAGCGAGGACGCGGCGTGAGGATCGTCCGACTGGCGAACTTCGTCACCGAGAGCTCCGGCGGGCTGCGTACCGCCCTGCGGGAGCTCGGCACCGGCTACGCGGCGGCCGGGCACGAGTCCGTGCTGGTGGTGCCCGGCCGCCGCGACGCGGACGAGGAGACCGGACAGGGCCGGGTCGTCACGGTGGCCAGCCCGGCCGTTCCCGGGATGGGTGGCTACCGGGTGATCCTCGACCGGCGCCGGCTGGCCCGGCTGCTCCGGGGGTTACGCCCGGACCGGCTGGAGATCTCCGACCGGACGACCCTGCGCTGGACCGGTGCCTGGGCCCGGCGGTACGGCGTCCGCACCGTGATGGTCTCGCACGAGAGTCTCGACGGGCTGCTCCGGCTGCTTCCCGGTGGCCACCGCAGGCTGGCCGACCGGCTCAACGCCGGGACCGCCGGGACGCACGACCGGGTTCTCTGCACCACCTCCTGGGCGGCGGCGGAGTTCCACCGGATCGGTGCCCGGAACGTGGTTCAGGTACCACTCGGCGTCGATCTCGAACACTTCCGTCCGGACCGGTACGACCTCCGGCTGCGCGCGGAGCACGCCCGGCAGGACGAACTGCTGCTGCTGCACTGCGGTCGGCTGTCGCCGGAGAAGCGCCCCGAGCGGTCCCTGGCCGCGCTGGCCGCGCTGCGCGCCCGGGGCGTACCCGCCGTCCTGGTGGTGGTCGGCGACGGACCGCGCCGGGTCGGGCTGGAGGCCGTGGCGGCCCGGGACGGCCTTCCGGTCCGGTTCCTCCGGTACGTCGGCGACCGCGACCGGCTCGCGGGCCTGCTCGCCAGCGCGGACGTGGTGCTCGCGCCCGGCCCCGTGGAGACGTTCGGCCTGGCGGCGCTGGAGGCGCTGGCCAGCGGTACGCCGGTGGTGGCGAGCGCGGAGAGCGCGCTGCCGGAGGTGCTCGGCGGGGCGGGGATGGCCGCGCCCGGTGAGGGCCCGGCGTACGCCGACGCCGTCCTGGAGCTGGCGAACCGCCCTGCCGACCGACGGCGGACGGCGGCCCGGCGACAGGCCGAACGGTATCCGTGGTCCGCGGCGGTGGCCGGTTTCCTCTCCGCGCACGACCTGGGCTCGGGCGTTCCGGCTGCTACCAGCGGCGGCCGGTGAGCCGTTCGTAGACCTCGACGTAGCGGGCCCGGGTCGCGTCGACGATCTCCGGCGGCATCTCGGGGGCCGGCCCGGTCTTGTCCCAGCCTGTGCCGACCGCCCAGTCCCGGACGAACTGCTTGCTCAGCGACATCTGGTCCCGTCCGGGCTGGTACGAGTCGGCCGGCCAGAAGCGCGACGAGTCGGAGGTGAGCACCTCGTCGCCGAGGACCATCGTGCCGTCCTTGGCCCAGCCCAGTTCCAGCTTGGTGTCGGCGATCAGGATGCCCCGGTCGGCGGCCAGCTCGGCACCGCGCCGGTAGACGTCGAGGGTGATCTCGCGGAGCTGCTCGGCGGTCTCGGACCCGACCGTGGCGACCACGTCGGCGAAGGTGATCGCCTCGTCGTGTTCGCCCTGGGGTGCCTTGGTGGTCGGAGTGAAGATCGGCTGGGGCAGGATCGACGCCTCCGTCAGCCCGGGTGGCAGTGGTACGCCGCAGACCGAGCCGGTCTTCTCGTACTCCTTGATGCCGGAACCGGTCAGGTACCCCCGGGCGATGCACTCGACCGGGATCATCTCCAACCGACGGACCCGGATCGCCCGTCCGGCGAACTCGGCCGGTACGTCGCTGGCCGAGATCACGTGGTGTGGCACCAGGTCGGCCAGTTGTTCGAACCACCACAGCGACAACGCGGTGAGCAGTTTGCCCTTGTCCGGGATCGGGGTCGGCAGCGCCACGTCGTAGACCGACACCCGGTCCGAGGCGACCAGGATCAGGTCGTCGCCGTCGGCGTACACGTCCCTGACCTTGCCTGAATGCAGCAGTTCCACGGGCCCAAGTACATCACGCCGCCCGACCGGCTCCGGCTCGGCCCGACCTCTGCTCCGCCCCGGGGTCCGGGCTCCGGGGCGGGCGGTCCCGGAACCGGTTCCGGGCACCCGGGCGGGCGATCCCGGCCGGACGGACGTTGACACCCGGCGAGGCTGGCTGTGTAAATGATCCGGTTGCCCGTCGCAGATGACCGGTGTCGTCAGGAGCTGTCGTGCCTCTTCCCCTCCCCCACCCGGCCCGCGGGTCTCGGACAGGTCGGATCAACCGACGACTGGGTGCGGCCCTGCTGGTCCTGGTGACCGTGCTGAGTGGCTGCACCGCGCAGGCCGAGGCTCCAAAGGACAGTCGGATCGAACTCTCCGTCTTCTGGTGGGGTGGTGAGCGGCGGGCGGAGCTGACCAAGCAGGCGCTGGAGATCTACACCGAGCGGTATCCGGATGTCACCTTCAAGTTCACCTGGCAGGGCAACGCCGGTTACTTCGACCGGTTGTCGACCGAGGCCGCCGCGGGCAACGCTCCCGACCTGTTCCAGATCGACGACAACTACCTGACCGAGTACGCGCAGCGCGAGATCCTGCTGGATCTGACCGACTACGTCCGGTCCGACCTGCTCGACCTGCGCAAGTTGTCGAGCGGTCTCGCCCAGTCCAGCCAGGTGACCGGGCGTACCGTCGCCGCGGCCGCGGCCGAGAACACTCCCGGCCTGATCTACAACAAGAGCCTGCTGGCCCGGCTCGACCTGCCCGAGCCGCACATCGGGATGTCCTACGCCGACTATCTGGAGTGGGCCGAAGAGGTCACCGAGCGCAGCGGCGGAAAGGTCGCCGGCACGATGGACCCGTCGGCCGACTACAAGGCACTGTGGTTGTGGCTGCGGTCCCAGAACAAGGAGCTGTACCGGGGTCGGCAGGTGGGGTTCACCGAAGGTGACCTGACCCGGTGGTTCGATCTGTGGCGGGGGGCGCGGGCGAGCAAGGCGGCGCCGAAGGCCGAGGTGATCCAGCCCGCCAACACCGGCGACGTCACCAAACAGCTTGTCGCCAGTGGCAAGGCGGCGACCTCGTTCGTCTGGTCGAACCAGCTCTCCGAGTTGCAGAAGCTGACCAAGGACAAGCTAGGTCTGGTCAGCTATCCCGGCGACCCCAAGGCCCAGTGGGCCCGGGCGTCGCTCTACTGGGCCGGCTTCCGCGGCACCCGTCATCCGGAGACCGTGGTCCACGTCATCGACTTCCTGGTCAACGACGCCACGGCCGGCAGCATCCTCGGCACCGAGCGGGGCCTGAGCGCCAACCTGGACGTCCGGAAGTCGGTGGAGCAGTCGCTGACCGACGAGAGCATGAAGTTGTCGGTCGCCTTCGAGACCACCATGACCGAGCGGTTCGGCGCGGCCCCGGTCCCGCCGCCGAAGGGTCACGCCAGCATCAAGGCGCTGCTGATCCAGGCGGCGGAGAGCGTCCAGTTCGGGCAGGCGACCTCCAAGGAGGCGGCGGCGGCCTTCATCAGCCAGGCCAACGCGGCGCTGACGAGCTAGTACTAGCCGGGTGCCCACGCCGGGCCGCCGCCCCCCTGTCGGGGGACGCCGGCCCGGCGTCGGTCGTTGGAGTTCCGTCAGTCCCGCTTGCCCGACCTGCGGTTCCGCATGATGACGACGAGCGCGAGCACGATCAGCCCGACCACGACCAGGCAACAGATCAGCCCCCAGGCACCGAAGCTGCTCCGGCCGCGGCGCCGGGCCGCCTCCACCACCATCTCGCCGGGCCCGGTCGAAGCCCAGGCCGCCGCTGGTACGAACACTGTCAAAGCCGCCGTCGTGAGCACTGCGCCCAGGCGGACCCACCAGTTCCTGAGAATCTCCATAACCCCATCCTCGGGGCTGTAGGCAAGTCCTGCCGGTAACCGGGCCGGGTTTGGGACGAAACCCGGTTCGGCGGGCCGACCGGTGCGAAACCGGTACCACCGGACCAGCGTCGGGCGGGCCGGAGGCAGCGCGGCCCGTTCGAAGCTCTGACCTGGCTGTGGGCCGAATCATAAGTTACTTCTATAAGCCGCTGATGTAAAAATGGCGCGATGAGGACCCGAACTCCGGTGGACGGGCCGGACGCGGCCGAGGCGGACCTGCTGCGCACCGTGACCAGCTTCGACCGCCTGCTGCGGCTGCTCCGCCGGCTCACCACGCCGGACGGGCTGAGCCTCACGGCGGCGTCGACGCTGTACCGGCTGGAGGAGTTCGGTCCGCAACGGATCTCCGATCTGGCCGTCGCCGAAGGCGTGACCCAGCCCGGGATGACCCAACTGGTGACCCGGCTGGAGCGGGACGGGCTGGCCGAGCGGCGCGGCGACCAGGGCGATCGGCGGGTGGTCACGGTCGCGATCACCGAGGCGGGACGCGAACTCGTACTCCGCCGTCGCCGTGCCCGCGCCACGAAGCTGTCCCACCTGCTCGACGGAGTCTCCGCCGAGGAACGGGCCGCGATCGAGCTGTCCCTACGGGTGCTGGATCGACTCGCCGACTCGGCGTCGGCACCGACCTCGACCTCGACCTCGACCGAAGTAGGGAGCCGACCGGAATGACCGGCGCCGACCATCCGCGCTACAAGTGGATCGCCCTGTCGAACACCACCCTGGGCATGCTGCTCGCCACGATCAACTCGTCGATCGTGCTGATCTCCCTGCCCGCGATCTTCAACGGGGTCCATCTGAACCCGCTGGAGCCGGGCAACGTCAGCTACCTGCTCTGGATGCTGATGGGATACATGCTGGTCACCGCGGTGCTGGTGGTGACGCTCGGTCGACTCGGCGACATGTACGGCCGGGTACGCATCTACAACGCCGGCTTCGCGCTGTTCACGGTCACGTCGGTCGTACTCTCGCTGGACCCGTTCGACGGTGGCGGCGGGGCGATCTGGTTGATCGGCTGGCGGGTACTCCAGGCCGTCGGCGGGTCGATGCTGATGGCGAACTCGGCGGCGATCATCACCGACGTCTTTCCCGCCAGGCAGCGCGGCACCGCGCTCGGCATCAACATCGTCGCCGGCATCGCGGGCTCGTTCCTCGGCCTGGTGCTCGGCGGGCTGCTCGCCGAATGGAACTGGCGCTCCATCTTCTGGGTCAACGTGCCGATCGGCCTCGTCGGCACCGTGTGGGCGTACCGCTCGCTGCGGGAGAACCGGGTACGGGTCGAGGCGCGGATCGACTGGTGGGGCAACCTCACCTTCGCCGTCGGGCTGACCGCGCTGCTCGCCGGCATCACGTACGGGATCCAGCCGTACGGCGGGCACACGATGGGCTGGACGAACCCGTGGGTGCTGACCGGGCTGTTCGGCGGGGGCGCCGTACTCGCGCTGTTCTGTGTGATCGAGAGCCGGGTGGCGGAACCGATGTTCCCGCTACACCTGTTCCGGATCGCCGCCTTCGCCGGTGGCAACGCGGCCAGCCTGCTCGGCTCGATCGCCCGGGGCGGACTCCAGTTCATGCTGATCATCTGGTTGCAGGGCATCTGGCTGCCGCTGCACGGCTACAACTACGAACAGACCCCACTCTGGGCCGGCATCTACCTGCTTCCGCTCACCATCGGCTTCCTCGCCGCCGGCCCGCTCGCCGGGGCGCTCTCCGACCGGTTCGGCGCGCGACTCTTCGCCGCCGGTGGGCTGCTGGTGATGGCGGTGTCCTTCGCCGGCCTGCTGCTCATCCCGAGCGACTTCAACTACTGGGTCTTCGCCGCGCTGGTCTTCCTCAACGGTCTCGGCGGTGGCCTCTTCGCCGCACCGAACACCGCGATGATCATGTCCAGCGTTCCGGCCAGGCTGCGCGGAGCGGCGTCCGGGATGCGGGCGACATTCCAGAACGCCGGCATGGTGCTCTCGATCGGCGTCTTCTTCTCCCTGATGGTCGCCGGGCTGGCCAGGTCGCTTCCGCAGACCTTGGAATCGGGGCTGACCGCGCAGGGCGTACCGGACTCGGCCGCGCACTCCATCGCCGGGCTGCCACCGGTCGGTACGCTCTTCGCCGCCTTCCTCGGCTACAACCCGATCCAGCAGCTACTCGGCCCGGAGATCCTGGACGCGCTGCCGGCCGCGAGCGCGCACGCGCTGATCGGCCGGGAGTTCTTCCCCAACCTGATCTCGATGCCCTTCCACGACGGGCTGACGATCGTGTTCTGGCTCGCCATCGCGATGGCGCTGGTCGGGGCGGTGGCCTCGCTGCTCACTCCGAGGACGCGGCCATCCGGACCGGCCGAGTCGGTCAGCCGGGAAACCGAACCGACCGACGAGGTTCACGGTGCGGAGTCGCCCACTCCCTCCGCCAGGTAATTCGCGGAAACGCCAGGTTCCGCTCTGAGGGGACATGCGAAACGGCCCGCCAGATGATCTCTGACGGGCCGTTCACTGTGGTAGCGGGGACAGGATTTGAACCTGCGACCTCTGGGTTATGAGCCCAGCGAGCTACCGAGCTGCTCCACCCCGCGTCGCCTGATGAACCATAGCCCAACTGCGACAGAAGTCCAACTTCAAGATCGTCGCGCCAGGCCGGACACCGAACCGGCCATGGCCTTCGGCATCCTCCACCGATTGATCAGAGTACGCGGCCGATGCCGACGACCGGAGGAAAACCAAGAACCCGGCCCCATCGGGACCGGGTTCTGATCTGGTGTTCCTGTTTGTAGCGGGGACAGGATTTGAACCTGCGACCTCTGGGTTATGAGCCCAGCGAGCTACCGAGCTGCTCCACCCCGCGTCGGCTCGTTAACACTAGCGCACACCGCCCGGCCCCATCAAAACGGGGGTGAGTTACCCGGCGGCGACCATCTCGCCGCCGCCGGGTGAGCTCACGAATCAGCAGCTCAGCCGCCCGGCGACTGGGCCGGCGGGCTCGGCGTACCGCCGCTGGCCGGCGGTGACCCCGCGGGTGCCGGATTCGGTGCCGCCCCGCCTCCGCCCTTCTGGGCCGTCTGGAACTCCGTCATCGCCTCGTCCAGCGCCTTCAACGCCCGGCCGTACCGCTCGAAGTCGCCCGACGCCTGCGCGGCCTTGACCTCACCGATCGCGGTCTGCACCTTGGCCGCGGCGGCGGCCAGGGCCGGAGTCAACGACGGAGGGGTGTCCGACGGTGGTGTCGGGCTCGGAGTGGCGCCCGGATTCTCGTTCGACGGCGGTGGCGGGTTCGCCGGCGTCTCCGCACCGGCCTTCTTGCCCTGCTCGACGAGCTGCTTGATGCCGTCCTCCAGGCTGTTGGCGAGTACGACGTACTGACCGCCGTCGCCGTACGAGATCAGCACCCGTTGCAGCAGTGGATACGCGTTCGTCTGGTTGCTCTTCACGTACACCGGCTCGACGTAGAGCATGCCGTCGCCGAAGGGCAGCGAGAGCAGGTTGCCGTACTGCACCTGGGCCTGGTTGGAGGTCAACAGGTTCAGTTCCTGCCGGATGTTCGCGTTGTTGGTCATCTTCTGGTGCACCTGAACGGGTCCGGAGACGGCCGTCTGGTCGGGCAGTTCCAGCACCTCCAACCGGGGCTGGCCGTTCAGGTACGACCCACTGATCAGTGCCGCCAGGTTCTGCCGGCCGGCCGGGGTGACCGCCGACGTCAGCTGGAACCGCGGTTCCTTCTGCCCCGGAAGCTGGGTGAAGAGATAGTAGGGCGGCTGCTTCTCGTTGCTGTCCGGGGCGTCGGGGACGTTCGGCACCTCCCAGAAGTCCTGCCCCGAGAAGAACTCCGACGAGTCGGTGACGTGGAACCGGGACAGCAGGTTGCGCTGCACCTTGAACAGGTCGGCCGGGTAGCGGAAGTGCGCCGCCAGGTCGGCCGGGATCTCCGCCTTCGGGGTCACCAGGTCGCCGCCGAACGCCTTGTTCCAGGCCTTCAGCACCGGGTCGGTCTCGTCGAACTCGTAGAGCTTCACCGTGCCGTCGTACGCGTCGACGGTGGCCTTCACCGAGTTCCGGATGTAGTTGACGTCCTCCCGGGCGAGTTCGAAGGTGCCCAGCCCGGTCAGCTCGTCGGCGGTCTCCTGCTGGAGGTTCACCTGCTCCGCGTACGGGTAGGTGGCCGCCGTGGTGTAGCCGTCGACGATCCACTGGATCCGGCCGCCGACCACCGCCGGGTACGGGTCGCCGTCCAGGGTCAGGAACGGCGCCACCTTCTCCACCCGCTCCCGGGGGTTACGCACGTACAGCAGCTTGGAGGAGTCGTTGACCGCGCCGGAGAGGACGAAGTTCGGCTCCTGCTCCTTGATCGCGTAGAGCAGCCGACGACCGAACGAGCCGATCTCCACCCCACCGGAGCCGGTGTAGGTGTAGTACTGCTCGCCGCCGTCCTTTCCGGTCGGCCGGTCGAACTCGACGGGGTTGCCCGAGCCGCTCTGGCCGACGATCGCGTAGTCGCTGCCGTCCATCTGCTCGCCGTAGTAGATCCGCGGCTGGGTGGCCGGAAGGGCCTCACTCGCCGAGGAGCACGCCTCCTCGGCCTTCTCGCCGAGGAAGCCGGAGACGAAGTACGGCTGGCCACCGCAGACCACCTGGTTGGCGGGCGCACCGACCAGGCCGTACCCGTGGGTGAAGACCGTGTGGCGGTTGATCCAGTTGCTCTGCTGCGCGGTCAGCTCCAGATAGTTGATCTCGCGCATCCCGACGACGTAGTCCTGGGTCTCGCCGTTGATCTGGTACCGGTCGATGTCCAGCTTCGGGCCGAAGTCGTAGAAGCCCCGCACCTGCTGGAGCTGGGTGTACGTCTCGGAGACCAGTTGCGGGTCCAGCAGCCGGATGTTCGGCACCACCGAGGTGTCGGTGGCCAGCGTCGCCGGCGGCTTGAGGTTGGCCGCGCTGTACGGCGCCATCATGGTGCCGGCGATCCCGAAGGCGTCCCGGGTGGCCGTGATGCTGCGCTCGATGTACGCGGCTTCCTTGTCCTTGACGCTCGGCTTGACCTCGAAGGTCTGCACCGCCCACGGGTAGATGCCGCCGATCGCCACGGCCGAGATGCCGAGCAGGGCCAGCGAGATCCCGGGCCAGACCAGGTTCCGCATCACGGCGTTGGAGAAGACGATGATCGCGACGGCGACCACGATCGAGATGTACGCCAGGATCTCCTTGGCCGGCAGCAACGCGTTGATGTCGGCGTAGCCGGCGCCGTAGAGGTTGACGCCCTCGTTGAACTCCAGCAGCATGGCCCGGCGGTCGAGGACGTACGCGATCGCCTTGAGCAGGACGAACACCGCGACGAGCGACGTCAGGTGGGCGCGGGCGGCGCTTGTCATCCGGTCGCCGACGCCCTGGAGCCGTACGCCGCCGAAAATGTAGTGCATGGCCAGCGCGCCGACCACGGCCAGCACCACGGCGGTGAAGCCGATGCCGAGCAGGTACCGCAGGAACGGGAACTGGAATACGTAGAAGCCAATGTCGATCTTGAACTCCGGATCCTTCACCCCGAAGTCCTGCGCGTTGCGGAACAGCATCCACTGGCCCCACCGGGTCTGCGCGGAGAGACCGGCGAAGAGTCCGACGACCACGCCGACCGCGGCGAGCCAGGTCCCGATCCGCGGTGCCAGCACCGATCGGTAGCGTTCCAGCGTCACCTGCTCCGGCGAGTTCGGCCGCAGCACCGGGCGCAGCCGGTAGGCCAGCCACATGTTCCCGCCGACCAGCAGGGCCATCGCCAGCCCCACCACGACGAAGAGCATGATCCGGGTGACCAGCACACCGGAGAAGACCTTGGTGTAGTCGACCTCTTCGAACCAGAGCCAGTCGGTCCAGGCCTGGACGCCCCAACCGAGCAGGGTGAGAAGCAGAAACACCCCGAGGAGTACACCCACCGTGACGCGACCGCGCCGACTCATTCTTGGTAGGGGGCTGCTACGCATAACCACTGTTGGCTCCGCACGTTCGGAAATGACCGGCTCTGATCAGGCACCCAGACTACGGGGTATTCCTGAGTGTGATCGGCCCCGGTCAGCCGAACCCGCGACGGCGGTTCGGCCGACCACGCTTCCCGGTCGGATGCCGGGCCGATCGCGGAGTGGATCGACCCGGAAACAGCGGGTCAGCAGCGCGTCGGCTGGCCTCCGGCCCGGATCGTCTCCAGTGCGGACAGCGCCTCGCCGAGAGTCGCCACCCGAGCCATCGGCAGTCCCGACTGTGCGTTACGAAGCGCTTCCTCGCAGTTGTCGGCCGGTACGAGAAAGTACTTCGCGCCCGCCCGCTTCGCGCCGACCAGTTTCTGCGGGATCCCGCCGATCGGGCCGACCGTGCCCTCGTCGTTGATCGTGCCGGTGCCGGCGATGATCTTTCCGCCGGTGAGGTCCTCGGGCTTGAGTTTGTCGATGATGCCGAGCGCGAACATCAGTCCGGCGCTCGGGCCACCGATGTCGCTCAGGTCGATCTTCAATTCGAACGGGTGCGGCTGGTTCTGCTCGATCTCGACACCGATCCGGGGCGGTCCGCCGTCGGTGGACGCGCTGACGAGGGTCGCGGTGGCCGGCGTACCGTCCCGGGTGTAGCCGACCGCCAGCGGCGAGCCCACCGGCCGGCTCCGAATGAGATCGGTGAGGGTGGTCGCGGACGGCACCGGCTTGTTGTCGACCGAGGTGAGGACGTCGCCGACCTTCAGGATCCCGTCCGACGCGGCCCCCGGGGTGACCTTCTTGACCACCACCTGCACCGGGTAGCCGAGTTCGCGCAGCGCCGCGGTCTCGGCGCTGGTCTGCGAGGCGGCGAAGTCCTCCGCGTTGCGCTCCTCGATCTGCTTCTCGCTCTGACCGGGCGGGTAGATCAGCTCGTACGGCACCACCGCCTCGTCCGACGAGAACCAGCCGGCGATCGCGGACAACAGTTTGACGTCGGGTTGCACCCCGACGGTGGTGAGCCGAAGTTGTCCCGCCGACGTCGAGGTCCCGGTGCCGGACACCTGGATCACCTCTTTGTCGTTCTTCCGGCCGAGGGTGTCCACCGTCGGTCCCGGTCCGAGAACGACGTACGGAATGGGTGCGGCGAGCACACCGATACTGAGCAGGGCGGTGATCACCGCGCCGAGCAGAACCGTGACACCGCGACGTCTCATACGCGGAAGCGTACCGAGCCACCCCATCCGGTCCGGCACCTGAACCCCAGGTTCGCCCTCGGCGTGACACCTGGGCGGGCATGCTGCGGCGCGGCGCGCGTACCGTGGACGCGTGCCTGATATTCCGTTCGGCTTCGCCCTGCCGGGTGGCCAGCCGCCCGACCCCAACGACCCGCAGCAGATGCAGCAGTTCATGGCGCAACTGCAGCAACTGCTCGCCGCGCCGGGCAGCGGTCCCGTGAACTGGGACCTGGCCCGCCAGGTCGCCGCCAGCCAGCTCTCCTCCGCCGGTGATCCGGCGGTGACGCCGTACGAGCGCAACTCCGTGGAAGAGGCGCTCCGGCTGGCCGACCTGTGGCTGGATCCCACCTCGGCGCATCCGTCCGGGATCCGTACCTCGATCGCCTGGAACCGCAACGAGTGGATCTACAAGACCCTCGACGTGTGGCGGAAGCTCTGCGATCCGGTCGCCGGCCGGATGGTCGCCGCGATGGGCGACCTGGTGCCGCCGGAGGCCCGGGCGCAGCTCGGTCCGATGCAGTCCATGCTCACCACGCTCGGCGGCGCCCTGTTCGGTGGCCAGCTCGGCCAGGCACTCGGTTCGCTGGCTGCCGAGGTCCTCTCGGCCGGCGACATCGGCCTGCCGCTCGGCCCCGCCGGTACGGCCGCACTGCTGCCGGCCAACATCCGGGCGTACGGCGAGGGCCTCGAACTCCCGGAGGACGAGGTACGCCTCTACGTCGCGCTGCGGGAGGCCGCGCACCAGCGGCTCTTCCAGCACGTGTCGTGGCTGCGCGGACACGTGCTCAGCTCCGTCGAGGTGTACGCCGCCGGGATCACGGTGAACCGGGAGGCGATCGAGGAGGCGATGGGCCGGATCGACCCGACGAACCCGGAGTCGATGCAGGCGATGGCGATGGAGGGCATCTTCACTCCGGAGGACACCCCGGCGCAGAAGGCGTCGCTGACCCGGCTGGAGACCACGCTCGCCCTGGTCGAGGGCTGGGTGTGCCACGTCGTGGACAGCGCCGCGGCCGAGCGGCTGCCCAACGTGAACCGACTCGGCGAGGCGTTCCGGCGTCGCCGGGCCGCCGGAGGTCCCGCGGAGCAGACGTTCGCGGCGCTGGTCGGACTGGAGCTGCGGCCCCGCCGGCTGCGCGAGGCGGCGACGTTGTGGGCGGCGCTCACCGAACATCGGGGCATCGCCGGGCGGGACGCCCTCTGGGGGCACCCGGACCTGCTTCCGGCCGGAGAGGACTTCGCCGATCCGGAGACGTTCGCCCGGTCCCAGCTCGACCTCGGCGATCTGGACGACTTCGACTTCGGCAAGCCCGACTCCGAGCCCGACAAGCCCGACTCCGAGCCCGGCAAGCCCGAGTAGCCGGCTGCTCAGGAGCCCGAGCGGCCGGCTCAGCCGCCGAGCAGTACCCGGGTGGTGTCCCAGCCCTCGACCGCCGGGTCGAGGGTGGCGAGGTCGGCCGGCTGCCGGAGCCGGCGCCAGCCCGGGGTCACCGCCACCTCCGCCGGTCGCGGCGCGGCGGCGCGCACCAGTCCGACGTCGGCGGTGTCCAGGTCCAGCTCCGGCAGCCAGTCCGGCGCCGGTAGCCGGACGGCGATGCCGAGCAGCCCCGGCCCCGGTCCGGCCGCCGGGGCGATCGCGACGGTACGGCTGGTCAGTGGGCGCAGGAGCTTGCCGAGGATCAGGCCGGGGACGTCGGGCGCGTCGGCGACGATGACCGCGGCCTGGTCGTACCCGTCTGCGGTCGCGGCGGCGAGTGCGGCGTCGGTGCGGTTGACCGGCAGGTCGTACACCGGCATGCCGGGCCAGGCGACCGCGTCCGCCAGGCCGCGATCGGCGGGGGTGGCGGCGATCGCGGGTTCGACCTCGTTCAGGGTGGCGACCAGGTCGACCACATCCTCGGCCAGCGCAGCGCGCCACCGGGCCGGGTCGGTCCCCGGCGGCGTCCAGACGACGGGTCCGAGCATCACCACGATCACACGGCGGGCCACCCGCCGACCCTAGCCGACCACCCGGCCCCGGTCGCCGGCCCGACCCGCCGCACTCGGCCGGCGGGTGGATCCGATCCCGGCCGGCGGCGCTACGGCTGGTCCGTTCGATCCCGTCGAAGTGGCTTCAGTCGGTCGGTTCGATCCCGGCCGCCGCGGCTACCCCTTCCAGGTAGCCCCGGGCCCGCTCCGCCTTCGGGTAGCGCCCGACCAGGGCCCAGAACCGCGCGTTGTGGCTCGGCACGACCAGGTGGGCCAGCTCGTGCAGCAGGACGTAGTCGATCACCCAGTCCGGCATCTCCTGGATCCGGTGCGAGATCCGGATGGTCCGGTCGGCCGGCGTACACGAACCCCACCGACCGTTCTGGTTCGTCACCCATCGGACGCTGACCGGCAGCGCGGCCCGACCGTGCTCACGCAGATATCGGTCGATCAGTCGACGGGAGCGGATCAGCAGTTCCTCGTCGGACCGGCCGAGCCGTTCCTCGCGGGCGGCGAGCCGGGCGAGCATCCGGTCCACCCACTCGCTCTCCTCCGCCCGGGAGAACTGGTCGGGGATGAGGACCACGACGCGCTCGCCGTCCCGATAGGCGGACACCGTCCGGCGCCGGCGCTGACTGCGCCGTACCTCGACGACCGGCTTGCGCAATCCAGCCATTATCGGCCCGCGCCGCCCCGGGTTTCGTTCACGATGGAAAACTAATGCTTAGTGGCCAGGTCACCGCAAGAGTCAACGCGGAGATGGCCGCCGGAAAAGTCCCGGTTAGCGGCGGCGCGTCCGGAAAAAATTCATTGCGATGATCGCTCAGCGACCCCTCACCGGCCACCGAGCCCCGCCCGGGCGGCGCTCCGACCCTCGCCGGAGTCAACGGTAAAGGAT